>NZ_JAVRCD010000063.1:0-45180 GCF_034530895.1 Nostoc sp. DedQUE08
GATATTGCTGTTTACGCTGCTTGATTGAATTAAAAATGGATAAAGTCGAGCTAAGGTAGCATAGGCGTGCTACCTTACTAAAAACGAATGTTAACCTTCTTTGATCGCAATCGCTGCTTGATAGCGACCTAGTGCGATTAAAGGAAAGTATTGTTGATACAGATGATACTTGAGATAAAAATGGCAAGGGAAACCAGTACCTGTAAAGTCTGCCTCAAACCAAGTACCATCTGGCTTTTGAGTTGCCACCAAATATCCAATTCCCCGCTCGATCGCATCAAGAGCTAATTTACCTGTTGCTTCACCTGCTGCCAAAAGACCAATTAAAGCCCAAGCCGTTTGAGATGCAGTACTATTTCCTTTGCCTTTGAGACTGGGATCGTTGTAACTACGGCAAGTCTCGCCCCAACCACCATCTGGGTTTTGACATCCAACTAACCAAGCTGCTCCCCGTTCTATACTGAGTTTGTGTCTTTGAGGATCGATTAACGCCAAAGCTGACAAAACGCCACTGGTGCCGTAAATATAATTTACACCCCAACGACCAAACCAACAGCCTTCGGTTTCTTGTTCGCGCAAAAGATAAGTAAGCGATCGCTCCAAATTTTCACTATCAATTGACAAATCACAAGCACCCAGCATTTCTAGTACTCTAGCCGTAACATCTGCGGTGTTTGGATCGATCATGGCTTTCAAATCGCCATAAGGGATGGAATTAAGCCAATCTTGATCGTTATCCAAATCAAAAGCAGCCCACCCGCCTGGTTTACATTGCATAGATGCAATCCAGTTTAAGGCACGAGCGATCGCAGCCTGCTTGATTTCTTCATTGGGGAGTTTCGCTAAATGTAGTGCCATCACCACCACCGCCGAGTCGTCTACATCGGGATAAAAGCGATTCTCAAACTCAAAAGCCCAAGCCCCTGGTTTTCCTTGGCGATTTTTTACAGCCCAATCTCCGTAATCTAAAATTTGTTTTTGCAACAACCATTCGCCAGCTTTTACCACGACAGGATGATCTGGTGCAAAGCCAGATTCTATCAAAGCACGCATCGCCCAAGCTGTATCCCAGACGGGTGAAACACAAGGCTGAACTCGATAACTATCCTCTGTTTCAATGGCAAAGTTATCAATTGCTTGCAAACCTCGTTCCACAATGGGATCGCTTCGGTCATAATCCAGACAGCGCAAAGCTAGCATTGAATTCAACATCGCTGGAATAATGCCGCCCCAGTCGCCTGTAGCTTCTTGGCGCTCTAAAATCCATTTTTCGGCGGCTTTGATGCCTTCTTCACGAAAGGGTACTAAATTAAGGCTTTCTGCCAACTTAAACCCTTGATCGAGAGTGAGGAATAAATCCGTCCAATCGCCACTTTCAGGTAATTCCCACTGGACTCGATCGATACCTTCAGCGTATAGCTCATCTAGGTTGATAGCTGAGTCGGTGAGAAAAACAGGTTTGCGATCGCATACAATCAGTAATGGTACTGTACTAGAACGTGCCCAGCTAGACATCTCGTAGATATTGACAGGGAAAGCTTTCGGCAACAGCATTATCCAAGGTGGTAGCGAGGGAATACCGCGCCAGTTGTAGCAGCCAATCAAGGCTAGGTGCAACTTGGTAAAAATCCGAGTTTTGCCGATCCCACCCCGTTGAAGAATAAAAGCTTGCGCCCGAATCATCGCCGGATCGGTTGCTGGTACACCTAGCAATCTTAGAGCCATGTAGGCTTCAACCGAAGTGCTAAGTTCTCCGCCATCACCGTAGTAAAGTTCCCAGCCGCCATGCTCTCGTTGCTGTTGACGCAAATATGTTTCAACTTTGTGTAAAGGTCTGGTTTGGTCTGTTCCCCAAATTTTATGCAGGAGGACGACTTCAGCAGTGATGGTGACATTAGACTCCAACTCTGCCCACCAGTAACCTGCGGGATTTTGAATTGAAAGCAGATATTCTTGGCTAGCTGCGATCGCATCTGCAACTTTATTGACTTTTACCCTGTCTTGTGTTTGCATGAAAAACTATTTAACCTCAACACCCAACACTAGATATGAACGCGGTATTACAGCAAAAAAATTTTTTTTCCTCTATCAATAGACATAGTATTCTGTCTGAGTCACTGATAATTTGCAATAGGTCATGAATGTAATTGTATTAGGATTGATGCTCTTATCGTTGACAATTTGGTTAGTATTACTGGGTTTTTGGGGACAGTTTTGGCGAACAGACCAGCAATTAGAGTTTACAGAAACTCAGCTAGAATCGTTACCTGTGGTTTGTGCGGTCGTTCCAGCGCGTAACGAAGCTGAATTAATACCAACTAGTTTGCGATCGCTCCTACTCCAAGATTATCCTGGTTCTTTCAACGTGTTTTTGGTAGACGATCGCAGCACAGACCGGACAGCAAACTTTGCCGAAGGAGTTGCACACGCTGTTGGGAAACCTCAGCAATTGCATATTATTTCTGGCGCCTCACTACCTCCTGGTTGGTCGGGTAAACTTTGGGCAGTTGAGCAAGGTATAAAAAGTGCGAGTTTATTAGCACCTGACTATTTTTTGCTGACTGACGCAGATATCGAACACGATCCTGGTAATCTCCGCCGACTCGTGAAGAAAGCTGTGCAGGAAGATTTAGACTTGGTTTCGGTAATGGTGCGACTCAGGTGTGAGAGCTTTTGGGAAAAACTTTTGATTCCAGCTTTCGTCTTTTTCTTTCAAAAACTCTATCCTTTTCGCTGGGTGAATAATCCCAACAATCCCACAGCCGCCGCCGCCGGGGGATCTATTTTGATTCGTAGAGAAGCTTTAGAGCGAATCGGGGGAATTAAAGTGATTCGTCAAGCTTTAATTGACGATTGCGCCCTGGCTAAAGCTGTTAAGAAGAGTGGGGGACAAGGGGACAAGGGGACAAGGGGACAAGGGGACAGGAAGATTAACTCAATGCCCAGTCAAGGTCGTATCTGGCTGGGATTGAGTGGCTTGACTCGAAGCTTGCGCCCTTATGACTCGCTAGCGACGATTTGGGATATGGTTGCTCGTACTGCCTATACCCAACTGAATTATTCACCATTAATATTATTGGGAACTTTGGTGGGAATGCCTCTAATTTATTTAGCTCCACCTGTATGTGTGATTCTGGGTGCAGTTTTGAGTAATTGGGCGATCGCACTTACAGGTATATTAGGATGGCTATTAATGACTTTCGCTTACTACCCGACGATCCGCTTTTATAAATGTTCTCCGTGGTTCGCGTTGAGTTTACCTGCGATCGCTTTTCTTTATACTTTAATGACTCTAGACTCAGCACTCCGTCATTGGCAAGGGCGCGGCGGCGCTTGGAAAGGAAGAGTTTATCACAGCCCAGATAATTTATAGCTGGGATAAAATTAGATTTAAAAATTTGAATCAAGATGCAAAAGACCTTATTCAAAATAAGATAGCTTTACGTGTTGATAATAAAAACAAGCCAATTGATTCACCTCTTAAATCATCTTTACTGGCTGAAACTTCAATGACTGATCATCTGCTAGATTCAGGGATTTCTGTAGTATAGACCTTGGATGATCTCACCATCTGGAAACGAGGTTTCCAAGAAGAGAGCGCCTCTGCTACTGGGAAAGAGCATTCCAGTTTGTTCCAAGGGTGGAATACCCAGTTTCTTGGCTCCCCGGAAATCAGTATTGGTCAGGATAGTCCAATCCAAATTAATCCCAGCGAACTCAACATCAGTCAAAGTAGCACTGTCCAAAACAGCCCCCGTAAAATTAGCATTGGTCAAGTTAGCGCCATCCAAGGAAGAGCAAGCCAAATTAGCACATCTCAGGTTACCGCTGGTCAAATTGGCATTAGACAAAATTGCCCCTCTCAAATCGACACCTCGCAAATTGGTGTAACTCAAATTGGCACGCATCAACCTAGCATCCTCAAGATTGGCACCGATCAAGTCAGCCCCTTCCAAGTTGGCATCCTCCAGAAAAATATATGCCAAATTAGCTTCTCTCAAACTAGCTCTAGCCAAATTAGCTCCCCTCAACTTGGCTTCACTCAAATTAGCTCTAACCAAGTTAGCTCCTTCCAAGTCAACCCCACTAAAATCTCTCTCCCCAGCAGCATATCGCTGGAGCAACTCCTGAGCAGTTATCCTCATCTATAGACCTCCGCAATAAATTCTGGAATGAACTATATTTCAATTTCAGTAACATTAACATTTCTTAAGTTTACTCAATTCCCTATTGCTCTGGGAGCAAAATTGGACTTGATCTTATATCTACGGGTACTGTCCTTGACTTATCAATACTTGTCGAGAAAGCACCCGATTGGGAACATTAAATTGAAGTAACCTTGCAGTCCCTTGACCAATCTGAGTTTTTCCTTCTATCCTGGCCTTCTCAAGATAAAAATGTTCATCCCAGACCAGGCGGCGGGGATTAAACAATGGGACAATTTCTTGAGTAAATTGGTCTATAGTAGCGAAATCAGAGCCTTTATGACGGTTACAGGATAAACATGAAAGTGCCAAATTCTCAGCAGTAGTTTCACCCCCATGTTTGACAGCAATAATATGGTCTACTTCATGGGTATAAATAGAAAAGTTTTGATGGATTTGGCAATATTCACAGCGTGCTGAAGCTCTCTGGAACACTAACCTACGGAGTTCTACAGAAATCGAATTAGAAGTCATGTTAGCTGATTGCAGAATAAGCTCGTGCTTTTAATAAAATCATCATCTGCTCTAGCTGCTCGTAAACATCTAATTCTGCTAATTCCATTTGATCGAGTGTTGCAGAGCGATTTTTTTCTAGTAATTCTTGTAGGCGTGTTTGAGATTGAAATGAAACTTTAAAATTAATAATTTCTTCTGGTTTTGGCCCCTTAATCAAAAAATCAATAACTTCTTGATAAACTGCTGGAATATTTGTAGTCTCAGGACTAACTGTTGGCTGAATATTTGTTGGTAGATTAACAACGTCTAGTAATCGCCAAAGCAATTCGGGTAAGCGATTTTGCAGAGGTTCTAAACGTTGAGCTAGTTCATCGGGAATTTGAATAGTGAATTCTGCCATTGGTGCTTTTGTTGCGATTTTGCACTTTTAAGAATATGTGTTGTATCCTAATTATAGCTTTCAAACCTACCTCTGCATCAGATGCTATTGCCTCAATTAGGGCATCACACCCCAATACTTAGCGGCAGATAGATTTTTTTAGATCGCCCGCTTTATATTTCGTCATTGATTTGTCCTTCTCAAATACCATGGCGTGATATAAGGCGTGAAAGCTAAAATTAAAGTAAGCCAAAAGTGGTTGATTAAAAGAATTATGACAACCGCAACACCAACAAATAATCCTGTTATTGTCCCTAAAAAGCTGCCTTTTTTGGAATCAATTTGTTGGCAAACTGCTGATGTATATCGGTTTACTCCAGAAGAAATGCTGAGTCGCTACGAGCGTGGTTGGCAATATCGCAACCTATTTAATAATCTTGAGGGTGAAGAACTCAATTTTCTTCAGGAACTCGCCAGACGCTATAAATCCTGGTTGCAAGTTTATTTATGACCTCCAGATTTGAACATAATATATAAAATTCTCACAGTTCTTGAATCCTTAGATTCGGACATACTATCGATCTAGCAGTTCTCAGGCTGCGATCGCCAATACCTCAAGTATCAATTGAGAAGGCTGAAAAAGCTTATCAGGTTATGCGCCCTTTGAAAAGAGCGATCGCCCCATACCCCATACCCCATACCCCATACCCCATACCCCATACCCCATGCCCCATGCCCCATGCCCAATACCCCTAAATCCTTGAAACTGTTTGTTTAGTACTGGCAGATTCAACAGGTAATGGTTGAGCAGCTTTCAATACCACATCCAATAACCCTGGAAACAGCACCTCTAAATCTTCACGCCGCAGGATGTTAATATGGTGTGTCCCTTCTTTGCGTGTCAAGACTATCCCCGACTCCCGCAAAATCTTGAAGTGGTTGGACATAGTTGATTTGGCGATCGCAAAATCAAACTTCGCACAGCATTGTTCCCCCTCACTCGCTAACAGCCGCACAATCTCTAGCCGCACCGGATCGCCCAATGCATACAACACGCCTGGTAAAGAAATATTTTTTCTATCTGGATGATAAAGGAATCTCATAGTTGCATTATCTCATCAGGTGGCATATATTTTTATTATTCGATATTATCGAATTATAGAATTAAGTAGGAAGGCAATTTATGTCATCCATTACAAACGTCACAGAAGCCACATTCAAGCAAGAAGTCTTGGAAAGTGAAATTCCGGTATTAGTAGACTTTTGGGCACCGTGGTGCGGCCCTTGCCGGATGGTGGGCCCAGTCGTCGATGAAGTTGCTGTTGAATACGAAGGACAGGTGAAATTTGTGAAGTTGAACACAGATCAAAATCCTACTGTCGCTAGCCACTATGGAATTCGCAGCATTCCGACATTGATGGTTTTTAAAGGAGGTCGCCAGGTTGATACTGTCGTCGGGGCGGTTCCAAAAACTACCTTGAATAAGACCTTAGCACAGCATCTTTAATTTAAGTTAAGGGGATTAGGGACTGGGGACTGGGGACTGGGGACTGGGGACTGAGGATTGGGGAGAGACTTGTTGAATATTCTTTGTCCCCCTTCCTTGTTCTTCTAAAGTTCTGAGCGCCGACTTCCGGCGCTTAGACCTTTGTGCTTGTCCCCCTCGCATTCTCCCCAGTCCCCAGTACCCAATCCCCAATCCCAGATCATTTTGTTTCAAATAACGGGGAAAGAGCGAAATGGACTTGAAATTGCATGGTAAATCCGCACTGGTCAGTGGCTCAACCGCAGGTATTGGTTTGGCCATCGCTCTTGGGCTAGCTCAAGAGGGTGCATCAGTAATTGTCAACGGTCGGTCTGAAGAACGAGTAGCTCAAGCGATCGCTAAAATTAAGCATTCTACACCCGACGCAAAAGTTTCTGGTGTTGTTGCTGACACAGCCACCGCATCAGGGATAGAGAAACTCATTCAAGAGGTTCCTCACGTTGATATACTCATAAACAATGTGGGTATTTATGAGCCAAAAACCTTCTTTGATATTACTGATGAAGACTGGTTAAAAATATTTGAGGTTAACGTTCTCAGTGGAGTTCGTTTGAGTCGGCAATATCTGCAAAAGCAGCTAGAGCAAAACTGGGGGCGGATAATTTTTATCTCCAGCGAATCTGCTATTCAGATCCCAGTGGAAATGATTCACTACGGCACAACTAAGACGGCACAACTTGCCATTGCCAGAGGTTTAGCCGAAATGACTGTGGGGACTGGAGTTACAGTAAACTCCGTCCTCCCAGGGCCAACTCGTTCCGAAGGAGTTGAAGATTTTATCACCAACCTGGCACAGGAACGCGGTATTACTCGCGCTGACGTTGAGGCGGAGTTTTTTCAAAATGTGCGTCCAAGTTCCTTAATCAAACGCTTTGCAACTAATGAAGAAGTAGCAGCGATCGTAGTTTACCTTTCTAGTCCCGTAGCATCGGCAACTAATGGTGCAGCTTTGCGGGTAGATGGTGGCGTTATTCGATCGATTGTTTAGTGTGTGGGATTAGGGACTGGGGACTGGGGAATGGGGACTGGGGAAGAGTTACCAATGCCCAATGCCCAATGCCCAATGCCCAATGTCCAATGACTAAAATAATTTGGAGATATAACCAATGACTACTGAGATCGACTTATTCTCTCCTTACCAATTAGGAAATCTGGAACTACCTAACCGGATAGTGATGGCACCCTTAACCCGAAACCGGGCAGGTGAAGGAAACGTACCACATCAATTAAATGCTACTTACTACGTCCAACGTGCTTCCGCCGGACTGATTATTTCTGAAGCAACACAGGTAACTCCTGAAGGACAGGGCTATCCCGCGACACCAGGAATTCATTCACCAGAACAGGTAGAGGGATGGAAGTTAGTAACCGATGCCGTACATCAGCACGGCGGCAGAATTTTTCTGCAACTATGGCACGTAGGCAGGATTTCTCACCCTGATTTACAACCGAATGGAGTTTTACCTGTGGCACCTTCTGCTATTGCTCCTAAAGGTGATGCCTCAACTTATCAGGGGCCAAAACCCTTTGTTACTCCCCGTGCTTTAGAAACTTCGGAAATACCCCAGATAGTCGAACAGTACCGTCAAGGAGCCGCAAATGCCTTAGCGGCTGGGTTTGATGGCGTGGAAATTCACGCAGCTAATGGTTATTTAATAGATCAGTTTCTCCGAGATGGCACGAATCAACGCACAGATAAATACGGGGGTTCGATTGAGAATCGCGCCCGATTTCTGTTAGAAGTGACAGAGGCGGTAACTTGTGTGTGGGATTCTAATCGAGTTGGGGTGCGTTTCTCTCCCAGTGGGACTTTTAACGATATGCATGACTCCAATCCCCTGGAGACATTTGGTTATGCGGCTCAAGCCTTGAACCAGTTTAATTTGGCATATCTGCATATTTATGAGGCAACAGAAGCAGATATTAGACATGGCGGGATAACTGTACCCACTAGCCATATACGCGATCGCTTTACAGGTACACTGATCGTCAATGGTGGTTATACCCGTGAAAAAGGCGATGCAGTACTGGCAAATAAAGCAGCAGATTTAGTTGCCTTTGGCACATTATTTATATCAAATCCCGATTTACCCCGACGCTTGGCTTTGAATGCACCACTAAATGAACCAAATCAAGCAAGCTTTTATGGCGGCGGTGAAGAAGGATATACAGACTATCCATTTTGGTCGCCTGCTAACGAGCAGATGGTCAATGCCTAATTCCAATTCGTAATTCGTAATTAAGAAAGTCAGGTAGGGTCAGGGTTTCGGGGTTTGAATCTGTTGCCAGATTTTAGAGAATTGGTATAATTCTTCTCATCTAAATAATTAAAACCCACTTTCTGCACTCTAAAGTATCAAATCAAACTGAGGATTTTTAGATTTTTCCCAGATACAACATCAGTAAAATGATTGTAAAAATTGGTTGTGAACTATGAAAGATACTTTAGATGCAGCAAAAATCAAAGAACGCGTTAACGATTGGCTAGCTGCGTTTAGTCCAGGCAACAAATCCTTTGATTTTTCTCTTTTAGACAATCTCTACTGGCAAGATGAACAATTCCTCGCCTTCGATACCCTCTCACCCCAGACCACTCGAATTCAAGGATGGCAATCCTACGAGGAAATATGGAAGCCGTTCATGACAGCAATAACCCAGTGGCAAGTTAAATCAGTTGGGGATATTCAGATATTTCCAGGTGATAACATTACCGTCTCTGCTTTGATCTTCCACAGTACAGCAACCACCATAGGGAATGAGGCGGTTGGAATTACGGCTCATGCGACACTTGTATGGGAAAAGCGAGAGGGACAATGGCGCATTATCCACGAGCATATCTCTAACCCAGTTAACATTGCCAATTAGAGAGGAACATATTTGGATTGTCCTGCTCTTTAGAGCTTTTAATCACTTGAGATATAAAATCCGAAACCCTCTTATAATCCAACTATCAGGAGAATATCATGAGTTCCATCATCCAAACCCAACCTTTAGATGTACCCAGTGCGATCGCTCAACGTCGTTCTATCAAAACTTTTAAAACAGACCCCATCGCCCCAGAACTGCTCAAGCAACTGGTAGAGTTAACCGTGGCTGCACCCAGCAGCTATAATCTCCAGGACTGGCAAATTATTCTTGTGCAAGATGAAGCGCAAAAGGCAGCACTGTCAGCAGCATCTTTTAATCAACAGCAAATTGTTCAAGCACCTGTAACCTTCGTTTTTGCCGCCGATCCTAACGCAGGCGAAAAAAACTTGGCCCCAATTATAGAGCAAGGACTGGAAACTGGGGCATGGAATGAAGGCACAGTAAACTACTTTAAAACCGCCGTTCCGCAATTTCAAGCAACGCTAGGCGAGAAGCGACGCGAATATGCGATCAAAGATGCGATCATTGCCGCTACCCATTTGGTGCTAGCGGCAGAAAGTCTAGGATTGTCCACTTGTTTTATGAACGGTTGGATTGAGGATCGAGTAAAACAAGTGATTGGTGCAGGAGATAATCCAGATTTAGCGATCGCTGTTTTAGTTCCTGTGGGTTATGCAGCCGAACCACGCTTAAATCCAGGTCGTTTGCCATTCTCTTCTAACGTGTCTGTAGACAGAATTGGCAACCCTTATGCAGGGTAGTTCTCTCTAAATTGGCAATGGAAAATGGGGAATAGAGAATGAGTCTTTGATACTCGCCGACGAGTGTTTGATACTCATGAATGAGTCTTTAATACTCGCCGACGAGTCTTTGATACTCGCCGACGAGTGTTTGATACTCATGAATGAGTCTTTAATACTCGCCGACGAGTCTTTTATACTCGCCAACGAGTCTTTTATACTCGCCAACGAGTCTTTTATACTCGTGAATGAGTCTTTTATACTCGCCGACGAGTCTTTTATACTCGTGAATGAGTCTTTTATACTCGCCGACGAGTCTTTGATACTCGTGAATGAGTCTTTGAACTCCACTCCCCTGCTCCCCTGCCCCCTGCTCCCTGCTCCCCACTCCCCCCTCCAAACCATGTCCTTACCCTCCTTCCTAGCGCGTCGTTCGTTCCACTATGCTTGGATCGTCGCGGGTTTAACATTCCTAGCCTTGCTGGTGGCAGCCGGAATCCGCTCTGCTCCTGGAGTTTTTATAGTGCCTCTCGAACAAGAGTTTGGCTGGAGTAGAGCGACTATATCTTTGGCAATCTCCATTAACTTAGTACTTTACGGATTAATTGGCCCTTTTGCTGCCACAGTTATGGAGCGAATCGGCATTCGTCGGATGATGGTATTCTCACTTGCCATCATCGCGCTTGGTGTCGGTTTAACCACTTTGATGTCAGCTTCTTGGCAACTAGTTTTGCTGTGGGGTGTAGTTGTCGGTTCTGGTAGCGGAGTTATTGCCCTGGTTTTGGGTGCTATTGTCGTCAATCGCTGGTTTTTGGAAAAGCGGGGTCTAGTTCTGGGCATCTTAACCGCCAGTACAGCTACGGGGCAACTAGTGTTTCTGCCGATGTTGGCCTCAGTAGCCGATCGCTTTGGCTGGCGAACTGCGGCTCTGGCTCTGACTGGTGCAGCACTTCTAATTATTCCAGCGATCGCAGTCTTTATGCGCGATCGCCCGGCGGATGTTGGTTTGCGAGCCTTTGGCGACAACAGCGAAACTGTAGAAGTGTTACAGCCTAGAGCAAATTCCATTGCCTCCACCCTTAACGCCCTTTGGCTGGGAATGCGTAATCGAGACTTCTGGCTGTTATTCGGTAGCTTTTTTATCTGTGGCGCAAGTACAAATGGGTTAATTGGAACTCATCTAATTCCTGCTTGTATTGACCACGGTATCCCTGAAGTCAATGCTGCTGGGCTTTTGGCAATTATGGGACTATTCGATTTTTTTGGAACTACTATGTCCGGTTGGCTATCTGACCGTTGGAATAATCGCTACTTATTGTTTTGGTACTACGGACTGCGGGGTTTATCTTTGATTTTCTTGCCCTTCAGTTTCAACTTTTCCTTCTATGGACTTTCCATTTTTGCCGTCTTCTATGGACTTGATTGGATTGCCACCGTACCACCAACAGTCCGTCTTGTTGCCAACGCCTTCGGTAAAGAAAATGTCGGCGTGATGTTCGGTTGGATTGTCGCCGGACACCAGGTTGGTGCAGCGACAGCTGCATTCGGAGCCGGAGTCTTGAGAACTTGGACGGGTAGTTATTTACAAGCGTTTATTTTATCAGGCGTTCTCTGTCTGATTGCCGCAGTTTGTGTACTGCAAATTGGTCAAACTCCCACTAAGGATAATTATCTCGTAGAAAAGAATTCGTAGAGTGTGCGTAAGTATTAGGATACAGCAACATTTTTGAGGATAGTCATCGGCCCTTGGGTTTTGAGAATCTCCATTTCTGCTGCGTTTCGCACCAGCAGCGCACCAGCGAATCCTAATGAATTCACAGAGATAGATTGGAAATGCTCTTGCGATCGCGGTACGATTAACATCCATTCTCGTGTCGCTAACAAATTGTAAGCACCAGATTGCTTGTCATCTAAACCGACAGCGTGACGCAAAGTGTGATAAAGTTCCAATGTTGCTTGACCCCCTGCCAATGGCGATCGCACCCAATTAGAATTTAATGGTGCGAAAGCGTGTACAAAAGGAAGTTTTGCTGAAGGTGGGTTCGATTGAAATTGTGCTGATGTTAGTAAAGTTTCAATCGGTATTTGCAACCCTGAAGGGGCAAGTGGTAGAGGTACTAATTGTAAGTGCTTGTGTCGCTGACTAGCACCTGCGGTTTTGCTACTGTTGTAAAATGCTAAACCATCGAAATCAGCCAAACACGCCCACATAGCCGTAAAATCTTCCAGGGTGAGTAAGCTTTCTTGTTCCTCGAAACCACGGGTGATGATTAGCAGATGATAATCTACAACATTGAATTTATTTAAAATACATACATGGGTATCGGAGATATCCGCCACAAATAAATCCTCTTCGTAGGGCAAAAAAGGATTAAACTCTACACCAGAAGTAACAGATTGTTTTCCCTGTTTATCCTTCGCTGCTTTTTTGCGATTCAGGTTAGACAAAATCCGTACCAAAAAGCGCACGCCATCCTGTTCAACAAATTCAAATTCTGTTGGAATCGAGAGTAGCGCCCCGCATTGCAAAGCATATTCAGTTCGTTCTTTAACACTTGTCCATAAAGTGTCAGGTTTAAGTAAAATTTTCCCCTGTGCCATTTTCATTCCTTCAGGCATGATCAAGAGTGCTGAGTTCTGAGTGCTGAGTTCTGAGTTTAAAAACCGCCCACAAGGGGCCTTGCTCAAACCCAAGTACATAAATACTGAGTAATTCTTCATTTAACGTGAGTTCGATGAACCTCTCCCGGACAACCTCACTCTCCCACGGGGAAAGGGAGGAGCAACGAGAAATTAGGGTTTTGGCTCCCCTCTCCGACACGGAGAGGGCTTGTCTCACATTAATTTACTCAGCACGCGCTAAACGCCCCGCTTCCGCTAACAGCACTCAGCACTGAGATTGGTAAAGAGTACGCAGCGATGTAGGTCTCTACGAATGACTATATTCCAATACGGTTCAATAAAATACCAAAGCTTTCACAACAACGCAATACCTTTGCAACAAAACTGTCATAAATCATATCTACATTAGTAATACATCTAAATATCCTTCCAGACAGCAATGCAAAACGAATCTCGCGACAGAGAACACCCATCAAATAGCATTTTACATAACACTGCTGATGCCAAATATTATCAACCCTGGCGAAAAGCTGCCGCCTCTCTATCGCTGGTGCTGCTGGGATCGGGGATGACATTGGCAGGCGGTTATATAGCTGGACACTCTCAGCAGGTGTCTGAAAATGCATCTAATTTGGCAGTAAGTCGAGTAAATGCTGCTCCTCCAATACCAGCAGGCACAGATCCTAACTTTGTTACCCAGGTGGTGCAAAAGGTAGGGCCTGCTGTAGTGCGAATTGACTCTTCCCGAACCGTAAAAACCCAGTTACCAGATGAATTTAACGATCCACTCTTCCAACGCTTTTTTGGTTCTCAAATACCGCAACAACAGGATCGCGTAGAACGGGGTACAGGTTCAGGTTTTATTATTAGTGCCGATGGTCGTATTCTTACCAACGCTCACGTAGTTGATGGTGCTGATACCGTAACAGTAACACTCAAGGATGGGCGTAGCTTTAAAGGAAAAGTGTTAGGAAAAGACGAGTTGACCGATGTTGCTGTTGTGAAGATTCAGGCAGATAATCTTCCGTTAGTAGCCTTGGGTAACTCAGATCAACTACAACCCGGAGAATGGGCGATCGCGATCGGCAATCCCCTTGGGTTAGATAATACAGTAACTACCGGAATCATTAGTGCCACCGGACGCAGTAGCAATCTCATCGGCGCTCCCGATAAGCGAGTAGAGTATATTCAAACCGACGCTGCAATTAATCCCGGTAACTCCGGCGGGCCTTTGCTAAATTCTCGCGGTCAGGTAATTGCCATGAATACTGCCATTATTCAAGGGGCACAAGGATTAGGCTTTGCTATTCCTATCAACACAGCACAACACATTTCCAGTCAACTAATAGCTACAGGTAAAGTACAACATCCTTACTTGGGAATTCAGATGGTGGGGTTAACACCTCAGCTAAAACAAAATATCAACTCAGATCCTAACAGCGGTTTGAGTGTGAATGAAGATAAAGGTGTATTGGTTGTAAAAGTTGTACCAAATTCACCAGCCGCTAAAGCAGGGATACGTGCTGGTGATGTGATTCAAACCCTTGGAGGTCAAGCAGTCACAGATGCCAGCAGTGTCCAAAAGGCAGTAGAAAATAGCCAAGTCGGCAGCGATTTACGTATGGAATTACGTCGCAATGGGCAGAATCTTAACATAGCTGTGCAACCTGGTGCTTTCCCCACCCAAGTGCAATAAAAGGCGTTGCAGAACAGAGGGATGAATTTAGGCAGGCAGGGGAGGCAGGGGGTGCTGGCGTTGCAGGGGGGGAGATTTTATAACTTGCGAAATCATCCCGCAATTATGCAACGCCCAATAAAAGTTTTGCGATCGTTTTCTATCAATTGAATATAACAACAGCCAAAAAGGTTAGGACATTAACAGATGATAAAATTTAGACACAAAAAGGCTTTTCACCCAGTCCCCAGTCCCTTGCTATAAAAGTGAATTTTCTGGGATAGGTATTTTACCCGTCCCTTTTTTTCAGGTGGCAAAATTGAATTGCAGTAACCGTATTGCCGTCAGATAGGCACTGCCCCAAATATCAAAATCGGAGTTTTCAGTATTAATAGTTCTACCTTGTAAAAATCGTTTTATTCAATAGCCAGTCATCTTTACAATTTTTATCCATGACATTAGTCACGATTCAAAAGTTAACGTGAGTTCGACAAGCCTTTTTTTGACCTCTCCCCCAACCCCTCTCCGACACGGAGAGGGGAGCCAAAACCCTAATTTCTCGTTGCTCCTCCCTTTCCCTGTGGGAGAGGGAGGTTGTCCGGGAGAGGTTCATCGAACTCACGTTTAGTTTAGTTAGTGTTTAAAAATCCCCTTTAGAATATTTGTAATATGATGTCCGGGTAATTACAGCAATTTTCAGGTAAATGAACCACAAATAGACCTCTCTCCTCGTAGGAGAGAGGCTTTGATTTTCTCCCCTTCCCTTGTAGGGAAGGGGCTGGGGGTTAGGTCTGATAATTGTGGTCTAAATACATGAAAACTGCTGTAACCATAATAACCGGAACCCCACCCCGCAAAAGCTGCGCTTTAGCTCCCCTCCCCGCAAGCGGGGAGGGGTTGGGGGTGGGGTTCTTTTATTATGGGTGATTTGGCGGACATAATATAAAGGGGCATCATTGCATTTTTACAATAAGTAGGTAGGCATAATTAAACATACAAAAAAATCCTAGTTTGTAGCGAGCGATTTATCGCTTCTTCGGATTTATCAGCACTAAAGTCCTGACCCTTCGGGTTCGTTAGTCGCTTATGGGGGAAACCCCCTTGGCGCTAGCCTCTCCCTTTGGGAGAAGACCGCGCTAACTCACTACAAACTTTAATTTATTTATGCCTAGCAATAAATTGCAACTAAATTTTAAGCTAGAGCCACTGCTGGTTGCTTCCAGCGTCCCACTGCCTTACCAATTACTGACAATTCTTGCATCAAGTTATCGAAACGGTCTGGTGTCAGAGATTGGGGCCCGTCGGATAAAGCTTTGGCAGGATTAGGGTGAACCTCTATCATCAGGGAATCTGTGCCAGCTGCGATCGCAGCCATTGCCATTGAAGGCACAAACTCAGACCAACCTACGCCGTGGCTGGGATCAATCATAATTGGCAGGTGAGTCAGTTTCCGCAACACTGGCACTACCGATAAATCCAGTGTATTTCGCGTATATTGACGGTCAAAGGTGCGTATTCCCCTTTCACACAAAATTACATTGGGATTGCCAGATGCCAAAATATACTCGGCTGCCATCAACCAATCTTCAATAGTCGCTGCCATTCCCCGCTTCAACAGAACTGGTTTCGGCTGCGCTCCCACTTTTTTGAGCAAGGAGAAATTTTGCATATTTCTTGCTCCCACCTGAATTACGTCAGCAACTTCGGCAATTTTATCCAGGTCTACGGCATCCATCACTTCTGTAATAATACCTAATCCGCTAACTTCCCGCGCCTTCGCTAACAAATCCAAAGCACTCTCGCCGTGTCCTTGGAAAGCATAAGGTGAAGTCCGGGGTTTGTATGCCCCTCCGCGCAAAAATGCCGCTCCAGCAGCCTTGACGCGCCGCGCCGTCTCTACAATCATTTCTTCATTTTCTACGGAGCAGGGGCCAGCAACGACTACCAAAGGCTGATGTTCGCCAAATACTACCGCTCCATCAGGAGTATTAACCACCACATCTGACGCTTCGCCGTGGCGGTACTGACGGCTAGCTCGTTTGTAAGGCTGCTCTACCCGTAACACCTGCTCAATCCAGGGGCTAAGTTCCTGAATTTGTAGCGGATCTAAGCTGGCGGTTTCACCTACTAGACCAATAACTACTTTGTGTTGACCAACAATTTTTTCTGGAGTTAGCCCCCAGCTACTGAGTTCCTCATCAATGCGGTTTATTTCCGCCTCTGGGGAACCACTTTTCATTACTATAATCATCTGAAAGTTCCTGATTAATTGAGTAAAATTTTCTGTGAATAGGCTAACTTTATTGTTGCCTATTGGCCTAATTACAAATAGTTAAAAATAAAATTTGTTTACAAAATAAATAGATAAAATGCAGCGCTCAGTCAGTATTTTTACTGCTAAATAACTAGATATGGGGTATAAAAATGATTGTAGAATTTTAACTAGCAATGTTGAAGCGATCGAATTTCAACTTCAACATTAACTTTTTCATTTACCCAATATCACAGTTACTTAATATCTGAGCGCCGTTCATCATAAGTTTTTTTGCCGAGTTTCGCGCCAAGCTGCCACCATTCGTCCCAAATTGGTGTTGAACTCACCCAAACCCAGAAAACTTCCGACTTTTTCTTCATCCCAAGAGGCAGAGAGAACGCCATAAGTTATCCCTAAAACCCCCAAACCAAATAATCCCATGTTCACCAATAACACAGCGATGGGAGGTAGTCGGATGTCGGAGTAGGCAGCAAGCAGATAGCTAGCAACCAAAGCGCTAATGCCCAAAGCTGTTGGTACACCAGAGAACCCAGCTACCCGTCGGATCATCCGTTGGCTGACTACTTGGGGAATTGCCATCTCTTGTTTGGTGTAAACCACTTTTTTATCAGCCTTTTTGACAGATTCTTGGGGCTGTGCTGCTGGTTTACTTTGAGCTTTTGCGGGTTTTTGGCGCTTTTTGTTCGGTTCAAAAGGCAAACGACTGCGTTCAGATTCTTCAGCAGACATAAGCGGTAATCCTATCCACGAATACCGAGACGAGCAATCAAAGCTTGATATTTTTCCCGGCTTTCCTGCGATATATAAGCTAGAAGACGCTTACGCTGTCCGATTAGCTTCAACAGTCCTCTTCGGGAAGAATGGTCTTTTTTATTTGCTTGGAGATGTTCGCTGAGGCGGTTAATGCGCTCAGTTAGCATAGCGACTTGGACATCGGCCGAGCCAGTGTCAGTTTCGTGAACTTGGTAGTTGGAGATTATTTCTTGTTTCCGCAGTTGCGTGAGGGCCATGGTCGATTCAGTTTCTAGTTTTTCTAAAGTGTATGCAGCAGTCTCCTATAATATCACAGCCCTCAAGCTGGATGTGGAATGACCCTTAAAGTAATATTTGTATTTTTTAATACTAACTTTTAGAGGTTAAGTCTCGGTATACTTCGTTTCAATCCCTGATAGGGATTTGAATTGATTGCGATATTATTGCACCATCGGGCGATCGCACCAAGACGATAGAAGAAAAGTTTCAATGCCTAATAGGGATTTTAGTTAATTGCGATGATAATTACTGGCTAGGGGGAATTACGACAACTCGTTTCAATCCCTAATAGGGATTTTAGTTAATTGCGATGTTAGCAGCTTCTAATGCTAAGGTTTTCGCCGAATCTAAGTTTCAATCCCTAATAGGGATTTTAGTTAATTGCGATTTTAATGCAAGGATTAGGTTTAGATATACATGTTTCAATCCCTAATAGGGATTTTAGTTAATTGCGATGTGTAAGGGCAAACAGAAACCCTTCCTAATGGTTTCAATCCCTAATAGGGATTTTAGTTAATTGCGATCCCAGGGCAACCCATCGTTAACTATGTTATCCCTGTTTCAATCCCTAATAGGGATTTTAGTTAATTGCGATGTGAAAAACCTCAGATAGTTAACGAGTCACTAAGTTTCAATCCCTAATAGGGATTTTAGTTAATTGCGATCTGCATTAATAGTGACTTTAGAATTATCTTTAAGGTTTCAATCCCTAATAGGGATTTTAGTTAATTGCGATCCGGCAACGATCGAAACCAACTGAGTAAGAGAGAAATGTTTCAATCCCTAATAGGGATTTTAGTTAATTGCGATTTAAATAATTTAATTTTGGTTGATAACAGCTACGGGCTGTTTCAATCCCTAATAGGGATTTTAGTTAATTGCGATATATCTTGCAAAAGTAGACGGTGGTAGGTGTCGTGTTTCAATCCCTAATAGGGATTTTAGTTAATTGCGATTATTAATCCACCTGCACTAGCTTTTACCTTACCAAGTTTCAATCCCTAATAGGGATTTTAGTTAATTGCGATATCTGGAAGTCCGTGGAATATTGCAATGGCTGTAGTTTCAATCCCTAATAGGGATTTTAGTTAATTGCGATATTTATACTTGCGTTTAAGCTTTCCACAACTCCTGTTTCAATCCCTAATAGGGATTTTAGTTAATTGCGATTCTACCGACCCTACTAAGATTCTTGGTGATTTTGTTTCAATCCCTAATAGGGATTTTAGTTAATTGCGATAATACCTGCGTAGGCTGCGGTGTTAGACAGGATGTTTCAATCCCTAATAGGGATTTTAGTTAATTGCGATCGCAGGCGTCTGAAAGACTTGTGTTATTTGGTTTTCAAGGTTCAATAGCGCGAATGCAAAAATCATAACATAAGGACTGGCAATTGTGCTAACTGTAAATAGCTGAAAGTCAGTCTACATAAGGTGCGCGGATGGTTTCAAGATGCTATAGCCATCAAATCCTTACATATAGGGCAATTCAGGCATTTTTGTGTTCCCCCTTCCCCAACACCTACCCATCCGCGCATTTAGCGAAAAAACTAATCCGATTGGAAAGCTGTTTCTGTTTACTTCATAGATATCTTACTCGATTAGGTTCGCTGACTTTCGGGTGATGCTTACGCCTACCCAATTCCAGCACTTCCATAACTAACCTTATTTGGCAACGTCTTCAAAATCTGTTATCGCATAAGCAAATTCTCTAAAAGCTGTTTTAATCAGAACCTCTTTCGTTCCTCTTTCCAGAGAAGAGTTGCGGATAAGGTCTGTTAATTCTATGAACAACAGAGAAAACATAAAACGATCTTGGCGGTCAACTTGTTTTAAGCAAGACGATATAAACTGATAAAGCTCTGTTTTTCTGGGTTTAGTTTGTTCATCCCATATTTGCAACCCAAGCCGAAAAGTTCTCAAGCGGATTTCATTGGTGTTGAAGGACGCGTCTTTGTAGCGGACTGATACGCGTTGGGGTAGTTCCATGAGTTTTAGCTATACATATTCAATGTAAAGTAATTATTCACTTATATTTTGGCTTAACCGGAAAAATCTGATATTTTGCACCAATGGCAATAGCCGCCAGATGTTAGAAACGAATGACTGGCGTAGAATATAGAGAATTTTGCAGGGTAGTACAGCAGTTCTACCCTACATCGCCAATTTAGAGGATACCCCAGAAATGGAGTAGCCCTTGACCAGAAAAAGCTTCAATTAAAATTGCAGAGACAAAACCAATCATTGCAAGACGACCATTCCAATTTTCACTCTGAGGAGTGAAGCCAAAACGCACAGCATTAGGATCTTCTGAAACAATAGACGCAGAATTCTTAAAATCTGACATGAGCATAACTCCAAAATTCAAGTGTTGTAGCAGTTATAACTGTCTGTAAAGTAATGTAACAGATGTTAAAAAAAATGCAAGATTGAGTGAATTAGGGCTTACTCACTCTTTACGAATTCTTTGTCTATGAGACGCTGCGTAATGTTGATGATAACAGCGAATTAGGGCGAGAAAATTGGACTATTAGCTTGAATGTAGATAATAATTTTCGCGATTTTTGATAGTTAAAGCGCTTTCCAAATCCATAAACTTTTCTCCTAAAAGGTTACGCTGTACACATAAGTTATCCGATTACCCAAAAGTCCTCCAAAACCTCACCTTGTCTTATCCTTAGTCAGGATAGGACAGGGTGAGGTATCTCAGGGGCTATCTACGAGACTAACCGTAAATTACCTTGACAAAGGCTTGTGTGTACATCGTAAGTAAACTTTTTGGTAGAGTTATTAAAGTTACGCCGGATAAATCCGTAATCTTCTATTTGGTTCTTCGCCAAAACTATGCGACTTGAGGCGATAATGTTCTACCAACTCATGTTGCATTTTGCGAACTTGGGGAGAACGCGGCAATAACTCGACTGGCTGTCCTTTAGGAATCACAATTTGCTCAACGGCAAGTCTAGCTTCTTCAAGAGCATCCATCTCATCATCGCTACCATTGTGTAAAAACAATTGTAGTTCTCTATCATCGGCCATCTCTGGGTCGTCAATATTCAGCAACCGCCGCAAACCACGGGTAATTTGGGGAATGGTGCTGGACTTAATCATGTGAATGGGTACATGACGAGCTTTGGCCATTTGGCGTAATTTGGCGTGGTTTTTGACGTGCGATCGCAGTGCTAAAATTGCATCAGCACTATCTATATCTTTTGTCAATAGTACAGGCAAAGTTAGCACGCTAATCACCTGTTCCAGTTGGTGACGGCTAACGCCATAAGGGTAAACGTGCAATGGCAAATCTTCCCCATTGGGCCCTGGGTGTCTGGTAACAGCATCAAAATCAATGCTTTCAGAATAATTGAACGATTCATCCAGCAAACGGTCAAACTCACTGCGCCCAGTTACCCGCTCTACAGGCAATTGGGGTAGTGCAACCATTTGTCCAGATGAACGCCAGCCATTAGACGGTCGCGCCGGTGGGAAAGAATCCTCTACTGTTCCTAGCTGTCCACCACGACCGTTGACAACAGCTAACTGACGTGTAACCGCGATTTTGCCGTGGTCATCAACGGTTCTCGTTTGTGGAGTAGGCTGACGCCCCCGCAGCAGATTATCTACGGTGTCAGCAACACTTTCGTGTACTGTCCAGCGTTGGCGTTCCAACATTTCCACAGCAATTTCAAAGGTAGGTGGGGCTTTCCGCTCCAAAACAGTCTTTTGAGAGCCTCGCCGTCTGGCTTCATCGTCTCCCAAGGTCACAGCTTGGATACCCCCAAC
This sequence comes from Nostoc sp. DedQUE08, assembly GCF_034530895.1. Lineage (NCBI taxonomy): Bacteria > Bacillati > Cyanobacteriota > Cyanophyceae > Nostocales > Nostocaceae > Nostoc > Nostoc sp. DedQUE08. The sequence goes on from NZ_JAVRCD010000063.1 coordinate 21,578, forward strand.
TAAATCAGCCAGGGTGGGGTTTTTAATCAGATTTTCGATCTGATTTCCGTGGGCAGTACCTACCAACTGTACGCCCCGTTCTGCAATGGTACGAGCCGCTAAAGCTTCCAGTTCCGTGCCAATTTCATCAATAACAATGACCTCTGGCATGTGGTTTTCCACTGCCTCAATCATCACCTGATGCTGTTCGTTTGGATGAGCCACTTGCATCCGTCTGGCGCGACCAATGGCGGGGTGAGCAACATCACCATCCCCAGCGATTTCGTTGGAGGTGTCAATAATCACCACTCGCTTATGCAGATCGTCAGCTAAAACACGGGCTATTTCCCGTAAGGCGGTAGTTTTACCCACGCCTGGACGCCCCAGCATGAGAATCGATTTACCAGTTTCTACCAAATCACGGATCATGCCAATGGTTCCGAATACGGCTCGACCAACGCGACAGGTCAAGCCAATAATCTTACCAGTGCGGTTGCGAATAGCGCTGATCCGATGCAAAGTTTGCTCAATTCCTGCCCGATTATCTCCGCCAAAGATTCCGACTCGTTGAATGCAATCATCTATTTGTTCTTGAGTAACGGGTACTTCGCTCAAATACTCAGCTTGATTAGGAAAGCGAGCCTCTGGGCGACGACCCAAATCCAAGACCACTTCTACTAAACTATCTCGTTTGGGATGACTCTCTAGTACTTGTTGCAGGTCTTGGGGCAAAATGTCTAATAACTTTTGGAGATCGTCTGTAATCGTCATGCGTTCTATGGTGACGTTTTTAGAGATAGCGAGGACATTTGCGTGCAGGAGAACCCGCTCTGGGGATTTTTCCGAACGAGCAATTAACGCTCCTGCTGTGACTTGATCTGGGAAACGAGAGAATGGGCAAGTTCTACAGCTTGCCAAAGCAATACTTCATCTTCTTCTAGGCGAACAGTCGCCTTCATATTGGTGTTACTTACCTCCTTATTCTCTAACTGTTCGAGAATTGGTGACAGCAGTACGCGGGCGTAGCTACCGTAGGCGACCCCAGAAATTTTGGATTTTGGATTTTGGATTTTAGATTGTGGATTAGCTTCTTCTAATCTAAAATCTAAAATCGGCAATCCAAAATCTTTGAGTAGTTCCATTGCCTTTAACTTAGCAACGGTATACTTATTTGTGCCGCCTGCTAACTGCACATATCCTGGTAACTTAGCTGCCAAAACTTTTTGCCCTAATTTCACTGCGGCTATTGTGGTGCCATCGCCAATATCACCACTCATCGGACGACCATCGGTTTGCCAAATTAAAGCACCCTTGAATGGGGCAATCTTCTCGTAGAGCGTTCTTAAGTAATCAATCATCCCTTCACCATCAGGACAGCTGATGGCTAGTAACTTTAGTTTATCAACCCACGGTGAAATTGCTTGCCATAATCGCTCAAATTCTGCCAATCGCCCGACTTTTGTATGGATTTCTACGGCATCTACTCCCGTTGACATTACCAATGGCGCGATCGCTCCTGGCGTTGTCACGTATGAAGCTGTATAAATTATACCATAAGGGCAAACTGGAATGCAACGACCGCAGCCATAACACTTTTCGGATACTACTCCTGAAAAGTCTTCTTTGATACTGTCAAACACAATCGCTTGTGCCGGACAAATCCGTTCGCAGGGTCTAGGGCAGTCTGTAGGACACTCATGAGGATTAAATTCTGCTTTGCGAAAATGGGGGTCTTCTCCATCGTTTAGGCTGACCATCAAAAAGGGTAAATTGCCTTTGTAGTCAAAGCCTCGCTTTTGGGCATCCTGAGCCAGAGATTTGGCTGCTTGTAGCCCTGATTGCGCTGCTGCAATTACTGCTGGATCAGCTGCAACATCTATGCAGTCAGCGCCCGCCAAAGTATAGGCTAACGTTAAACTTCTGACTGCCGGCAAATGCTGGAAGCTGGCTCCGCAGATCAGCTTGAACCAGTCACCTTGTTTGAGAGATTGTAAAGGGGCGAACAGATCAGTCACTATTCTATTATGCGTTTATACGACTAAAAATAGTAGTCTGCGATCGAGAAAAAGTCCGAATTTGCTAATTTAGGGGGCATGGGGCATTGGGGACTGGGGACTGGGGATTGGGGACTGGGGCATAGGGCATTTGTCATTGGGCAAAACAGTGTTGAGTAATGAGTGCTGAGTTAGGAGTTATTCTCCCCCTGCTCCCTGTTCCCTGCTCCCTACCCCCTCATCTCCCTGCCTCCTGCTCCTCTGCTCCCCCACTCCTCACTCCCGCAGCTGTCTTTAGGAGGGCGACAACATGACAACTATATTTTTTGTAGAAGACTCTGCTGAAGATAGAGCTTTGTATCGACGCTTCCTAGAGCGGGACGATCGCTACACTTATGATATTTCCGAATTTGAATCTGGCAATCAGGCGCTACAAGCTTGTCAAGAGAAAATACCAGATGTGATTTTGTTGGACTATCGATTACCAGATTTAGATGGGCTGGAATTTCTCACTCGGCTACAGAGGCAAACTTATAACAGTCAAATTTCAGTAATTCTACTGACTGGACAGGGAGACGAAACGATCGCAGTCCAAGCCATCAAGAATGGGGCGCAAGATTATCTAGTCAAGGGAAAACTGACTTCTGATAATTTACGTCGAGCGGTTCATGGGGCGATCGAACAGATGCAGCTAATGCGGCAGCTAAAACAACAACAGGAACAACAAAAGTTAGTAGGAGCGATCGCTCTTAATATTCGCCAATCGTTGAAGCTTCAAGATATCCTTGCCACGAGCGTTCAAGAAGTCCGCAAGTTACTGAGCACCGATCGAGTACTGCTATATCAATTTACGCCTCAAATGCGAGGTAACATCGTCGCGGAGTCGGTATTACCCCAATGGACACCAATCTTCGGAATGCAGATTGAAGATACCTGTTTTCAGGAAAATCAGGGGGGAGAATATCGCCGAGGAAAAATTTGGGCGGCGACAAACATCTACGAAGCAGGTTTAAGTGATTGCCATATTCAACTTTTGGAACAGTTTCAGGTGAAGGCGAATTTAGTTGTCCCGATTTTGTTTGAGAGCAAGGAGACTCAAACAGTTGAACTTTGGGGGTTATTTATTGCACATCAATGTTCTGCCCCGCGACAATGGCAGACATTTGAGGTAGAATTGCTCTCTTCACTGACGGTGCAGCTAGCGATCGCTATCCAACAAGCCGAACTCTATCACAATCTCCAGACCCTCAACACCGAGTTAGAAGCCAAGGTACAAGAACGCACTGCCAAATTGCACCAAAGCGATCGCCGTTTCCGTGCCATCTTCAATAATACTTTCCAGTTCATCGGACTGCTAACGCCAGCTGGCATTTTACTGGAGGCGAACCAGACGGCGCTAAGTTTTGCCGGACTGAAACTAGAAGATGTCATCAATCGCCCTTTTTGGGAAGCACACTGGTGGACAATTTCACCGCAAACTCAAGCAGAATTAAAACAAGCGATCGCTCGTGCAGCCCAAGGAGAGTTTATCCGCTATGAAGTTGATGTTCTCGGTGCAAATAATCGGGTAGCAACAATCGATTTTTCACTCCGTCCGCTTTTAGATGAGACAGGTCAAATTGTTTTGTTGATTCCAGAAGGGCGAGATATTACCGAACTCAAACAGGCTAAAGAAAAACTCCAACAAAGTGAAGCACTGCTAGCCACTACTCAACAAATCGCCCATGTAGGCAGTTGGGAATTGAATTTAGAAACGAAAAAGCGCTCCTGGTCAATGGAAACCTTTCGCATCTCTGGTCTAAATCCCACTCAAGGCGAACCCAGCCAGACGGAACTTCTCCAAATAGTTCATCCAGACGATCGCGCCTGGATAGAGGCTCAACTGGAACAGGCGATGTCTACGACAGACTACGCTCAACAAGCCCCTTTCAATCTTGAGTATCGAATTATCCGACCTGATGGTTCGGTGCGCTACGTTGAGTCGAAAGCAGAGATAGCTTATGATGCTCAAGGGCAGCCAGTTAAGCTATTGGGAGCGGTTCTAGATATTACAGAACGTAAACAAAATGAGTTAGAAATAATCCGTAGTCGTGACCTGCTAGAAGCTGTTTATAACGAATCCGCTGATGCACTTTTTTTGGTAGATGTTGAAACATTACTGATCGCTGACTGTAACGATCGAGCAGTGAAGCTATTTGCAGCCTCTAGCAAAGCCGAATTAATTAACATTAAAGGTAACACTCTGCAAAAACAACCGTTTACTTCCGATGAGATTGCCACCTTTATACAAGAAATTCACCAGCAAGGGTTTTGCAGTCGAGAAGTTGAATATATTACTAAGCAGGGCAAATCCTTTTGGGGAAACATCGCAACCAAACAAATTACGGTCGCTGGTACTGTGATGCAACTAGTACGAATCACGGATATTACTGCCCGGAAGGATGGTGAAAAAGAGCAGCAACGGGCAGAAATAGCTCTCCGAGAAAGCGAGGAACGACTACAATTAGCCCTTGAGGCTTCTGGGGATGGTTTGTGGGACTGGAACTTTTTGACTGGAGAGGTGTATTACAGCCCTCGCTATTTAGAAATGCTCGGATACCGCTTTGATGAACTCCCACAGAATTTGAGTACTTGGGAGCGATTAGTTCATCCAGACGATCTACCTTGGGCAAAGAAAATCTTGGCAGCTCACTTCAAGGATAGTTCAATACCGTACAAATTTGACTATCGACTTTGCACTAAATCGGGCGAATGCAAATGGATTGCCAACTACGGCAAGGTTGTGATGCGAGATGCAGATGGTAATCCTCTGCGAATCACTGGTACTCATCGAGATATCAGCGATCGACAAGCCGCACTACGCGAACACAAACAAGCCGAAGCAGCCTTAGCCAAAAGTGAAGAACAACTGAGACTAACGTTGGAATTTAACCACATCGGTCTTTGGGATTGGAATGTTCAAACAGGCGAAGTTATCTGGAACGACAACCATTTTCGTTTGTTAGGTTTAGAGCCAGAAATATCAGCCAGCTATCAATTATGGCGCGATCGCGTGCATCCAGAGGATGTTGACGGAATTGAACAGACTGTATCAAATGCACTGGCACAACATATTAATTTTCAAGCTGAATATCGAGTGATTTATCCCGATGGCAGGGTTCGCTGGCTCACGGGAAAAGGGCGTGCTGCTTACAACGAAGCAGGCGAACCTGTACGGATGTTAGGAGTAATTATTGATGTAAGTGAGCAAAAGCAAGCAGAAGCAGCTTTGCAAGAAAGTGAAGCCCGATTTCAGGCATTTATGAACAACAGCCCAGTGCTAGCTTGCATCACCGATACAGATGGGCGTGTACTTTACTTAAATCAAACATACCTGCGGACATTTAAATTACTACCCGAACAGGTGATTGGGCAATATATTTCTGACCTCTACCCAGATGAAATTGCTAGGCAGCATTTCGATCACCTTCGCACAGTCATAGAGACAAATCAGGCAATTGAGGTGATTGAATTTGCTCCTCAACCAGACGGTTCCCTCGGTGAGTTCTTGGTATACAAATTCCCGATTCTCGGATTGTCTGCACAAAAGCTAGTGGGTAGAGTGGCGATTGATATCACAGAACGCAAGATTCTAGAGCGAGAAGTAGCTCACAAGCAAAAGTTATTGGATACCTTCATCAATAATGCACCTGTTGGTATAACCATTCTCGATCGGGAACTGCGTTATTCATTGATTAATGAAGCATTAGCAGAAATTAATGGCATTCCCGCAGCAGAGCATATTGGTAAGACACCGTGGGAGATTGTCCCTGATATTGCACCAAAGCAAAAGCAACTCTTTCGACATGTCTTAACAACAGGTGAACCAATTTTAGATTTGGAAATCAGTGGAGAAACCCCAAAATTTCCAGGTGTAATCAGGACTTGGCTAGCTTCCTATTTTCCAATTCAGTCTGAAGCTGATGAACCTATTAGCATGGGCATTGTGGTAGTTGAAATCAGCGATCGCAAACGCGCTGAACAAATGTTAGAGTTGCAAGCAGTCATTACCCGCAACATGGCGGAGGGAATTTGCCTAGTTCGTGCAACAGATGGCGTGTTTGTCTACGCCAATCCTAAATTCGAGCAGATGTTTGGTTATGAGCCTGGTGAATTAATCGGTCAGCATGTATCGCTCGTTAACTATGGTGATGAAAATAATACACCTGAAGATGTTAATCAGGCGATTAGCACTGCTGTTTTAGAACACAGTGAAGTAATCTATGAAATTTATAATATTAAAAAAGATGGCACTCCATTCTGGTGTAGCGCTACCGCTTCCGTTTTTGAACATCCTGAGTATGGAAGTGTCCTTGTGGCTATCCAACAAGATATCACCGAGCAAAAGCAAGCGGAAGAAAAAATCAAAGCCTCTCTAAAAGAAAAGGAAGTATTACTCAAAGAAATTCATCATCGTGTTAAGAACAATTTAGGAATTGTCAGCAGTTTGCTGCAAATGCAATGCAGACGAACACAAGATCCTGTGGTGACAGCTATTTTGCGCGATAGCCAAAACCGCATTGCTTCCATTGCCCTAGTTCATGAAAAACTATACCGTTCTGAAGACCTCGCTGATATTGATTTCGCTCAATACATTCCAGATTTAACAACTCATTTATTTGATTCCTATAATGTCAGTTCTAGCCAGATTCAACTACATATTCAAGTTGATAATGCTAGCCTTGACATCGAAACCGCCATTCCTTGTGGTCTAATTATCAACGAACTGGTTTCTAATGCTTTAAAATACGCTTTTGTTGGTAATCGTGGAGGCAAAATTGAGGTTAAGTTTTATCAAGAACCCGCATCTACTTTGACACTCATTATTAGAGATAATGGTGTTGGCTTACCCGAAAACTTTGATAGTAAGAAAACTAAAACACTGGGTATAACACTTGTCCAGGGTTTAGTCAAGCAGCTAAGAGGAAAACTTGAAATTGACTCTCAACAAGGAACAGAGTTCAAAATTACTTTTACAAACAGCCGGATATGAACATAATTGACCTCTCACCAAACACGCACACAAAAGAGACAGTTCGAGTCCTTGTTGTTGAAGATGAATATATCCTTGCTATCAACTTACAAGAAACTTTAGAGTCTTTAGGATATGTTGTTTTAGATATTGCCGATTCTGCCGAAGAGGCAATTGCAAAAGCAACTGAATTACGCCCAAACTTGATTTTAATGGATATCAGATTACGCGGTGAAATAGATGGTATCCAGGCATCAGAGCAAATTTGGCATCATTTGCAAATCCCGATTATCTACGTCACTGGGCACTCCGATCAAAGTACTGTCGAGCGAGCAACGCTGACATCCCCCTTTGGATATATTCTTAAACCCATTAAAGAGCAAGAACTTTACGTTGCCATTCAAACAGCACTCAATCGCTACGATCGCGAGCAATTTTTGAGTTCTGTGCTTCGAGGAATGGGCGATGGGGTAATTGTAGTCGATACTAATTTAAATATTAAATACATCAATCAGGTAGCTGAAGCTCTAACAGGGTGGCAATGGAATGAAGCTAAAGACAAGACGTTAACTGAAGTCATCAAAATCATTGATGAACAAACTCAGTTGCCGACAGAAAATCCAATTATTGCAGCCCTCCAACAAGAAACTACTATATATTTAGGCAGTGGTGTTCTACTAGTTGCTAAAAACGGGACAACTACACCAATAGCTGATAGTGCTACTCCCCTGAGAAATAATAATGGTGTAATTACAGGAGCCGTATTTGTTTTCCGGGATGACACGCAACGACGGTTAACCGAAGAACGCAATCTTGCAGCTGAACGCGCCCAACAACTAGAAGTTCGAGTGGCAGAACTGCAACGCCTGAACCAATTAAAAGAGGATTTTCTGGCAACCACTTCTCATGAAATGCGAACGCCCTTGTCAAACATCAAAATGGCAATCTCTGTGCTAGAAAATATTCTCGATCGCCAGGGTATCTTAAATTCAAACACACTTCCCCCATCTGAATCTGTAGACCGCTATTTACGTATTGTGCGCGAACAGTGCGAACAAGAACTGGATTTGGTTGACAATTTACTGCATCTACGAATGATTGATGCAGATGTCTATCCATTGGAATTAACATCAATTCAACTCCAAAACTGGCTGCCTCACGTTGCCGAGTATTTTCAAGAACGCGCTCAAGCTAGAGAACAGTCTTTGCAAGTTAGTGTTTCTCCAGATTTACCACCTTTAGTTTCAGACTTGGCTAGCCTGACTGAAATTATCTCAGAGTTACTCAACAATGCTTGTAAATACACTCCACCTGATGGACAGATTGTGTTAAACGTTCAGCTAATTTATATCACAAAAAGTCCGATCGATGAGGATGCTAAATCTAGTGTATTAGATAATTTTCAAGTTCCTTATTTTCAAATCACATTTAGCAATTCTGGGGTGATAATTCCAAAAAAAGAACAATCTCGAATTTTTGAGCCGTTTTACCGGATTCCTGAAAGCGAACGCTGGCAACAAAGCGGCACAGGATTAGGTTTAACATTGGTTAAGAAGTTAGTAGAATATCTCCAAGGCACGATTGAAGTTACCAGCTCTCAGGGCTGGACAACGTTTACAGTTCAGCTGCCTTTAAGTTTGTGATGGTATTTGTCATTTGTTATTTGTCATTAGCTCGACTTTATCCATTTTTGCCTACAGGTCATCACAAATGTAGGCGATCGCTAAAAGATGCGGGTTTTGCTGCATACATAACATTTAAATACAGCCTTGGCGAATAGTGATGGCACAAGTAATACACTGAGGCTGAAGGATAATTGTGTGTATCTTCCCATGAATACAACAATACCATTTGAAATTGCCAATATCCTACTAACGTAATGGATAAAGTCGAGCTTAGGACAAATAATTTAGCAAACGACAACAGCAAACGACATTTAGTATTAGCATTACTGAAAACATCAAATTCCATGACTTTTTCCAATTACCCAATTACGTCGGAAAAACCGAGCTAAAGCTGATTCTTCTAAAGATAAATAAATTGGTCGTCCATGAGGACAGGTGCGAGGGTTGCGAGTACGTTGCCAATTATCTAAAAGTGTCTGCATTTCTTGCTGATTCATGGGTGTACCATTACGAATAGCACTGCGACAGGCAACAGCGACTTGGGCTGTTTGTAAATCCCCTCCCCAACTAAGCTCTAAAATTGCTTCTGCACAGTCGTTTCGCTGTTGCAAAGGTGCGGGAATATTACGGACTGCCCAAAGTTGTTCGCCAAAGGGTTCTATTTCTAAACCAATGCGTTGGAGTTGCAATACTTGCGCTGGCGATAATTGATAAAGAATTATTGGCGGTTCGACGGGTAAAAGTTGCCAATCATCGCATAATTGCTCATACAAAACTCGCTCATGGGCAATGTGCTGTTCTACTAACCACATCCCACTTGAATGTTCCGCCACAATATAAGTGTTGCTTACTTGAGCGACAGCTTTTAAAGAGTTAGGAGTTGGGAGTGAGGAGTTAGGAGTTTTGGGATTTTCATTAGGATTTTGAGAATTGAAATTATAGCTGCCTTTGGCTTCTGCGGCTTTGAGTAATTTACTAACTCGTGTTGTGTGAACAGCTTCTTTGAGATTGTTAGAAGAAATGCTGAGTGCTTGGTTAATTGCTTGGGTAATTTGCTCTTGCCAATAAATGATTTCGTTGAGGTAAATTTCTGTTTTTGCTGGATTGCGATTCCAGTTAATTTGATCGGGGGAAATGGCAAGATGTAAGAAACAAATTGGATAGCGATCGCGTGGTAATGTTCTATGAAATGCTGATAATATGGTTTGCTCTAGTTCCGGTGTCTTAATCATGCGTCTGTTGATAGCTACACGTACCCAATCTGGACGATGACGATGAGTGCGATCGGGTAATCCTACCACTAAATTTAGTGCTGAGTGAGGAGAGACGCGATGAATCGCCTCTGTACAAGTGTCCGTAGAGACGCGATGAATCGCGTCTCTACAAGAGTTGGGGGGGTTGGGTATTTCGAGTTTGACTTCTTGCAAGTCACCTTGTCGCACTTGTGGTAAAATCTGCGGTAGCAATTGCCCAATTGTCGCTGCCGGACAAATGGTGAACCATTGACGATCATTTTGCCAAATCTGCCAAGTAACGTGGGGATGACAGAGGGCAATTTGGTGAATTGTGGCTTGCACAGCTTTCATTTGCTGTGCTGTTGTAGGTAATCCCTGACGACGAGATGAGCAATTACCGAAAAGATGAGAAACTGTAACTACTGTACCAGGTGCGATCGCAGTTGCTTCAACTTGTACAACTTTCCCGCCATCGCCATAAATTATCCGCCATCCTAAATTTCCCTCCAGAGGACGACTCAAAATTTCTAAATCAGCCAGAGTCGTTAAACTGTGCAACGCTTCACCACGAAACCCTAAACTGTTAATTTTCCACAAATCGGCACTAGAGCGAATTTTACTAGTACTGTGGGCTGTGGCTGCTTGTTGTAAATCATCTAGGTTCATTCCACAGCCATTATCTGCCACGCGAATTCGCCATTGCTGCGGCCACAAAGAAACCACAATTCGCGTTGCACCTGCGTCTAGGGAATTTTCTACCAATTCCCGCACCACAGAGGCTAAAGAGTCGATTACCTCTCCAGCTGTAATGAGATATACAACTTCTGTTGGTAGAGCTTGAATAGTAGATGCCATAAATTATAGTTTATAGCTTCTGGGGCACGCTATATACGACTTATATCAAGAATCCTTTCTCAGCAACAAAAGAACCACAAATAAACACTGATAAATTATCTGTGTACATCTGTGGTTTAATTTATAAAACATTAATTTTGCAAGATATCTATTATGTATTACAACTTTTTCTATGCCATCAGAAAAAGTTAGTAATTGCAACATTAATTAACATTAAATCACCTGACTTTATGGATATTTTTAGGCGATTCGTTAATTACTATCTCTCATGGACAAAATTTTAGCTGGTTCAGGTTTGAGCAAACCGTTCAACAGTGATGCAGGACGTTGACTATAAGGCCAAGCAAAAGCATGACGGAAAGCCGCATCTTGACAAGCTTGTAGTTGTGCAAAACTAATGATGTTGTAAGTCAAGAGATTCTCATACTCAAACGGTAGACGTACATTGTGCAATCCGGCATTATCAGTACAGATAGCGATATCAACTCCAGCATCAAGACAACGGTCAAAAACTAATTTGAGTTGACGTATATCTTGCAAAGTTCCAGTTTTTAGGTAAGTTGTCGGACAAACCTCTAAACATTGCCCGCGTCTAGCTACATCATTAAGTAGCTCTGGATATAGTAGGGGAATTTGAATGCCGTGACCAATCCGCATCAAATATGGTAACAGTTCTGGGTAACAACCAGCGGTAGTTTCATATAGATGTCCTGTGGTGTTAACGCCCAGCGATCGCGCATAATCATATAAGCTAATCCATTCTTCTAAGCGATCGGCGTAATAACTATCACCTCCGGCTACATCTACTGCACAGACATACTGTTTATTTTGTGCTGCCAAATCAACAATCGCCTTGTTCACCTCATAAGGTAGGCGTGTGTGCATACAGAGAATTTGGCTAGTAACAATCGGATATTCTGGCTGTTGGCTGGCAAGTCCTACGACTCGCACAATTTCTGCCATCTTGTCAATTCTTGCAGATTGACTCAGATGCTCAGGTGTCCGCAAATAAGGAGTGTAGCGCAGTTCCAGATAAGCCAAATTTTCAAATATGTAAGCACCCCGCACCAAGCGATAGATAAAGTAAGGCAAAGTTTCTACAGTTTGCACGCTTTCTACCAAGGTGTGTAATTCTAGATACTCGTCTAGGGTGTTACGTGGGCGGGTATAAAAATCTTCAAATTCTGAATAGTCAGCAAAGCGGGAAATTAACTCCGAAGAATGCCGCTCGAAATATCGCCATAAAACTCGTGGTACGACCGAGCCGCCTAGATGTCTATGTAATTCAGCATATAAAGCCATAGTGGTATTTTTAGGTAAAAATTTCAATGATTGTAACAAAAACATCGAAAGAAAAATTTGTCTTCAAACAAATTTTGCTCCAACTTCTTTGGAGTAGAGGTTTCCCTACATCTTAATTTCAACAAATACTCCGACCTGTAAACTGCGCAAACGATTTGGTGGCTTGGAATTAGATAGGGTTGAGAGCAACAGATAAATTTCTGCTTCCTACCTCCTGCACTAATATTTGCAGCACGAACAAACTTGACATTACCAAGATTAAATTGATAGCATTGATATCCTTTTTGTGCTATAGTAAAGAAACATTGCTATTGTTAAGCGAATGAAATATAGCAATATATTTTTTCTTTAACAAAGCAAATTCCTGGCAAGGTTGGTATTAATTGAAAATTCAAGCGTTGGAAGTCAAGGCTGGCGATCGCATTATTGCTTACTGCAACAATAAAATGCAAACCTGCAAGGTAAAACGCATTTTAGATCCAGGTCAAGCCAATATCACACTATCAGTATTCACCTCTGAGAATTATCGCGGTTGCTCAGTTTCATCTATAGTTCGCTTCCAAAGCAACGCTTTAGTTGATTTGGTAAGTTAGCTAAAAACCAAGTAAATATTCAAACTCAAAAATATTTCTAGCTATTGTCCAGCCTCAAACTGGACAAAATTTTTGTGAAAGGTGCGATGCCTGCGGTAAAGATCGCCTACGCACATCCAAATTCGTTAATTGTGGCTAGATGATTTTTCTAAAAATGTAAAGCGCAATTTAGGTATTGCTAAACTGTTCCAGATATAATTTGTACATCTAAATTTAATTAAAATATTGTGGGGTGGACAGCGTTCGGCTGACCTGTACTGAGCGTTATTAAAGTAGCGCTGACGCCAAATTATTGCCCACCCTAATTATGCAAGTTAAAGGTGGAACAGCTTATTACTATTAACCCTCTACTTGATGGCTTTTGTTAGTTCTTTTTCACATCACGAGCCATGTTGAGGTAGTAGTCGTCAAGTTTAGCATTAGAACGACGGCGGTTAGGGGCAGGAATTTTAGTAGTGTTATCCCGATTCGTTTCAATTGGCTGTTTAGTTGAAGCTTGATTTACGTCTTGCACCCGATCGGATTCTAAGAAATAACCAGACTCAGAGAATCCGAAAAGCTTGGCAAACAAACCAAATAAATTTCCGAAAAAATTAGAAATACTTTGGAATAAAACACCAAACAAGCCTTCAAGACGAAGGAACAAGTTCCGAATAATTTGAGTTAGACGAAGCATAATAGTACCTTCAATGATTGCCTATTACCATTGTGACGCAATTCGGATTCGGGAATTGCTGATATGGAAAAAATCTACCAGTAGGTAGGTATAATTCCCACAATCCCTACCTTTTCTGAACCAGCAAAACCGACTTTACAGGACGCTTGATAGAATTCCCCTCCAAATCAACCTTTCCGTAAAAAGTTTTCCCATTGTAATAAAGCGAAGACGAACTTCCTCCATCCAGATTCATGGCGCGATCGGCTCCAAGAGTTTTCATCAAATCAGCTAATGCTGGCAAAGATATTCCATTCGCGGGAGCCGAGGGTTTTTGAGCCACCATAACTAAAATAACGCTGCCATCAGGGGTGATACCTACAGCAGTTCTGGCATTGGGTTGATTGCTGCCAAGCGCATCTCGTTTATTAGCATTGTCCACAAAGCCCTCTTTTTCTAAGGTGAGTTCTGGTAATAGGCGCGGGCCAGCACCGATAGCATCAACTAACTGACAACCTGCTGGTGGTGACTGATTGTGTTGGGCAATGGAATAGCGGCTAGTTTGCCCGCATAAGTAACGACGGAATTCTGTGCGATTGAATATTTGGCCCAAATAAGATTTTAAGTTGGGATTGTTCACCAGCCGCTCATTTTCCTTGGGATCGGCTATCAACTTTCCTTGTCGGACAACATAAGATGTAGTTTTTTGGTTGACTGGATCAAAAAAGCCTGCATTCAAAATAGCCACGGCTTGATGCTTTTGGGCAAATTCCTCTACAGTGGCTACCTTCTGTGATAGTGCAGGAGTTACCAAAAATTTGCTATCAACTGGAATCAACACGATGTGAGCGATGCTTTGGGGCAAAGTGCGATCGAAGTAGCGGATAGTTTTTGCTGGTGAAGCTGCAATAGTGGGTATTGAAGGTGTTGAAAAACGCAAATTAAACCACAACACCATTGCTAAACTAATTAATATCAAAGCCAGTAGTTTGATTTTTCTCACTTTTAAACTCACGTGCGGTTAGCTCAAAAAAGTTGATTTAATCGATTTAATTAAAATACTTTAAGCTGAAAAATAAGCAATTAACTTTAATTATTCCCGGTTCGCCCATTTTTTAAGGATTTAGGAAAAATAGATAGTCAAAAGTATACCGAAGGGCGTATTCCCAAAAAGGCTCAATTAGGTATATGTTCGCAATTATGGCTACTAAACCCATAATTACAAAAATTTAACTTTAAAATAACTAAACTATCTAGATTCAACAGAATATGAATAGAGTTATCTTCAAAAACATCAAGGAATAAAATATGTGCGCTATTGAATTGGAAATTAGCAAACCAGTATCTTGCAATTGTCCACAGAGATATCTGCGGTTTTGATAGTTGCTTAAGTTCGGATCGATTGAAATTGTTAACTGCTTATGCGTCCTCGTCAAAAAATTATCGAGATGTTCTCAACCTTCGTTGAATTAGAAGGAGACAGATTCAGCAAATGGTTGATTGATATCAAACTACATCGAAATATTCAAAATTGCTTGGAGTCTTCATCATTCGTCCCTAACTCAGAAAACTTTTGGGCATTACATTGGTACAAATGCTGGCGAGAGGAATCTAATAGCCTTGCTAGAATGCATTTATCTGCTTATTTACAGGAATCAAATTATTGGGCTGCTAAAAAAACTATTGCCAAATTTACAAATAGTCAACATAGCCTAGCAGATTATTTTCAAATGGCGAATGCTGAAATTGAAACAATTCTCAAAAATTTTAATCTAGAAAAATGCTCTAGCTTAAAAGCCTATGCTACTATGGCAGTTCCGAGTCGGCTAAAAGATATTTTACGCCAACGCAAAGAAGCTGATATTTGCACAAATTGGGCATTGTTACGCAAAGTAAGCAAAAAGCAGTTTTTAGAAGCTCTTGCTCAAGCTGGATTATCACCGATTCTAATTGTTCAATATCGATTAGCCTGGACTTGTTTCAAAGAACTGTATGTTCAAAACCAACCAGGTGGCACAAAGTCACTACCAGAACCAGAACCTCAACTTTGGGAAGCTATTGTCAAGCTCTACAACCGCGATCGCCAAAATCAGTTAACTCAACCTACTCCAGAATCCACGAGAGAGAAAATTGAACAGTGGCTAACCCAAGCAGCTATCTACGTGCGTGGTTATCTGTATCCACCTGTTAGTTCTCTAAATGTAGTGATACCAAAAGATGACTCCACAACAACTTTTGATTTGCCAGATCCATCCTCTGAATCATTAATCACGGAGATGATAGCCCAAGAGGATGCCCAAAACCAACAAAATCAACGATCTCAGATTGAAGCTGTTTTGTTAAAAACTTTACAAGCTTTTGAGGCAAAAACTCAAGAAATACTTCAACTTTATTACCAACAGGGATTAACTCAGCCACAGATTGTAGAACGCCTACAAATGAGTCAGCCTACTGTTTCTCGTCGGCTGATCAAATGTAGAGAATCAATGCTGAAAGCATTGATCCAATGGAGCCAAGACACGCTTAATATTTCTGTGACTTCCAACCTAGTTAATGATATGAGTAGTGCTTTGGAAGAATGGTTGAAAGTTAAGTATGGGGAATATCGCTGAAATTATGAATGATGAGGTAGTAAGAATGACTTCGGCTTTTACTGAACCGCAGGAATTATTGTTAGAAATATCACCATCCTTGCAGACAAGTTCTTGGCAAGAAAGCCAAATGTACGCCACACCTAGCAGTCGCTGGCGTGCTTACATAAATCAAATTTGCGTTTATGGGTTTTTGAATTGGGTAAAAGCTGAATATGTTCCAGAAGCAAGTATCTGGCATAGTTCTCCTGGTATTCCTGCTTTTTGGGAATTTGTCAATGGCACAGCAATTTTGTTAAATCAAAAGCGAGTCGTTTTAATTCCTAGCGAGGCAATTGATGATAGTGAGTTAGAAGTTCCTCAAGAATGGGTAGACATTCCTAGTTGGGCAGCAGACTATTATTTAGCAGTGCAAGTTACAGCAGATGGGAAGTGGGTAAGAATTTGGAGCTATATAACCCATGAAAAACTTAAATCACTAGCAGACTACGACCAAGTAGATAGGACTTATTGTATAGATGCACGGCACTTAATTAAAGACCTTAATGCTTTTTGGATCACCTACCAATTTTGTGGAACAGAGGAGATGAAAGGTGCGATCGCTCCACTACCAGAATTATCGAATGTTCAAGCAGAAAATCTTGTGCAACGGTTAAGTGATTCCTCTGTAACATTTCCTAGACTAGCAGTGCCATTTACAACCTGGGGAATGCTACTAGAAAATGAGCAGTGGCGGCAGCGTTTGTACCAAGAAAGACTGCAATCTGCACCTACGCAATTTTCACAAGTACAAGTGAGTCTCAGTCGTTGGCTGGAGCAGATTTATGATGCTTCTTGGCAAGCTATAGAGACTTTTTTTGAGCCAAACTCCAGTAGCCTAGCTTTTAATTTCCGCACTTCTTCCGGGTTAAATGCTGCCGCGATCAAACGCGCCAAGCTGATTGACTTGGGAATAGAAATAGAGACTCAAAAAGTTATTTTATTAATCGCCTTAATACCAGAAGCTAACCAACAAGTTAGTATTCGCGTGCAACTACATCCAGCTTGTAATCAACTTGACCTACCTGCTAATATCAAGCTAATTTTACTTTCAGATCGAGGGGAAATACTTCAACAAGTACAAGCAAGAATTCAAGATAGTTATGTGCAGTTAAAACTCTTTGATGGGGAAGTAGGAGAATGTTTCAGCATCCAGGTTGGTCTTGATAATTATCAAATAACAGAAAATTTCATAATTTAGTTATTATGAGCCAGCAGGGTCAAATTGGTTGATGCAATCTCTTTGTGGTGGCTTGTAAACGTTGTCGTTGTTTTTGCTCGAAAGTCATAGGTTTATACCAAATTTGTCTTGTGTAGTCCTTATACTGCACTTTTATTTGGTATTTTTGCATAAGTAGAATGCTCTCTGTTGATTAGTCATTAGTTAATCACGAATGGCTAAGTCCATTTAACTTATGAGTAAGCTAGTTGTCTTCAGCTTCTTGGGAGGAGATTTAAATCAAGGATTTCCTGTTGTCACGGCTCAAGTTTGGTGTGATAACCAATTTGTACCTGTGAAATTAACAGGGAGTCTACCACCAGCACCAGAACTAAGCGAACTCTACCGCAGATGGCAGTTACTCTACGCAGCAGTTCATCAACGCCTGGGTAGGAATCAACGGATAAAAGTACATTCGCAAGACATAACCAATATTTCTGTCAATGACTTTAATGAAGTGTGTCAACAGCTACAAGCAAATATCAATGCTTGGTTAAAATGTGAATCATTTCAGAATATTGAACGGCAGTTGCGAACTCTACTCAGTCGTAATAATGAAATTAGAGTCATTATTGAAACAAATATAGTTCTATTGCATCGCTTGCCTTGGCATCTATGGCATTTTTTTGAAGATTACCCGAAAGCGGAATTAGCTTTAAGCAATCATGAGTATGAATCTACTCACTTATTACAAAAATCTCCTACAGGTAAAGTCAAAATTTTGGCAATTCTAGGCAATAGAGTTGGTATTGATATTGATAAAGATGCCTCTGCTTTACAAGGTTTAACAGATGGCAAAACCACTTTTCTTATAGAACCAACACGACAAACACTTGACGAGCATCTATGGAATCATGATTGGGATATTCTATTTTTTGCCGGACATAGCACTAGTCTTACTGACGGAGAAATTGGGGAAATTTGCATCAATCAAACAGAAAGTTTAACAATTTCGCAGTTGAAAAATGGACTTAAGGCAGCAATTAGACGCGGTTTGAAACTAGCAATTTTCAATTCTTGTGACGGAATTGGCTTAGGACGAAATTTAGCTGATTTAAACATTCCCCAAATGATTGTAATGCGGGAAGGAGTGCCAGATTTAATCGCACAGGAATTTTTAAAAAACTTTCTTACCGCCTTTGCAGATAGCAAACCATTTTACTTGGCTGTGCGAGAAGCGCGAGAAAGACTTCAAGGACTGGAAAATGAATTTCCTTGTGCCACTTGGTTGCCAGTTATCTATCAAAATCCCACAACTTTTCCTACTACGTGGCAAGAATTGTGCGGTAATTTTGCTGATACTAAATTTGTAGGTGAAGTTCCGACAAAAGGTAAAATTGCAACACCAAAACTCAAACTTTTGACTGTACTACTTAGTACTTTGATTGTGGCTATTTCAACATTAGGTTTGAGATACTTGGGAGTATTTGAAAAAATCGAACTACAAACTTTCGATCAAATGCTACGGTTGCAACCTCAAGAAGAGCCAGATCCAAGGTTGATAATTGTAGAAATTACTGAAAAAGATATTCAATCACGACAAGAGATGACCAAAGGACTAAAATCCATTTCGGATAGTATGTTAGCTAAATTGCTCAACAAACTACAAAAGTATCAACCGCGAGTTGTTGGACTGGATATTTATAGAGACTTTGCCGATCCTCCAAATAAATCAAATCCAATACAACTTCCGACTGAACTTAATAAAGATAATGTTGTTGTTGTCTGCAAAAGCCGCGATCGCAAATATGACCCACAAGGTGTTAAACCTCCGAAAGACGTACCTGTAGAACGTCAGGGTTTTACTGATACAATTCAAGACCCAGATGGTATCGTCCGTCGCCAAATTTTGATGATGGCACAAGAGCCTTCTTCAACTTGTACAACGCCTTATTCGCTGTCGTTGCAATTAGTTACTCGTTACTTATCTGACGAAAATATTAAACCTAAATTTAATGAAGATTATGTACAGTTTGGCTCTAAAGTATTTAAACGCTTAAAATTTAGCCGCAGTGGTGCCTATCAACAAAGAGTTGATTTAGGTGGAAATCAAATACTTGTCAATTATCGTAATACAGATTATCAGAGAGTTTCTCTTGATGAGGTATTGAGTGAGAAATTCGATCGTAAATCAATGAAAGATAAGGTAGTAATCGTTGGAGTGACAGCTAATACAGTCAGCGATACTTGGTCAACTCCCTACAGTACTGCACAACAAGATTACCAAGAAATATCAGGGGTATTTATACAAGCACAAATGGTTAGCCAACTTTTGAGTGCAGTTTTAGACCAACGTCCAATTCTTTGGGTTTTGCCTTACTGGGGCGATATTCTCTGGATATGCGGCTGGTCTGTAGTTGGGAGTCTGATTATTTGGCGGGTGCGATCGCTCTCACATCAGAGATGCGCTATCTTTGTGACAGTTGTCATATTATATGGAGTTTGTGCGATCGCTCTTTTAAAACAAGGGCTATGGTTGCCATTTATTCCTTCTGCCTTTGCCGTGGTTGCAAGCGGTGTTGTTATAGTGTTGATTCAACGCCGTCAGGAATTTTTTACCCTTCCAGAACCCTTAGTTAAATAAAATTTTCCTTTATAACTGAAAAATAATGTCTTCAACTTCCTTTTCAAAATCAACAATTTGATTTTTGCAACCCTTTCGTAACAATGTTAGAATTCAACTCGCCTAGCTGTTCCTTTGAGCAACAAAGTTTTATAGGTTTGTATCTGCCCTTCAACGAAAGGAGGACGGTCGGGAGAGAATGGAACCTCGCGCTGGGTAGTCAAAATCGCCTCGGTCTGAATGAGATTTTGTCTGTCTTTGGCTAGCAGGTTAATGGTTGGTAGCAGCAGAGTCAGATAGATCGATTTCCCCGTATCGGCGTTGGGTTCGATGAGTACTGTGAGCAGCTTGCCGATTTGTGTTTCTAGCGTGTCGATCTCCTCGCCACTGAAGTTGCGGCTGATGTTCCGCTCCTTGTAATTGAGTTGTGGTACGCCAGCAAAACTACTTGCCGAGTAGGTAATTTGTGTATCCTTGTCTTGAAGTTCAAATAGATTTGGTCGATCTGGCTTGAGCGAGGGATCGATTGATGGATTCGGTGCGTTGACATCGGGGGAGTCAGTATTTACAATGTTTGTATTCATGATTAAGTACCTTTTTAGAACATTTAGATTTTGGATAAATTCGCACGCTCATCAACCATCATCCATGAGCGATCGCCTTACTTTTAAGACTGTCGCTACAAGATTAGCGATCGCACTCTTGAGAACAAACATCGCACCCCGATTAACCTTGATCAAAAGAGCGATCGCCTGACTTTTAAGATTGTCTCTACAAGATAAGCGATCGCCATAACCAAAAGCATGATTATCACGATCACTCCTCTCCAAAAATCCTCATAAAACTGAGTAGTTAAGAACAGGCGATCGCTATTGTCCCAACGGCGCAAAAGTTGGATCTATTTATGAGACACTTGGTCTACATTGATCCCGCCAATCTTGCATCGTTAACACCTTCTTTGTGTTTTTTCCATTCTTATCTTTCGTTTTTCTTACATAAGCGTTATACTGCTGTTTTTCTCTCGCTGCATCTGCCTTCTGATGGTCATCTTTGTTTTTCTTACCCTTTTTTGTTGTATCATGCCCTCCTTTGATGCCACTACTGCTGCCTTTCTTGCCTTCCAAACCTGCCCCTTCAACATCTCCCTCGAAGTAAGCTTCTAGGTCTTTGGCTACTTCCTCAAAAGATATACTGTCCAAGTCCGGAACTCGCTCTGCTTCAATGGCTTCTAATTCCTCTGGCACGAACTCTAGGCTCTGGAGTTCCGCTTCTGAAAAAAGCTCAACTTGTTCGACTATCTGTGCTTTCATGATTTTTGCTCCTGTTGTTGATGTGTATTGAATTGGGATCGGGTGACAGTGATGTTGAGCAAACGACGCACAGGGTTAAATGTCTTTAAAGACGACCCTGTTTGCATCAATTTTGGGAATCCTAATTATGTGATACGGATAGGTAAGCGCCTCTGTCACGAAATCGCCAGCACTAGGCTGGCGATGCTGAACGGTAATCGCGAGTTGCTCCTGAGTTTGGGAGCCACTGGTTTCGACACTCAGAATCTCAACCGAGTAACCACCAGTCGGCTGCTCTCCAGCAAAAACGGCAACTACGCTGTAGCGGGTAAAATCCACTTGAGGAACGGGTGGCGGTGGCTCGGCATTAGAGGTGTGCTGTTGCCAGAGATCGATCCATCGCTCTGAGTTGTCAATCACCATTTGACTAGCGCTTTGATAACCACTATCACTCCCCCGTGCAATAGTTGTGAAATCAACATTCATTTTGAATTTGAACCTCCTTACTAAGTTTTCGTTCTACTGACACAACGTTCTAGCGCTGAAGACTGGGAACTTGATGCGTTAGCTTGTAGGAGCGAGTTTTCTTCTTGCCAGTTGGCGTCGTGAAATTGAGGTTTAAAGTGAGCTGGCATTGAGGCAACTTAAACTTTGAAGGCACTTCAATTCCAAAGTCGCGGGTTATCTCTGCACCGACTCGCAATGTGCCATAGTCTTGTTCGGCACTCGTCACTTTCTTGCCGTCAAGCCCAATCAGATTAATGCCGTCAGGTCCAACCAGAGTTGCTTTCACCGCTTGCATCGTTTCGTCACCCGTGTTTCGCACAGCAATATTGACCTGTTCGCGCAGCGTCCATTCTTTAAGCGATGGAATGGCGGTGACTTTCTCTGCTTCCGCGAGCGGTTGCCCTGCTAGCTGTAACGCTTTGACGGCATCCACCAATCCCACCCCCTGGGCATTCTCATCGAATTCAGAAGAATCCAGTTTCTTGGCAGATTGCATCAGAATTTTCTTCACCTGCAAAGGTTGGAGCTTTGGATAACGCTCTAAGATCAGGGCAGCAATCCCTGCAATATGGGGGGATGCCATACTGGTACCCGACAGCCTAGTGTAGCCGCCACCCGGCTTGGCAGACATAATCAATTCACCAGGAGCTAGAATATCCGGCTTTGGTCGCTCGTCGCTCGTTGGACCCCGACTGCTAAAAGGCATGACGCTCGTACTATCGCGGCTAGACGCTCCAACCACAATCACATCCCCTCTAGCATCTGCTGGGATGGTAAGGCTTCCGGGTCCAGGTCTTTTAGTGCCTTCGTTGCCTGCGCTTTTCACTAACACTAAGCCGAGTTTCGTCGCTCGTTCAGCGGTTTCGGAAACGACGCTGTTGCCATCAAGCGTTTGGCTAAACGATCCCCAACTACAGTTGGCAATCCGTAATCGCTTCTCTTGCTGCATATCCTTCACGACATCCTCAATTGCATCGGCACCTCTCGATTCGGTCGATTCTCCGGGTGGGGTGGGAAAAATCTTATAGCTCCAGATTTCTGCCCCCGGTGCCATGCCTTTGTACTTGGAGCCATTGCCCGCGATGATGCCCGCCACATGGGTGCCATGCGGATGCGGGTTGCCCCACTCTTGCTGAGTGTAATTCTTCTTGTGAACCACACGACCCTTAAGGTCAGGATGGTTAATATCAACTTCTCCATCTAGGACAGCGATGATCACGCCTTTGCCCGTGCCAACCAGTCCTTGGGTTCTGGCTTCAACCACACCCACGCTAACAGCGCTCAGATCGAGTTCCAACTTTAGGGGCGTATCAAATTCTATTTGTTCTACATCGCTACGACTGGCAATTTGTTTAATTTCGGCAGGGGTGAGGTTGGCAACGACCGCATTCCCCAACCTTAAATGTTCGCCTGTCTCTGCGGTTGGCAACTCTTTCAAGAGTGACTCGATCGATTCATTTACCAAGCTTTCAAATTCGTCGAGATATTGGAATTCAAATTCTTCTCCGCGTTTCCGATATGAGTTATCCAAGTCCTCGAACTCGTTCAGGAAATCGTCGAACAACTTAGTTGGTTTGTAATGAACAATCACCTGCTGGCGCTTAGTAGACTCGATACCGCCATCTTCAGCCAAGATTTGATGCTCTAAAAGGTTTTCAAGTTTGTCGTCAATCTCGGCTCCCCACTGATTGCGGACTTCGCTTGAAGCGCCATCAAGTTGCTCGTCTGTTAAGTAAAAATCATCTTCTAAAATCATGGGGTTTTGCCTCCTGTATTGATGAAATGAAAGGAAAATCAGATCGCAGCCCCCAAACTCCCTAAATCAGAAGAGAAATCGGAGGGCATAGATGCAATGCAGTTTGTCATCAGCCATCGCCCGTCTTGAAGGAAAGTTGGTTCTTTCTCAAGCAGCAGAGGGCTTGATTAGAGCTGTACTGGCTCCTTATTAACGACGCGAAGCCGTCTTGTACGCAGTCCGTCCAAGTGATATAGCACGAAGTATCCAGGGCAAAAATGGAATAAATTCGGGCGCTTCTTCAACTTCTTCTGCTTTGACCCCAGCCTGTTTGCGAAGGGGTCCAAACAGGACACGAGTCACCAAAGGGACGTAGATAGGTGCCATCCAGCGAAAATAGCTGGGCAACAC
>NZ_JAVRCD010000064.1:0-44376 GCF_034530895.1 Nostoc sp. DedQUE08
GTGCAGCAATGTATGTAGCCGAGCCGTGCTAACAGACCGAGGGCTTGACCTCACAACATAATTCGTAGTTCGTAATTCGTAATTCGTAATTACGGCTTGCTAGTTATGAAAACATTTGGTTTGGCGTTACTGTGCAGTCTTCAGGGTTACTGTTAAATTCGTCATTTCTAATTCTTTAATTACGAATTACGAATTACGAATTGGTAATTACAAATTTTCCTGGTGTCTATTGCGCGGTGGAACCACACTGAACCCTTCCCGAACTCAGAGGTGAAACGCTGCTGCGGCAACGATAGTTTAGGGGTTGCCCTACGCAAAAATAGCTCGATGCCAGGAACCATAATTTAACAAAAACCCGCAAGCTCAGATCTGAGCTTGCGGGTTTTTTGTTTAGATAAGCAATCTTCAAGTTTGGACTTGCCAGTATTTATCCCATATAGGTTTTATCATGTTCGGGTGATTACTTGTAATAAAATCTATCAATGCAGGTTAGGTTGGAACTTGCTTAAGAGTAAGAGTACGGCAGTGAAACCCAATATCAACAAGGATAAAATTTTGGGTTTCGTTCCTCAACCCAACCTACTACGCACAACGACATTAGACTCCTACTATAGATAATGAAGCGATCGCGTCACACTTAAAGGCTTTATTAACTCCAGCAATTTTTGCTCAACAAAAATATTATAATTTGAACATATTTGGATAGCTGATGGCTCCCCATTAGAAGCTTTATTTCGGGCCTTGGTATTGTTTTCAAAAATCAAATCTATTAATAAAAAAATGCCCCTTAAAATCGTTCAGAACTTTGATGGCAGTTTTACTCTTGAAGCACAAGCTCAAGAAACTCTATTCAATTTATTGACAAGCGTTGCTTTCTTAAACCAAATTTGCCAACAGTTGGGGTGTAAGCAACTTAAATTTACAGAATTACTCTTCCAGCCAGTTCCTTACAGCTTAACTACCACTAAAGGAATGCCAGCAGAATTTGAAAAATATCATGAATCTGATGAGTATATCATCGTCAATGTACCACCCAATTTCATGTTCAGTGCCAAGATTTTTAAACCCAGCCGCCTTTGTGCAATTTACCAAAAGTTGAGTAATTAATAATTTTAAAGATAATTTTTTCCTAATTGGCAATTTTCAATTCTGAAGGCAAATAATAAGTTTGATATTTGATATATGGCTTCTGAAACAAATCTTTCTTCTTTGGCAACTTTAGAATACATTCCCTACATTGACGATCGCGGCCAATTACCCGAACAATTTCAGGGTAAAATTGGGGTATATGCTATCTTTGACCAAAAAAAAGTGCTGCAATTTGTAGGATATTCCCGTGATGTTTTTCTTAGCCTCAAGCAGCATTTAGTCCGTCAGCCACAGCAATGTTATTGGGTTAAAGTTCAAACTATTGAACGTCCTAGTCGCGCAATTTTAGAAAATACTGAAAATGCTTGGATTGCTGAAAATGGCAGTGTGCCTTGGGGTAATGGGGATCAAAAGGAAAAATGGACTCATCCTATTGATGTCAAAGTTGCAATGACAGCTGAAGAACAGGCAAAATATGAAGATCCAGCTAATGATGAATTAGCACAAATAAAAGTTCTTAAAAATGTGGCACGCAGAATAGAAGCAGAAATTTCAACGCAATTGTTAGAAGTGCGCGGTTTGCAAATGCAAATTCGCTTCAATCCTAAATTGAAAGAAGAAGGTTTACTAGATTTGAAATGAAGGTAGTTTTGGGGAAAACTATCTTATGAATATCGCTTGTAATCTCCCATGACAATACAGCTGTTGAACGATCGCTATCAAGTTATCCGCACACTGGGTGCTGGTGGGTTTGGTGAAACCTATCTAGCTGAAGACACCTATATGCCTTCAAAGCGCCATTGTGTGGTTAAACAGTTAAGACCGATTCACAACAATCCCCAAATTTACCAGTTAGTACAAGAGAGGTTTCAACGCGAAGCAGCTATTTTAGAAGAACTCGGTGGCACAAATGACCAAATTCCGGCATTATATGCCTACTTCTCTTCTGGTGGACAATTTTACTTAGTTCAAGAATGGGTTGAAGGCGATACCTTAACTGCAAAAGTTCAGAAGCAGGGGCTATTTAGTGAAGGCGCTGTCCAGGAATTGTTTATGAATTTATTACCTGTCCTGGATTACGTTCACTCTAAGTATATCGTTCACCGCGATATTAAACCGGATAACATTATTGTGCGTCATCGGGATGGTAAACCAGTGCTGATTGATTTTGGTGCTGTGCGGGAGTCAATGGGAACAGTGGTGAATTCTCAAGGAAATCCTACCAGTTCGATTGTGATTGGTACACCTGGCTATATGCCCAGCGAACAAGCAGCAGGTAGACCAGTTTTTTCTAGTGATTTATACAGTTTAGGAATGACGGTAATTTATTTGCTGACTGGTAAACAGGCACAACAACTAGAAACGGATTCCCAGACGGGTGAAATTGTCTGGCGACAGTATGCTAGTCATATTAGCCCAATTATGGCAGGAGTGGTCGATACAGCGATCGCTTATCATCCACGCGATCGCTATCCCACAGCTAGAGCAATGCTGGATTCTTTGCAGAGCATAGCAAATCCAATTCCACCGACGCAACCCCTGTTAACTCAACCAACTGTAGTCTCTGCACCGCCACCTCAGACAGCACCTGTCAAACCACAGCCTAGCCCTCAAAGTAGTCATAGTCAGAATAATATTCTCATAGGCAGTTTGATTGCAGGTGGGTTAATTGGTGCATCTGTGATTATTAGTCAAGTGTTATCCAAATCTTCTCAACATACAGCAGACAAAACGGTATTACCTTCAGAAACACCGTCAAATATTACAAGTCCAGTGATAGAAACTCCCACATTCACACCAACGACCCCATCTGTTCCAACTCAATCATCTTCCTCAACTACATCAATACCACCTGTTGATAGCACGACTCTCAACAATTATTTCTGGCTTTCTCAAAGACTTGTAACTGATGCAGATTTGGATGGTAAAAGCGGTTTTGAACTCGATATTATGCGAAATTCGATTTTTGCCAGTCATGGTCGCCGTTTTGAGAATATTGAATTGCAAAATTACTTTAATAACCAACTTTGGTATCGTCCTATATATTCACCAAAGACATTTCCAGTTAAATTGCTGACAAAATTAGAGCAACAGAATGTAGAATATATCAACAAATATCAGGTTAATACCGGGTTAAGATATTTTAAATAATTAAGTTTTTCATCATCAGGGAGTGAGGACTGAGGAGAATAGCCAATACTTTTCTACAAAGGCTGTGCTAACGGCTAAATCTCACTGTGAGTAGTTGGACAAAGTGGATTATAAAAACTTGAGAATTGTTCAGTACAAGAGTGTGCATGCTTGTATAATATCTTATATTAATTTTCGCTTATCAATCAATTTATCATTACTTATTAGATAATATTTAGGTTAGCTGGTGTAGCATATCAGACAAAATGAAGGATATTCAATAGCCTAAAATCGAAAGATATTAGGGGCTAATCCTACCGAAATGTATGTGGGGTCAGAACCAAACTGTGTTTGTGTGCCATAAACTACATCTTTAGATACTAGTCAGTTTCCGAACCAGGCATTTATATTTAATATATAAAATTGCTATTTTTCAGATTAGAAATCCATAAGTTAAAGAAATGCCATTTTTATATTTTCTTTGTTATTTTGTATTTAACGGGACAGTTCTTCATGATTTGGTGGGCTTAAATAACAATTAGTTAAACCATTTCTCTTCCCAAAGATGCATGTAAATTGTTTGCATTATGCTTACTTTGCTTTTTAATCTACAAGCAAAGTGCAAATTGACTAAACATATTACATGACAAGATTTTCAATCGGCAAATAGTTCATATTCACGACGGTTAACCTTGC
Organism: Nostoc sp. DedQUE08; assembly: GCF_034530895.1. Classification (NCBI taxonomy): domain Bacteria; kingdom Bacillati; phylum Cyanobacteriota; class Cyanophyceae; order Nostocales; family Nostocaceae; genus Nostoc; species Nostoc sp. DedQUE08. The sequence continues at coordinate 3,916 of NZ_JAVRCD010000064.1, forward strand.
CTAAAACTATGCTTAAAACACAGAATCAACGTATTTTTCTGCCTGCTTTCATTAAACCTTTAGAAGAAAAAAATCAAACAGCTAGTAAAAAGCAATTTGCTCAACCAAAATTAGATTTACTGCAACCATTACGTCAATGGCTCGACAAAATTGAGATTCAGAATCGGAAATTAGCTAAATTTATTGCTAAATTAATTCCCGCCCAGTGTCCATTTGAGCGTGATGTCATGCTTTTTGGTCGCAAAATAGGACACATTCCGCCAATGTGTAAACTGAATCCGCTTTATAACGAACTTGTCTACTTGCGTTTTCGCGCTTTGTGTTATTTAGTAGATCAGTGTGGAGAAGATATTCAATCTTACTGCTGAATATAACGAGAAATAACTAATATGGAAATTAAAATTGAGCAGCAACTTAAGACTTGAATATCTCAATGGATGAGGTGTATTTAAATGGGAAATTTTGAAAAAGGAAGTCTCCAAATTTCCTTGGAATTATGATTATCAAGAAACTTGCTATTTTTTGGAAGGTGACGTACTTGTTACTCCTGATGGCAGAAAACCAGTGCAAATGGGTAAAGGCGATTTAGTAATTTTTCCCGCTGGTATGTCCTGTACATGGGAAATTACAAGTAACGTAAAAAAGCATTATTACTTCGAGTAGTAAAAAATCAAAATTGAGCGATTTTTTTTCTTGATTATCCAGAAAAGCAAGATTTCATAAATCAATTTTGATTTCTATTATGGAAGCTTACCGACGAGTATTGTAGGATAAAATGGCAGAATCGGCAAATTGTTTATATCTATCTCTGTCAAAACTCGTTGCGACTCCATTACCTAAAAAATATTCGTAGAAATAGATCGTCTAATTCTCGCCAAATTTGGCAGTAAACAAAGATCCCCGACTTCGCAAAAGTTGTTGGGGATTTTGTGCGATCGCCAGCAGAGAAAATCCAGAGAGTTCATAATCGTATTAGTGGGAGTTTAGCAGCAAAATGTTTGATCCCACCGCAATTTTATTGAGGAAAATCATTAACAATGTTACTGCATTTAAGTACTTGGCAAGAAGTCGAAGCTTATTTACAGCAGTCAAAGGGGATTATTTTCCCTATTGGTTCTACAGAACAACACGGGCCAACAGGGTTAATTGGTACTGATGCTATTTGTGCAGAAGCGATTGCAGTTGGTGTGGGTGATGCAACCCAAGCGATCGTGGGGCCTACAATCAATGTGGGGATGGCACTACACCATACTGCCTTTCCTGGCTCAATCAGTCTGCGTCCCAGCACTTTAATTCAAGTAGTGCGAGATTATGTAACTTGTTTAGCCAAAGCTGGTTTTAGCAAGTTCTACTTTATTAACGGACACGGTGGGAACATTGCTACCCTGAAAGCGGCTTTTTCAGAAACTTACGCTCATTTAGAAGATTTGCAGATTGCCAATGCTCAACAGGTGCAATGTCAAGTGGCAAACTGGTTTATGTGCGGTTCTGTATATAAGCTAGCTAAAGAATTATATGGGGATCGAGAAGGTTCTCATGCAACGCCAAGCGAAGTAGCCCTCACCCAGTATGTTTATCCAGAAGCGATTAAGCAAGCACCCCTTTCACCAGAAGTAGCAAGCGGACATCGAATTTATAGCGCTACTGACTTTCGAGTGCGTTATCCAGATGGACGTATGGGATCAAATCCGGCTTTAGCAACGCCAGAACATGGTAAGCAATTTTATGATTTGGCAGTTAAAGAACTTAGCAATGGATATTTGGAATTTGTGAACGCAGAATAAAACTCATGAAAAGACATTGTAGAGATGCGAGTAAAATCGTGTCTCTGCATCAAATATCTTGAGAATGATTATTAGACAAGTCACCAGCTTCGCCACTACTATAAGCGTGAGGTTCTCCTTCTGCGAAGATTTCGACAATTTCTCCATTGAGTAGTTCAACTTTGCGATCGCTCAAAATGCCACCGTCAATCATGCGGTGATATTCGTCAATCGTCCACTTAGCAACTATCACACTCATGACGATTGATTCCTCCCAATAATTCTTAATATTTTTCCATTTTAAAGGTACTTCAGGTGTAATTCAGAATAAGTCGATTGATTGAAGATAAAGATATGCCAGACAGCATGTGATAATACTGCACAGGCTGAGATAACAGCTTGGTAACTATAAAATAGTCGAGTATGCAATTATGTTAAGAGAAATTTCGTTAGTGTTGGCGCAGTCCGCCGTAGGCATCGCTACTTTTGTTATTCCCTTGACTAGCTACACCCATAGTCAAGTAACTGCTACCACCACTAATTATCAAATTTCTCAGAATCCTAACAATCAATCAACAGGAATAACTATTGAACGTCTAGGAATAGGTGGCGTAAAACTTTCTATGTCCGAAGCACAAGTCAGAAAAATTTTAGGTAAACCTGTAAAAGTAGAAAATGGCTTTCTAGCTGCTATTGGTAAAGTTCGTACTCTGAAATATGCAGGCATCACAGTTGATTTAGATGAAGGTGCTAAACCAGGTAATTTTACCGTTTATCAAATCAAAGCAAATCGTTCTAAATATTCCACCATAGATGGAGTAAAAGTAGGTGACAAACAATCAAAAGTGATTAGAACCTATGGAAAAACTGAAATTTCCCAAGATGGTAAAGTTACTAATTTAAATTATATAGTTGAAAAACCCAGCCCTGGAGGTTTAAATTTTACTGTTGAAAAAGGCAAAATAACAGAAATTTTCTGTTTTTACGTGATGAATTAAGCAATTTTTACAAGAGAAAAGCAATGCAATGTAAACCTCCTCACTTTATCTGGAGACATCCCACAATTCAGTTCAGGGCAAACCTCTTCAACCCAACCTATCCTATCACTTATTCCTCATAGCGAAGTGTTAAGTAGCCTCTGTTGAGAAAATAAAAACCTCTGCTGCTTGAGTCGGCCAAACAAATAGGTTTTGCTTGGCAATATCCAGGTCAATAGCAATACCTATAAAACGCGATCGCTCAAAATGCCAGCGCCAATCATCCGCTGATATTCGTCAATTGTCCACTTAGCAACTATCACAGTCATAACGATTGATTCCTCCCAACAATTCTTTATATTCTCCGATTTTAAATACACTTCAGGTCTGATTCAGAATCAGTTGATTGGTAGAACTTATATCAAAATATAAGAACTTTTTAGACCAGCAGCATTATGCTGAGAAGTTTGATTCTCGATCGAACCTTCACTCTAGCGTGTTGGAGGAATTTCTCTATTATCTGTTTAAAAATTTAGTCAGAGACTTTGGAGAAAATGCTCTCATCGGCAAATCACATACGTTCAAAGATATTTTTTTTGTGCCGCCAAAATACTCTGAGATGCTTAAGCGACCGTATGCACGTATTGAAAAGAAAGATCATGACGTGATGATCTCACTTTTTCGCGTTGCTCCCGTATTCCTGCTGCCTCCTGCCCTCTGCCTTCTGCCTTTCTTGCTAAAACTACGGTATTTAATTATTTGCCTAGCTCAACTTTTATCGAACGTTGCGAACGTAGCGACCAAGGTCTGAGCCTTCTCAACCCTTATCAAGATTACCTCCTCAGTCGCTGGAATAGCGGTAACTACAACTTCACTCCCCTATTGAATGAGGTCGAGGAAATGCAAAGTATATTAGTTGCTAGCTTAAACAAACTCAAAGCTTGAATTTATTACTTCTACCCTTCCGACTTCTGCCTTCTGCCCTCTGCCTTCTGCCTTACCCCAACCTAGATCACCAAAAGTTGCCAAGAACCAATAGAGAACTTGGGGATTTTCGGTGACGTATTTGGCGAGGATGGCACTTTTGCCGCTACTGGGTGCGCCAATGATGGTAAAGTAACCGCGATCGTGAGACTAAATAAAATTATATATTGCGGTAAAGACGAAAGCACGACCAACAAAGTTTTGACTTTTTTTGAGAATGACTTGTTGAAATTCTGTTGGGTAAGAGGGGGAATTGATTGGTGTTGGCGGTCGAGGTGAAGTGTTCATACTTTTTAAACATTCTCCAACCGCAAAAAATGCACGGCAAAACCCCACCTATCCCAATTTTTCAATATGAGTTTTTTTGCCTTCTGAATTAAATTTTAGTTTTTTTAATAAAAATCAATATAGGAAGCAAACAGTTAACTTTTTTGTACCTTAAAGTCTTTAATTTTGAATTTTGAATTGTTAACTGGCATCTAAATCTATAACATTAATTAGAACATTCTCGACTCAATAGTAACTGCCCATTATTCAGCCGATATAGACCAGTCGGTTCGATAATCGGATCGCCTTTTTTCCAGGGACGGGATGTAGTTTCTACACCTCTGACCTCTCCAGTTGTGTAGGTAGAAACCGAAACACCAGGACGATTAGGACTCAAAGCACCAGACCCTGTAATAGTAAAAGAGTTTTCTTGTCGCTTGGTGCCGCGTGAAATGCAACTATTGGCGATGAGTGCATTGGTATCAATGACTGGGGGTAATTCGGTGAAGCTATTTTTGATAGAACTAGTATCAGGTGCGTTAATGTTGATTACACCTGCAACACCTTGTTCAGAACTTGCAGTAATATCACTTTTCTCGGTTGGCTTTGGACGTGCTTCGATACCGAAGATACCTTGCAATTTAATTTCGACGTTTCCACCAGTTCCTGTGAAAGCATTGGCTATGATGTCGGTGTCTTCTTTAGGGATAGCGACAATAAATCTTGAATTGATATTGATGTTACCACTATTGCCACCGGATTGCGCTGTACCTGCGGTGGTCGAAATTCCGCCACCGCGACGCAATAGTAAAAGCTTATTGACCCTGTTGTAATTTTAATGTCACCTGCTTTACCTTCACCACTCAGCAAAGAACTAAATAAACCGCTATTGAAATCAACAATTTCGCCACCACTCAAAGTTACACCCTTTGAGACACCATCAATTATGACGGTATCACGAGCATTAATGATGATATTTCCACCATTACCTTTTCCTTCGAGAAAGGGAGAAAATATACTTCCACCATTTGTTAAAGATAACGCTCCTGTTTCAATTTGAATATTTCCGGCATTACCATTGTATGCTGTTGTATAAAGACCACTAGGTAAACCTTTACCGCCAATTCCATCAAAATTAATAGTATTGCCAACATTAAGAAAGATATTACCTCCACTTCCTTCTCCGTCGTTGTCAGCATTTAGTTGCCCACCATCTTTTAGTAGTAAATTACTTGCAGTGATGCGAATATCACCAGCTTTACCTATCGCGTTAGTAACACCATAAGTTGATACTTCACTGTTCGATTGTACTATGCCTCCACTCGATTGTACTATGCCTCCAAAACCTGAAAAAGTCACATTATCACGGGCATTAATAGTGATATTTCCGGCATTTCCGACTCCAGCAGTAAAGCTAGATATAGTACCACCATTAGTAACCAAAAGCGATCCAGTTGTAACTTGAATGTTTCCTCCGTCACCTACCCCCTGATTGCCGACACCACTGATACTAAAACTATTAGTATCAAAGGTTATGTTATCAAAAGCATTAATGCTGATATTCCCAGCGTTTCCTTTCCCATTGGTACTGCTACTAATAAATGCTCCATTGATAGCTTTTAGTGTACCTGTTGTGATTTGAATATTGCCTGCGTTACCTTCAGCAGTCTGTTGCACATTATTACTAATCCGGCTAAAAAGATCGCTGTTATTACCATCTAAGGAAATATAATTACGAGCATTGATGATGATATTTCCAGAATTACCTTTTCCTCTAGTGCTACCTTGAATTTCCGAACCATCATTTATTTCCAAGGAATTAGTATTAATAGTAACGTTCCCGCCATTACCAATTGCACCCTTATCTACGTCGGAATAAATTCCATTACTTTCCCCTGGTCTTGAGTTACGAAAACTGATATTACCTTGGATCTTAATATTTACATTACCTGCATTTCCTCGTCCTCCTGGTTGCGGATCATCATTACCTTCAACCCTCGATTGAATCTCCGAGCTATCTGTCAAAGAAAGCGAACCCGCAGTAATGTTAATTTCACCACCATTACCCACACCCCCAGTTCCAATGCCGCTTAATATAAAGCCCCTCGTAAGTTCAACCGCATCTGATGTTTGAATCGATATATTACCAGCATTACCCTGTCCTAAAATAAAAGTACCAAGGGAAGCTTCGTTACTTAGTGTGAAAGAGCTAGATTTGATGTTGATATTACCAGCATTACCTATTGCTTCTGTAGATACAGTGCTAACAATTCCACTATTTAAATTATCTTTTTGACTTGTAATAGTAACAGCACCTTGAGCATTGATATTTATATTTCCTGCATTGCCTTGTCCCAAAATGCCAGCATCGATCAGTCCACTGCTTAACGTCAATATTCCAGTCACAATATTGATATCGCCAGCATTACCAAATGCTCTTTCTTGCACTAGATTACGAATGAAGCTTTTATCTGTTAACGTTGTCTCTGCGGTGGCATTAATAGTAATATCTCCACTTTTACTATTTAGAGTACCTAAACCTGTATCTATTCCCGCTCTTAATTTACTTTCCCCAGCTAAATTTACATTTCGAGCTTGAATTTTGATATTCCCGCCATTGTCACCGCGAACATTAACTTCTGCGCCATTACTCAGCGAAACATCAGCGCGTTCCACATTCTCAGGGATAACTAAACCCAGATTATCACCCGCAATATTTAATCCTACATTTCCTGGTGCAGCCAAACCTGCTAACTCAATATTCCCCCCATAAGCGCGAATATTCCCACCATCAAGATTGATATTTCCACCAGCAAGCAGCAAACTTTTACCATCAGCAACTCGCAAACCCGTAACATCTTCACCAATGAGATTAGTACCTGCGGGTGCTTGGGATTGATTAATAATTCCCCCACTTACTTGAATTTGATTAAACAGCAATACCGAAGGATTAATAGTCAACAATGGCGTTGCTTGGGGATTTGTCGCACTAAAAACCCCTTGATTACCAAACTGCACACCATTTGCAGTTGTCCCCACAAATGAACCCTGCACATCTAAACTGGCATTTTTCCCAAACACAATCCCATTAGGATTTATCAAAAATAAATTTGGACTAGAATTACCGGATGTTCCCAGTTTTCCCAAAATTTCTGAAGGGTTCTTACCTGTCACTCGTGCCAGAATATTTTGAATATCTGCGCTAGGAGTGACAAAATAAGCCCCACGTCCCTCACTGATATTAAATTCTCCAAAGCTGTGAAAAAGATTGATTTGGCGAATTGCACCACCTGTAATTGCTTCAATCGGTTGTCCTTGATAGTTGCCAATAACTTGAGAGGACTCAGCCCCAAGCGTGTTATCAGGTACAATATTACTTTGCTGTGCCTGGGTTTCGCTAGTGAAAATACTGAAACTCAAGCAGCCCAGCAACCCTGCCAATCCAAACTGCAAACACTTGTTTAATCCGTAGTTGCTCGTCATTGGGTGCTATTCATATAGATTATTTGAGTATCTAATAAAACAACACCTTTGGACGATAGACAAGCGAATGTTCGTTAATTATGCAGTTTTTTGCAATGGTGCGATCGCATTTCTGCATTCTCCAGGTATGAAAGCTGCACGCAAATAAGCAGAAAAGTTGGATGTGTAGCATGAGTATGTCGGATATTGTGTAACTCATCGGCAACAGTAAAACTACTGACCGCGTACCAATAAGGCGATGGAAGATTTATCCGAATACCTTTGCCTTAAATGAATAGGTGTAACACCTAGTAAAGCACGGCGGAAATAAACTGGCAAAAGCTTTTTTAATCTCTTTATTTCTAAAAAAATTGAGTACCTTTAAAAACATTCCCCTTATAAACACAGAGAGAAACAAAATTTTGCAAAATACTCCAATATGTGATACAGAGTTGCTTATACTGCGATCGCTAATCTAGATTAACCCACTAGCGATCGCCACTTTTTTCTCCGTCACTCTCAATATACAAGTAGTTCTTGTCAACATTGCAATATTTCTCACCAACATTGCAATATTCCTCACCAACATTGCAATATTTCTCATCAACATTGCAATATTCCTCACCAACATTGCAATATTCCTTATCAATGCTGGAACATTTCTCATCAACATTAGAATATTTCTGTATAACCTATTTCCCAGCCGGACATATTTGCTGCACTCTTTGGGGAAGTTGCCGACACACTTGCTGAAATCCTTGAGGATTAATTTGCCACAACCAATAAGGGAATTCCAAGAAATAAATTATCCAATATTGTGGAGTGGGCATCCTGCCCGCCCAGTCCATAGGGCGGGCGAGACGCCCACCCCACAAGAAAAGTTGTATATTTTTTTATTTGTCAGTCCCTAAACGAAGTTATCTAAGTTGATTCCGGTTATGACGTTGATAAAGAAAGCGCTTTCAGTTTAGCTGATGATTTAAGTTCGTGTTGCAATCATACGGCGTAATTTTGTATTTCTTATTCCCAGCGATCGCTTTATCTGTTAAATGCGTAGTTTTATACTCAAACTGGGTATTACAAATAAATACTTTAGATGAAAAAGGTTTTCAAGATGATTTTAAGCTTTAAAAATACCAGTGCTGTGTGTGCCGTATTTTTATTAGTCAGTGTCAGCAGTTTTCACAATTCAGCTATAGCCAATATAAACAATCACTCCCAAATAATAGCACAGCAGAGTAAAACTCAGCCAAACCCAGTTTTTAAATCTATTTTGCCTAAATTAAAGCAAAAAACTCAAATTCGGATTCTTTTACCGAAGTTTATTCCTGAGTCGGATGGCGAAAATCCAATTTACGCAACTATAGAAGCTGCTACGCAAAAAAAGTATGATATTTTACTGGGTTATAGTCCAGACTGTAATGGTGCTTCTGCCTGTCGTTTAGGCGTTGTTTCTGCTGAAGCCGTAACCCGCAAAACACCCAGCCTGACTGGGAAACGTGTATCCTTAGCTAAGGGAATTACTGGCTATTTTGTAGATTTTACTTGTGGTGCTGGTTGCTCAGATGCTACCTTGACTTGGAGACAACAGGGTGTGCAATATGTTTTTGGATTGAAAGCAGGCGATCGCACTTCTTTAGTAAAAATGGCTAATTCTGCGATTAATCCCTAGCTAGCGTCATTTGATTGTACTTCCCAACGAAACAGCCGCGGCAATTGAGATACATCTATAGCGTAGTTAACAATCCACATCACCAATTCAAAAATCAATACATATCGTACCCACTGCAACTCGCTTGTAGAATCCAAAAGTGTCAAACCCTCATACAACTGCCAGAAGCGGTAAGGCAGATATATATAAGGAACCATCACCCAGACAACATTTTGCAACTGCCTGAGTGTCACTCTTTCTGAAATGATTTGCAACCCTAAAACGATAAAATACCAAGCAAGCACAGTTAACACCGTGCGATCGCCCCACCATACACCCCACAATAACATGACCACTAAGGGCGGCACTATTGCTAGCAGTTGCACCGAGCCAAACCAGATTTTATACCAACCGGGAAATGGTAAAGGTAGAGTATAAGGCTTTGCGTTTTTCCACCCCCAGTTCACAACTACAATAAAAAGTGTGGCAATAAGGAAAAAGAGGAGATTTTCTAGGAACAGATACAGGTTGATGTTTAAGGAAGTCATGAGGGTATTATCAAACTCTGATGTTTATGTGTCAAGTCGCTTTGCTCCAATTCGTAATTCGTAATTGTTACCCCATCCATGAATGGAGAGGCTTGAAAAAGGAATAAACTTTTTCTTTTTCATAATTAAAATTAGGAGCTTGTACCCTCAATCTCATTAATTAATAATTAATTCCTCATTCATAAATTTTTAACTACGAATTATGAATTATGAATTACGAATTATTCGGTCATTATATCTACACAAAATACCAAAGATATTTCAACTTTTGTTTGCTCTATTTTCTTGCACCAAATGAATAATCGATGGTACTAAAGAAATAACTATAATTAATCCAATAATCGGTAACAAATACTTATCTACCTGTTCTGGTGGCAGAGATTTTCCTAAGAAAAACCCTAATAGGGTAATGCCAAATGTCCAAAGAAAACCACCAATTAAGTTGTAAGACATAAATGTGCGATAATGCATTGCACCAATTCCAGCCACGATGGGCGCGAAAGTGCGTACAATGGGTAAAAAGCGTGCCAAAACAATCGTTTTTTTACCGTGCTGGTGATAAAAGTTCTGAGTTTTCACAAGATGTTTTTTATGAAACAGCCATGAATCTTCCTTATTAAATAATCTTCTGCCAAATTTATGCCCAGTCACATAGCCAACATTGTCACCTAAGACTGCACAAATAAAAGCACCAATTATCAGAACCCAAATGTTCAATAAATTCTGAGACGCGACAAATCCAGCAGTGAACAATAAGCTATCCCCAGGCAGAAAAAAACCAATTAACAAGCCAGATTCAGCAAAGACAATCGCCCAGACCCCAAAGTAGCCAAGTGATTTAATCAGTTGTGGTAAATCCAAATGCATAGAATTTTTACTTTTATTTCAATAGATCCACAACATCTTAACGTTCAGCAATTTTATTGAATAAAAAGTAATATTAAATTTATGTAAATTTATTATGTCATCTGAAGAAATGTGATGACAGATGACAGGTTTTGAGTTATTGGTGCAAGAAACAAAGACATTTGAAAGTATAGCAAAAGCCTTAGTCATTAGGACATCAACAGATGATAAAACTTAGATACAAAAAGACTTTTCACCCAGTCCCCATTATCCCTTATCCCCTTCAGGGGCCCCACCATCCTCAGTCCCCAGTCCCCAGTCCCTTACTATACTAAGAATATTTTGGGGTACTGCGATGCCTACGGCGAGCTTTGCTAACGCAGCAGAGTTGGAATATCGTGTTAACTTTTTTATAGCTACCCTTAGAGATATGAAAAGTCAGCAATTTCCTCCTGGAAGCTTTGGTATACCTGTATTAGGTGAAACACCCTCCTTTATTTTCGACCGCGATTTCGCTAAAAAGCGCTATCGCCAGTATGGGCCCATCTTCAAAACTCATCTTCTTGGCAGACCGACTGTAGTGATGGTCGGGCCGGAAGCATTAGAGTTGGTTTTGTCAAGCCAAATGGAGAATTTTTCTTGGCGCGAGGGATGGCCTGATAATTTCAAGACATTACTGGGTGAATCACTTTTTCTGCAAGATGGAGAAGAACACCGCAGAAACCGTCGCTTGATGATGCCAGCATTGCATGGCCCAGCATTGGCGAATTATGTCTCCACAATGGAAGATATTACACGTAGTTATCTGCAAAAGTGGGAGAAGCAGCAGGAATTTACTTGGTTCCAAGAATTTAAACAGCTGACGTTTGATATTGCCAGTCAATTGTTGTTGGGTACGCGTCCTGGCCCTGAATGTGTGCGTTTTAGCAAATTGTTTGCAGCCATGACAAATGGACTGTTTGCGATTAATCCGTTGCCCTTGCCATTTACAACATTTGGTAAAGCTATAGCTGCTCGCAATCAGATTTTAGAGCATCTAACTGAAGTTGTTAGAGAACGTCAGCAAAATCCGACAAAAGATGCTCTGAGTTTATTAGTGCAAGCCCAAGATGAAGAAGGGAACCGGATGAGTGAAAAAGAACTCATTGCCCAGGCGTTACTATTACTATTTGCTGGACATGAAACCACTACTTCGATGCTGACTTGGTTGTGTGTAGAGTTAGCCCGTCATCCAGAAGTACTCGAAAAAGCAAGAGTTGAACAATTGCAACTTGCAAGTAAAGGTAATTTAGATTTAGAACAATTAGGGAAAATGCCCTATTTAGAACAGGTTTTGTGGGAAGTTGAAAGATTGCATCAACCTGTCGGAGGCGGGTTTCGTGGTGTGATTAAAGACTTTGAGTTTAAAGGTTATCACGTTCCTGCTGGTTGGCAGTTATACTATTCAATTGGAGTTACTCACCGAATTGAAGAAATTTATTCTGAACCAGACCGATTTGAGCCAGACCGTTTCAGTCCCCAGCGCCAAGAAAACAAAAAGTATCCTTTTAGTTTAGTTGGTTTTGGCGGTGGGCCGCGCATCTGTATTGGCCTAGCCTTTGCCAAAATGGAAATGAAGATTGTTGCTGCTCATCTTCTACGCAATTATCATTGGGAGATATTACCCAATCAAAGTTTAGAGGAAGTTGTAGTTCCCACTAATCGCCCGAAAGATGGATTGCGGGTTAGATTTCAACCTCGGTAAAATGTTTTATGACATCCCAAATAAACATACATTTGCCTAACGGAGTTTTACAACGCTTGCAAAGTGTGAAAGATTTTGTGGGCGGGGGCGTTAACTCTCTAAGTAACTCAGCGCAACAAGCTGGTGAGTCTTTGAAGACAACAGCCACTACTACAACTGATAGAGCAATTGATACAGTCACAACAAGTTTAGAGCAAACTTGGCAAACTGCTGATAAATTTAAGAGTACAACATCGGGCGCAGTTAAAGATGCGATCGCATCTTCTGTAAGTGATTGGTTGACACAACACCCGATATTTTTTCGGTTAGTTCAAATACTAGGTTGGGGAGCTAATCACCCAATTATTAGTGTAGTAATTTTGCTGTTTGCACTTGCTCTACTTTGGAGCATCATCAGAGCAATTGTCCGCTTAATTGAGACAGCTAGTTGGTCAATACTCCAAGTTCCGTTAAAATTGCTTCAGGCTTTGATTAAAGTTAGTTTTTTATCCTTAACTAAAGTTGGAAGTTTTGCCGTTCAAAGAATCACAAGTACCAAAACAACTGATAATCCGCCTTTACTACCTGAAAGTTTTCAACCAAATAAACAACAACGATTAGCAGAAATTTCTAGTCGTTTGGAAGCAATTCAAAAGGAACAACATCAGCTTTTACAAGAAGCGGCAGACTTGATTGCTGCCGACACAATTGATATAGAAGTATCAAAAATTAAACAGCTAAAAAGCGCTGAATCACATCTTGGCTGAGTTCGGTGGTGGAACCGGAGGCGACAATACCACCTTTTTGCATAGCGTAATAGTAATCCGCCTGACGGACAAAGTGTAAATGTTGCTCTACTAATAACACCGAAATACCTGTGGTTTCGACGATACGACGGACTGCGGCTTCAATTTCTAGGATGATGGAGGGTTGAATACCTTCGGTGGGTTCATCTAAAACAAGTAATTGAGGTTCTCCCATTAAAGCACGTGCGATCGCTAATTGTTGCTGCTGTCCTCCGCTTAAATCACCACCCATCCGCGAAAGCATGGTTTTTAACACCGGAAATAAACTAAAAACTTCCTCTGGAATTTCCGCTTTTTTGACTGGTTTGCGTCTAGCTTCCAACCCTAGCAGTAGATTTTCTTTAACTGTCAACCGAGGGATAATCTCTCGTCCTTGGGGGACATAACCAATTCCCAACTTTGCCCTTTGGTCTGGAGATTTGGAGTTGATTAATTCTTCAGCTAAATTAATAGTACCGCTGCGGGGTTTGAGTAAACCCATGATAGTTTTGAGTAAGGTAGTTTTTCCCACACCATTGCGTCCAATTAGGCAAACCATTTGCCCAGATGGTACGCTCAAATCTACGTTGCGGAGAATATGGCTTTCGCCGTAATAAACGTTAAGGTTAGAAATTTTGAGCATATAAAGAACTTTTAACTGTTTAGTTTTGATATCAAGTCTCTAATTGGCGATTCCTCTGTTAATAAATATCTGGTTAACTCCTTATGATAGCTGATTGCAAATGCAATTAATGATATTTTAGATGATGCTTTAGCTCATCGAAAGAGTTCAAACTACGCCAAAATCTAAATAAACGCGATCGCATCTTACTAACATCTTACCGACAATGCAGATTACTCAAAGTCTCCATACAGCGATTCTTGTGACTGACTTAGAACGCTCTGAACATTTTTATGGCAAAGTATTGGGATTATCCAAAATAGATCGTTCTCTAAACTACCCTGGTGCATGGTATCAAGTCGGTGACTATCAAATTCACCTGATAGTTTCAACCACTGTCCCCACGGAAAACCCAAACCAAAAATGGGGACGTAATCCCCACGTCGCCTTCACTGTAACTGACTTAAACGCCGCCAAACAGGAATTCCTCAATCATAATTATCCCATTCAAGCTAGCGCTTCCGGTCGCGCTGCCCTGTTCACTCAAGACCCGGATGGGAATATTATCGAGTTGATTCAGCAGTGAGAGGGAGCAGGGGAGCAGGGGGAGAATAACTCCTAACTCAGCACTCATTACTCATTACTCAACACTGTTTTGCCCAATCCCCAATGCCCAATACCCAATCCCCAGTCCCCAATCCCTCTTCTATTCTGGTAATTTATATTGCCCAACAATACGCTTGGCAAATTCTGGAACGTGCGCTTCTAATTTCTCTGGATGATTGCGCTTTACATACAAATAATTCCGAGTAAAGTGAGAATCAATGGAAAATCGTGCGTATTCTAGACCCTTGGGGCCGATTTTTTCGATTACCACACCCATCAGTTTTGCTGCCCACATCGGCAGGGTAACGCCTTTATCGTAAGCGGGAATACTTTGTTGTACGGCTTCTTTGCGGTTGCCTTTAGACGTTACTGGTTGGGTATCTAACTGGTCTTTTACTAAATCCAGCATTTCCTTACCTGTGTCATTTCTAACTACAATCCATTGCCAGCCGAAGGGTGCGCCCATGTAGCCAACAACTAAGTCAGCTAGGGAGTTGACGTAATCAAAGCAACTCATACAGGATGGGGCAAAGACATCTTTGAGTTGGTTGGTTTTCAAGCCAAAGAAAGGCACTGTTTCTGATGAGCCATCTTCATGTTTGAAGTGAACCCGAAAGTCTTGCATAAATTCGTAATGCACAACTGTATCAGGCGATCGGCTGGTGGTTTCTAAGAATTTTTGCAGTCCGGCGCGGTTAACATTATCTACGCAGGGCGTACCCAAAACATACAGCTTTTCTAAACCAAGTTGTTTTTCTACGGCTCGTAATGCCTGAATTTGGCAACCAACACCAATTACCAACAGCCGCTTCATCCCCGATTTTTCCACCTGTTCTAATATGGAAAGGTTCGGAGAAAGTGTTGGTTTATTTACTCGTGCTGCTAGTATTTCTTCTGGAGTCCGGGCGATGACTGGCATGGGTTGAAAGCGGTCTTCTTTGGTGTTTTGCACGCAGACTACACCTTCAACTAAGCCGCGATTCAGCATTTCAATGGCAATGCTGCTAACAATACCTGTCCATTGTGCGCCTTCGATGGGCTGCTGTTTCTTGGCCGCTATCATGTCTTGATGAACGCCAAAGTAGAGTTCATCGGGGTTTTCAAGATGGCGCGATCGCGTGTGTGTTTCTTCTTCAAGTTCGCCTATTTGCTGATTAATAAAAGCGCAAGCTTCCTTGACATAGTGAATATAATATGTATCGCATAGCCCACATTCGCTACA
The DNA here is from genome assembly GCF_034530895.1 of Nostoc sp. DedQUE08. Classification (NCBI taxonomy): domain Bacteria; kingdom Bacillati; phylum Cyanobacteriota; class Cyanophyceae; order Nostocales; family Nostocaceae; genus Nostoc; species Nostoc sp. DedQUE08. The sequence continues at coordinate 19,372 of NZ_JAVRCD010000064.1, forward strand.
GAGTTCCTTCGCAGGGCGGCGGCTGGTAGGTTTTAAGGCTCTGGCTTTTTTGTGAGGAGAAACTGAGGTCATATAAACTTTTTGTTTTATCCAGGAATCGCTTTTATTACAATACCTTCACTCGCTATGAACTAGACATTGTAATATTTTGAAACGCAGAGGGACGCAAAGTAAACGCAAAGTAACGCAGAGTTTTTACCTAATTTATTTTGCTACGAATTAATTAAATATTGTACTGAGGCTTTGATGAGGAACTATAGAAATACAATCGCACTCAGCGATGAGTAGAAGAAATAGAATTTGATTTTTGATACACAGATAAAAGCAGACATTCCCAAACTAGTCGCGGTTGAGCGTAAGCAAGCAAGTATTTTCGAGATTCTTCTAGCTGGTTAATGATACTAGGTTGATGCCACTGCTGCCAGTAAAATTGCTGAAGATAATCAACTAACCACAGTTGTGCTTCTGTATCTAAATCCTTATCAATTTTTTTGGCTAACTCTAAGGCGTTACGGTAAGATTTAGGCGCTTTTTTCAAGTCTCCGAGTAACTCATCAGGAATAGCTTGTAATTGCTTGTAAGATGCGATCGCACTTCCCGCACTACCAGCTGCTATGCTCAATACTGCCTGATTTTGCAAAATTTCCTGATGCCCTGTTTGTGTGAGTACAACAGCTAAAGACTGTGCATTTAAGCGATAAAAAGGAATGCGTTGACAGCGTGATACCAAAGTCGGCAACACAGATTCAAGTGTCGGTGCAATTAAAATTAATGTCGCCTGTCCCGGTTCTTCCAAGGTTTTAAGTAAAGCATTGGCTGCGGCTTCTGCCATTGTTTGCGCTTCTTCCACCACTACCACATTTCTCGGCGCTTCTAAGGGCGGACGACCTAAAAACTCGGTAATTCCCCGAATTTGCTCTAGTCGAATTACAGGTGATCCCTTAAGCTTGAGTCCTTTTTCGGCTGCTTCTGCTGCTGTTAATCGTTGTCCCTGGTATTGGTACGTTGGTTCCACCCACAATAAAGCTGGATGGTTCCCCTGACGCAAACGGTTTTGTAAAGATGCAGTAACTCCCATCCCATTAGAAAATAGCAATTCCACAAAGCATCTGGCTGCTAAACTCCTGCCTACACCATCTGGCCCCACAAATAAGTAGGCTGGAGGAACCCGGTTTTGTCTGACAGCCTGAGTGAGTAATTCTATAGCTTGCTGTTGTCCGATAACTGGTGCAAATGGATCGTTAGTCATTAATCGACGTGACAGGACAATCGATATGCCATAAAGCCAAAATACCTCAGCCTTTGGTGGCAGTTGGTTGATGAGTGCCCAAGTGCTGAGTACAATTCTTACTTTTGTACTCAGCACTGTTTGGGTAAATTAGCAATCAAACCTTAGACGTGAGAAATTTGGATATCTCCGCGTGTGCCAACACAGCACCAGGTTCGCGCTGGAGAGCGTTGTAATACTTTCTCTCAAAGGTATTACCGGTCTGTAACGGTACAATGAGTGTACGGGCATCAGCAATCAATTTTTGGAAATCGTCCAACAATATCGGTTCATCTGCTTGGAGCATTTCATCAACTTGCACAACCATCTCAGAAATGCGATGTAGCCAAGCAAATTGTTCGTGAGCGATAACTAGCTGAAGAAGTTCTGCACTTGATACTCGTCCGCTAATCTGTTCGTAGGCAATGCGTTCTGTCTCCAGCAACATCTTGTGAAGGTGGAGTAATTTGTTTCGTAAATCACGCAGATATTGATGCTGACGTATTCTTTCTGTAAGTGTGTTAGAAGTCAATGTTACTTATCCTCTCGTTACAATAGTCTTCAATGGCTTAAGTAATTTCTAAGCATTGAGAATTGGGTATTGGGATTGGGGAAGAAGTGACAGATAACAGGTGATAGGGAATAATCTGTACCCTGTAACCTTTAACCTATTCCCTTCTTCTCCCCCATGCCCTGGTGAATGGAGTTTCTTATCTATTTGGTTTCCTTGCTAAGAAGCATTATAATGAGCATATCTTTTTATAACCGTTATGTCTTATATCTGATTAATCATATATTAGCATAAAATTATAAGAAGTACATAGTGTAGAACCGAGCGAGAAAATATCAATTATGGGAAAACCATCTTCATGTCGCTAGCAAATGTAATTTTAGGTCTTCTTCAGCAGCAAGAAATGACGGGCTACGACCTCAAAACGAGCTGCTTCGATCAATGCGTTGCCCATTTATGGCCAGCAGATCAGGCACAAATTTACAGAACTCTCGATAAGCTAGTTGAGCAAGGCTGGATTACCTGTAACATTGAGATTCAACACGATCGCCCCAACCGCAAAGTCTACAGTGTGACGGAGCTAGGGAAAGCGGAATTTAGGCGATGGCTAGGGATTCATCAGCCCTTACCGACTATCAGAGAACCTTTACTCGTCCAGTTGCATTTTGCAGATCAGTTGTCGAATGAAACCATCATTGACCTACTAAAGCAACAATTAGCGGCTCGAAGCAAAAAGCTGGCTGAATGTGAAACCATCGATTTGCCATCAATCGGTGATGAATCTGCCAACCGCAACCAGGTGATGCAAAGGCTGGTGCTGGAGTTGATCATCCGAAGAGAAGAAACTTATATTGATTGGTTAAAGACAGTAATCGAAGTTGTCAGTCGCCAAGAGCCATATCCATTTACCAAGAAAGAATTCAGGAGTCAGGAGGTCACTGAGCGACTTGCCTTGAGCGAAGTCGAAAGGAGTCGAAGTGAGCCAGAATTTTCCAATTGAATTTTGAACGAAAGAGCAGATGAATCGTGGATTATTTGTAGGTTTAGTAACTTTAGATTTGATTTACCTTGCTGACTCTGCCCCTAAGAATAATCAGAAGATTGTCGCTACTGACTATACTGTAGCGGCAGGGGGGCCAGCAACAAACGCGGCTGTAACTTTCAATTATTTAGGAAATCAGGCTACTGTCTTAGGTGTAGTGGGTTCTCACCCAATGACGCAGCTGATTCGAGATGACTTGGCAAATTACAAAGTTGCGATCGCAGACCTTGAGCCTACTACTGATTTAGTACCGCCTGTATCTTCGATTATTGTCACTCAAGCTACAGGTGAACGCGCTGTGGTTTCGATCAATGCTGTCAAAACTCAAGCTAGCAGCGCCTCTATCCCGCCAGATATTTTGCAGAATGTCGATATCGTACTGATTGATGGACATCAGATGGTGGTTGGTGATTCCATAGCTCAAATGGCTAAAGCCAATAATATCCCAGTAGCGATCGATGGTGGTAGTTGGAAGCCTGGATTTGAGCAAATTCTACCGTTTGTGGATTATGCTATCTGTTCAGCTAATTTTTATCCCCCCAACTGCCAGACTGGAGAAGACGTTTTTAGCTATCTCAGTAGATTTGACATTCCTCACATCGCCATTACCCACGGGCAAGAACCAATTGAATACTTGAGTGGCACTAAAACTGGTATCGTAGATGTGCCGCAGATTCAAGCGGTTGATACGTTAGGGGCTGGAGATATTTTCCACGGTGCTTTTTGTCATTACATTTTAAGCCAAAGCTTCACTGATGCACTGGCACTGGCAGCTAATATTGCAGCTGATTCCTGTAAATTTTTTGGTACTCGGCGCTGGATGGATTTAAGATAATTCGTAATTCGTAATTCGTAATTCGTAATTTGTAATTAGTTAAACTAAGTATCGCTGTGCGCCCCTAATCACGTTATGCATATTTTTAGATAGGCCAAATTAATGAAAGATTTACAAGAAATATTAGCGATCGCTCGTGAGGTAGGTTGGGGCGCAGCAGATATACTGCGATCGTATTACCACGGCACAGCAAAACACCCTGATTTAGAAATCCAATATAAGCAGAATGAGCCTGTCACTGTTGCCGATGTAGCTGTAAGTCAATACATTTTGCAGAGGCTACAAGCAACTTTGGGTAACGAAGATTTTGCTTACATCAGCGAAGAAACTTATCAATCGTCAAGTAGTGGTAGACAGCCTTCTGCCCCTTGGGTATGGATAATTGACCCTTTGGATGGCACGCGAGATTTTATCAAAAAAACTGGCGACTATGCAGTTCACATTGCTTTAGTCAAGGAAACACGCCCAGTGTTGGCAGTGGTGGCAGTACCAGAGGCTCAAAAGTTATATTACGCTACCAAAGGCGGGGGTACATTTGTAGAAACCCGTAACGAATCTGTTCCTTTACAAGTGTCTTCAGGTAAACGAATTGAGGATTTAATCTTAGTCGTTAGTCGCTCTCACCGCAACCAACGGTTAGATCATCTGCTACAAAATTTACCCTGTCAAAATCAGAAATCTGTGGGTAGTGTAGGCTGCAAAATCGCCACTATTGTCGAGCAACAGGCAGATATCTACATTTCCCTTTCCGGCAAGTCTGCGCCCAAAGATTGGGATATCGCCGCTCCAGAATTGATTTTAACAGAAGCCGGTGGTCAGTTTACTCACTTCGATGGCACTCCGTTGGAGTATAACACTGGTGATATCAATCAATGGGGAGGTTTGCTAGCTAGTAATGGTGAATATCACGAACTACTATGTAAAAAAGCAGAAGGTATCTTAGCGCAATTTGACCATAGCTAACAGGATACTGGATGATGAATATTTTTTAATTTGCTTTAATTTGCTTTTAAAACAGTCGATCGTGGTATGATTAATCTGATTACGAATAATAATCTTTACCTGTTAGTCCACAGCTTAATTTTGAAAACACTAAATATCTGGGCGATCGCGAGTTAATTACGATTTCCGATTAAAAGTGTAACTTTATATAGTACAAGCAAAAAAAGCCAGTCTTTAGAAAGTCTGCAAACCGTCTTTAAAGGTTTGATTTGTGAATAAAATTCACTATCAGACAATATTCAAAGGCTGAATGCTGTGCTACACTCATGGACATAAAGATTATTTTCGGTTGAGTAACTCGTTTTGATTTCTAAAAACCGTCTCTCCGAATTTAACTCTCTACACTCCCTGAATTCGGAGATTTCTATGTCAATTTACGTCGGAAACCTGTCCTATCAGGTTACAGAAGATGACCTAAAGCAGGCTTTTGCAGAATACGGAACAGTAAACCGTGTTCAACTCCCCACAGATCGGGAAACAGGCCGGCCGCGTGGGTTCGCTTTTGTGGAAATGGAATCAGACACACAAGAACAAGCTGCCATTGATGCACTTGATGGCGCTGAGTGGATGGGACGTGATTTGAAAGTGAACAAAGCTAAACCTCGTGAGGAAAGAAGCAACTCCTCTCGCGGTAGCTGGGGTGGCAGTAATAATGCCCGCCGCAACAATAATCGCTACTAAGTCAATTCCTGAAAATTTCACATTTAGAGTCTCCAGCAGATAAAGCCAAAGGCTCCATTCTGCTGGAATATTTTATTTGGTATCTAGTCTTGAACTATTCATCCATATTAAGGAGGAATGAGAATGACACAAGTAGTTTTAGGAGAAAATGAAGGTATTGAATCAGCCTTGAGAAGATTTAAACGGGAAGTTTCTAAAGCAGGAATTTTCCAAGATATGAGAAAAAAGCGTCACTTTGAGACGCCGATAGAAAAAGAGAAGCGTAAAGCAATTGCTAGGCACAAACAACGTCGTCAACAACGTTCTCGCTTCAATTAAAAGTCCAAGCAAATTTGCGCTTCGATTTGACATCTAGCCAACATCTCTTCATTGTTGCCATAGCACTGGCAAGCCACAAGTAATTAGCATACATCAATCAATAAACAACACTGTTCGTAGTATCGCAGTATTGACTTTCGGCGCTACTGAATTATATGGCAACAGCCAAAATGGTTAGGACATTAACAGATGATAAAATTTAGACACAAAAAGGCTTTTCACCCAGTCCCCAGTCCCTAGTCCCCAGTCCCTTGCTATACATGTTTTCAATTGCGTGAAGTATGGGCTTACAGCTAGCTATGCGCCCCTAACTAATATCGTGTCCGGTAAAGACTTATCATTAATCCCGCAGTTCTTGCTGGGGGCTTCTTAGCTAGGGGAAAGAGGAATTTTCCCGTTTCTGCATAGATTACGGGAATTATAACTAATTAACCGGACATGATATTACTCATCTTCGCACTCACTACTTTGATCGTAAGCGATTATCCGCACATGATATAACGATTACCTAGCATTTCTCCAGGTTACGGTTATACTGCTATCATTGCTGGCTCTACTGGTCAGATCGATTTACTGAGTGTTATTTGATTCAGGGTATCTGGGTGGCAAATTAGTACTGACTAAATTGAGACATCCTTTAGCTGGAATGTTTCAAGGTATTTTATTGTTTTCTTTTTTCTTTCAGCAGTAGATATATTAATTACAACAGGCTAGGAATAATATCAAGTCCGGGTAATTCCAATTTAATAAGTAATCACGCGGGCATGATATAAGGTATGGGAACATCAGGGAGAAACCAATCCCCAATAACTAATATTTGAGGAGATTTAATGTGTCTAGTCGTAAATTATCTTTATTACTGAAAATAATAATTGTTATATTGGTTACTGGTGCTAGTAGTTTAGGTATCAGCTTGCTTTTAACCACAAGCGGATTTGAGCATTTGTTGGGAATTCTCAAGCCAAAAAGCGAGAATGCTAAAGCGAGTCATAACAAGCTGATGAGTGCAGATGCACAGAACATAAATCCAGTCACAGAGCAGATGAATGAAGTGCCAAAGGCATTTCAGGGAGCAATCGTTTATCAAGGGAAACTAAAACCGAATGAGAAAGTTATTGCCCTAACTTTTGATGATGGCCCCAGCCCCAAAAATACGGCACAGATTTTAGAAATCTTGAAGAAAAATGATATCAAAGCCACATTCTTCATGATCGGGGAAATGGTGAAATATTTTCCTCAAGTTGCCAAGCAAGTGGCTGCTGATGGTCACATAATTGGTAATCACACATGGCATCATTGGTATCGCCACATGGACTTAGCTACTGCGGCTAGTGAAATCGATCGTACAGCAGAAATCATCTACAAGACTACTGGAGAGAAAACTAATCTATTTCGTCCTCCTGGGGGTTTTCTGAATAATGGACTAGCCGAATATGCCAGAAACGAGAAATACGCTGTCATGATGTGGTCAGAACAATCGGGAGATGCTGAACGTCATTCGCCTCCAGTTACGGGGCTGGTCAAAAATGTGCTGAAATATGCAAAACCCGGTGCAATTGTCCTGCTGCACGATGGAGGCGGCAACCGTTCTAAATCTGTCAAGGCTTTACCAGAAATGATCGCAGGTTTAAAAGCCCAAGGCTATAAATTTGTGACAATTCCCCAACTACTGGAAATACAAGCCCAAGAAAAAAGTGTGGAGACAGCAGCATCACCTGTGGTAATAAATCAAGAAGATCCAAACCAACAACTTAATCATCAGTGATATCCCAATACGGTTCGGTTAAGGTTTTTTGATGAAAATTATTGCTCGTCAAAGACGCGATAAATCGCCGTCTCTACAAAGGACTGATTATTGTAGAGACGGCGATTCATTGCGTCTCTTGCCTTGAACAAACAGTATTGAGTGATATCCTGTCCAGGTAATTAGTTAGTTTATTGGCCAGCAATGCGATTGTTTCGACTAACAATGGGATTGTGTCGGCTGACAATGCTAAGACAGCAATCTAAAATCGGGTTTCATACTCAACTTGGAGTTGATTTTCATCCCCCACATCAGTTGAGCCTCGCATCAGAATTTCGTCATTGACTCGATAGAGGACATTGAAACGGAAAGATTCATCGCTAGAAAGAGCGCGTGATAAAGATGCAGAGAAATTTTTATTAATATCAAACACACCTTCCGCTGATAAATTAAGAATTGAAGCTCTTGATGTTTTTGATTCATCATTATTAATCGATGGAGTCGGAAATATCCGAAATTCACTAAAACCAACAGCCTGTCCGATCGCAGTGATAGTTCCTTGTAAACTACCTAAAATGGTAGAACTAGCGAAATTAGTCAGCCCTTGGCCTGCATCTGCTTGACCGAAAGAACCCAGAATTGAGCCACCCAGCAAAGCAACTATTTCTCCCTTACTACGGCTAGGTTCGCTCGTCAATTCTAGATTGTCACCCAATTTGCTAGCTGGCCCGTTCACCCTCGCTTGAACGGTAACGCTACGTAAAGTCCCAAAGTTGTTTACAGAAACATCGCTGACTTCAGAAGACAATGGTGATTCCAAAGTTTGAGTGTTCCTTGCTGATGCTTCCGGTACAATTGCCGTCAGTCGGACATCCAAAGTCGGGTCAAGTCCTTGACTTGGAGTAAACCGCGCAGTTTGTTCGTAGCCCCGCGCCAAGGTGAACTCAGTGGAAAATAAGCTCAGTCGTCCTCCTGTCAAACGAATGACTCCTTCAGGAAGCGGTTTGGCTAATGTACCATTAATGGTCAAGTCGCCTGTTGCGTCAAACCTCAATAGGGGCTGACTTAATGCCGCTCCTCCTGGTACAAAGCTGAGTAGGGACTGAGTTGTAACCCGAATATCTTTGCCTAAAATCAACTTTAAATCTGCAAACGTTACAGGTAAGTTGGGTGGAGTTGCGGGAAGAGTGCTTGCGTCTGTTGTCGCCACTGAGTTAGTGCTTCCATCCACTGTAACCACTGAGTTAGTGCTTCCGTCCACTGTAGCTACTGAGTTAGGGTTATTCTCTGCTGTCGGTGTGGCGTTAGGGTTAACTTGTTGTCTATCTAGATTTATGACCTTAGTGTTAGACTCTGCTGTAGCTGCTGATTTTTTAGCCGTAGTAGGCGAGTTGCCAATAATTACCTGACCATCACTCAGTTGAATCTCTCCGCCAATTACAGGTTTTAAGGCTGTGCCGCGAACCACGACATCGCCACCAACACCACCTTCATACAGTCCTGCAAGCTTAAAATTGAGTTTGTCTGCTATTGATACTGTCAGGGGATTAGCTGCGGCTTGTTGAGCATCAAAAATTGGCAAGATGCCTGATGCAGTTACTTGCCCTTGATTGTAATTACCTTGGATATTTTCAACGCTTACCGTAGTACCATTAAATAGTGCTGTTCCTGTGACATTCGTGAGAGGATCGGATAAGGCTTGAGCGCTAAAAGTTGCATTATTAAATGTGGCGTTGCCGTTGATAATTGGTTCGGTTAAAGTACCTTTAACGTTTAAATCTACTTTTCCTTGACCGTCTACCCAAGCGACTTGATTGTTGGTAAGCAGATTTAACAGTGCCAATCCTTCATTTTGCACATTGGCGTCGATGTTGATTTGATTGCTATCAGGTTGCACTTTGGCAAAAGGCAAAGGAGCAGGTACGCTACCTGTAACGGCAACTGGCTGCGTTCCGGTCACGAGTAAGGTACTATCAAAATTCAAGCGAGCGTTGTTGTAATCAAAGTTCACTTGTCCTGTTTGTACGGGTTGTTTGTTAAGGGTCGCATTCGCTAGCGCCACTTTCCCTTGAACTCTGGGGTCTTGCAAACTCCCTGCTAAAGTGGCGTCAGCATTTACATTACCAGTGATATCTACGGGGTATTTTTCGATAAAAGGTTCTAAAAGTGATAAAGGCAGACTGGCTACATTCAATTTTCCAGATACTTGCTCGGTTCCTAACTGTCCTGAAAACGCCACTAGTCCTCGATCGATCCCCACACTCAAGGGTGAAAGGGTGACGATACCATCGGCGAAAGTACCTTGAGCAACGACTGGATTGATGGAATAATTACCCCATTGCCAGTTAGCACCTTGAAAATTAAAGCCAACATTCAACCCAGATTTTAACGAGCCATTGGCTGTAATTGCTCCGCTTAAAGCACCTGTTAATTCTGCAAGGCTGGGTAAAGATGCGGTTTGTTTTTTCTCTACTTGCTGTTCTTTGGCGATCGCTGTTGTAATATTCGAGAAATATGCTAACTGTGTTTTCAAATCTGCATCCGGCAAACTGACAGGCTCAGTTTCCAGTACTTCGGCTCCTGCTAACGTCGGAGGCTGCAACCCGGTACTGAGGTCTTTAAAATCGAAGATATTAAATGCTTGTAAGAGTCTCTGGATTTTCGCTTCGGCAAAATTAGCTTGGAATTGAAATTGCGGGTCATTCCCTGCTTGCACATTACCACTGAGAGCGATGTTGCTATCGCCAATCCGCAATAGACCATTAGCCAAGCTAGCTGTACCATCAGCATAATTGATGTTGCCGCGAAATTCATCGGCTGCAACTCTGGCAACGCGAGGTGCTGCGATCGCCACATCTCCCGCAATGGCATAATTATTTAAATTAACAACTAAATTACCCGATAATTGCCCCCCCAGAGGTTTCAATTGATTGTTAGGTAAAAAGCCGCCAACCAAAGCGATGGGAAACTGTTGGGCGTTGATTATCAAGTTATCTCCCTCAGTTCTACCCGTAGTAACTGCTTCATCGCGTTTAACTAAAAATGAAGTGGGACGATAATCTGCGCCTAAGTTAAGGGCAATCCGGTCTTGTTTCCCAGCTAATCGCAGACTTCCTCCTTGTCCGCCTTGAAAATTCACGTTTCCAGTTAAAAGTCGGTCAAACGCCAAGTTACTCACATTGAAATTCCGCAGCCGGATATTCCCATTAGCTTGCGGGACATCTGGAGTTCCTGTAACTTTTCCATTAAAATCAAGTCGCCCTGCTATTGCTACGTCCCCAGGAACTTTAAAGCCAGTATTTTGTAGGTTGAAATTCTGCGCCAGTACATTTAAATCAAATCCGGCAATTTGGGGTGCGCCAGTTGGGGGAGACTGAATAGCGATCGCACCATTAGCAGTAAATCCTGCGGTACTTGCATTTTCAACGATAATCTGCTGTCCATTCCACTGAAATCTTGCAGTTAGCGGTTTCGCCAGCTGCGCTACTCCTTGGGGAAGGCTGATTTGTCCGGCGGCACGAATATCTGCAAGTTGGAAAGATTGGGTTGTGCCTGCTAACTGAATATTGCTATTCAGCCGTCCTCGCAGTTGTGGTGAGAAACGGTTGAGTTGAATTTGAGAAGTTTTGACAGATCCTTGCCAGCGTTGTTGTGCAAGTTGACCTTGAGCTGTGATTGTCCCACCGGCGACGTTCACAACCGCATCGGGAAAGACGATATTCTCTCCTTGTTTGGTAACAACAACTCGTCCGGTGGTGGGATAGGTAGCACTAGGCGCTTGCACCCGCGCGACTGTTTGCAGATTGCTCAAAGTACCGGAAATATCGGCATTTGCCGAGACATTCCCAATGGTAATGGAGGGTGAGGAATTGTAGGCTTTGGCGATCGCATCCCCTGGTATATTTTTTGCTTGCACATTCAATGCCACCCTACCTTGGGGTGCAAGCTGAACTCGTCCGCTAGCTGTGACTTGCCCTCCCACATCTGGATTTGCTTGAACGCGAGAAACGTTGACATTTAACGGTGTACCCAAAGAACCAGAAATTTTAGCGTTCGCAGATATACCACCAACATTAATCGGAGTTGAAATGCCGTAACCTTGAGCGATCGCATTTCCTGGGATACCTTGAGCTTGAATATCTACGCCTACTTCACCTTGGGGAGCCAATTGAATTTGACCATTGGCGGTGATTTGTCCCCCGGCTGGCGGCGTTATCTGAACATTGGAAACATCAAGTTTTAAAGGCTGTTTGCGAAGTGAGCCAGAAATTTGAGCTTTTGCGGAAACATTACCCACTGCGATCGGGAGAGTAACGCCATAGCTGCGTGCTAGTATATCTCCTGATATTCCATCAGCTTGAGCATTAAATATTACCCCGTCTTTGCTTCCCAAATTAGCTTGACCGCCGCCGATAATTTCACCGCCAGCTGCGGGGACTATTTTCAGATTAGAGACAGTAAGTTGAGATGCAGTTTTGGATGCATTCAAGCGAAAATCAGTGTTGATGGTATTAAATTGAATGCGGTCAACTTGAATCGGTTTGGTATTACTTACTGTACCGCTGACTACTGGTTGCTCAAGTGCGCCGCCTACCTGAATTTTTGCCTGAATTTCGCCACTAGCCGGGACTGACGAATTTACTTTCAATGTATCTAAGATATTTTTCGCAGTAACAGGTTTTATCAGAGCAGAAACATTAAAACCTGTTTGAGTATTGATTGTTCCATTAGCCTGAATGGGAATTTTGCCAAAGTTTGTACTCAGATTATCTAAAGTAACTGTCTGACCTTGAAATAGAAATTTCCCATTAAAATTAGAAACCGGCTGAGGAATATTTTGGATTTTCGCGGTGATTTGATTAGCTGTAGCTGTTCCCGTAATTGCGATGTCTGAAAGTTTGGGTGGAATCTGAACTCCTAAGTCAGCATTTAAATACCCTGCTTGCAGAGCGATGGGTAACTGAATTAATCTAGTGATATCGGATGCTTGTAAATTTTGGGCTGAAAGTTGCAGGTTAGTTTGTTGAGCTTTTACTTGGGTTTCGCCAACAATTTTAGCAGCGCCTCCCCTAGTGAATTGAGTATTGAAGTCATAACCGATCCTTTGATTTCGATCGGAAAATCGGGCAATACCACCAACTCGATCTAATATGACTGAGCCTTTGGGTTTAGTCGGTGCAGTGAATGGCATTAACTCTACATTGCCATCTTGAATTTGAAGTGACTGCAACTCAGTTTGAATAAAGCCTTGTCCCTCTCCAGCCTTAACTTGGGCTGTCACCCAACGACCATCTTTATCTTGTTGAATGTAGACATTGGGTTGAACTAAGGTGACATTTAATGCTAATTTTCGGCTAAGAAGAAGTTGCAATGGCGAGAACTGCACATCCAAAGCTTTTGCTACCACCCGATCTGCATCGGTGGGAGTGGCTGGTATCGATAGAGAGCTAAATCTCAGACTAGAAAGCGAAAAACGTTCAACGTTCCCAACTTCTACTGGACGCCCCAGTAATTGCTCAAGATTTTGCTGTACTAACGGTGCTAAATCTTTATATACATAGTTTCTAGCCCACCAAGCACCAACTATAATTCCAATTAGTAAAACCCCACCTAGAGCCAAACTGGTACGTCCTAAAAGCAGGAGCCACAGACGACGATTAGATGGTTCCTGATTGTTTTCTGAATTTGGCGATCGCGTCATGATTGTTAGTACTACCAGTAATTTTTCTGGAGTGAGGCTAGAGACAAATTAGTTAGTTGTATCAGCAAGTTACAATTTATGGTTTCACAATATCAGGACTTACGCAAGAACTTTGTGGCAAGCTGCTTGTATTTTCGAGGAGAGGCTGCGCCAATAAGACGCATTTGCGGTGCATCTATGCTATTTTATGATTTTGTGTAATTCCTGAATTTATTTCGATTAATAATTTTCACCAGACGTTAGTTTTGTTCGTTTTGAGATTTGGAAACTTTGCTGGTATTAGGAAAATTATTTAGAATCTTATGTGCATCTTCAAAATAATTGGTATAAATACTATCTTTCACGAAATCAGTAATATTTTATTAAATGACTTTATAATCGCTCCTGTATATACGACCCTGGTTATAAACTTTAACTTTCCAGAATCTAACTTAGTATAGATGACAATGATAATTTAGCCTTCCGTTATTCATGAGGCAAATGTATATACGAACACACTTACAAAATATCTATAAATAAAGCTTAGAGGATGTTTGAAAAGTGCTATGTTGTGTTATTCAAATTATTACCCCCCTTAATCCCCCCTTATAAAGCTACGGTGTATACACAAGTCCTAAAATCATTGCCTGGTAAGATACAAGCCTTGGTAGGCAAGGTTTTGAGTTAAGCGAACTGATTATCAATAGTGTCAGCTTATTGATAGAGTCCTAACGGAAAATCAAAGATTTTAAAAAAAATTTTCTGTTGTTTTTTGTTGATTTGATTGCCAACTCGACTTGTGTATACACGGTAGCTTATAAAGGGGGGAAACAAGAAAATCCGGTTCCCTCCCCTTTATAAGGGGAGGGTTAGGGTGGGGTAAAAATAATCGAGAATAACTACATAATCTTGAATAACAACACATTACTAACAAGATTCGCTACTTCTCTACAAAGTAGCGAATCTGAGCTTTTCGATTACTGTTTTGCAAACCCAATCAATCATTATCAGATGGATCGTCAATCATTTCTGGTACTAAAGCTGGGTTACTTCTACGTTCTTGTGGTGATTGCTCTCGAATAACATCATCTATTCTTGCAGGGTGTTTGATTTTGTCTAGTACCTCTGGACTTAATTCTGATGGATCGCCTTCTGGATTAGACTTTTCAGCTTGACTAGGAACTGTTTCCTTATTCATAACTATTTCCTTAAACCCTAAACTTATATGCCAAGCTTAAGTTCTTCTATGGTGGGCTACACACTATCTTGGGACTTAATTTTACATAGCAGTGGGTAAAGGCGATCGCTTAACGAAACTGAATAAAGGCGTTAGTCACCAGAAATCAGTTGGCTATTTTGAACCAAAGAGTTGATAGTGCAGCGTCTTTGGCTTTGCTCATAAATTCTGACTTCTGAATTCTTCTTCAAGAATTGGGGTTTTTGGCTAACTCAGAAAGCAATGTCAATATTTCATGACATTCTGTCCATAGGTAGCTGTAATTGTCATAATTTCATGACAATAAGATCCCAGAAGGGCTGATAAATTCGTGAAACAGTCAAAAAACCTACTTCTGACCCCTTGATCCCTAGATATGCTTAGTGGTTAATATAGACTTAACAAACAGAAATCCTCCGATCCCAAAGAAATGCTAATTTCAGCATTATGAGGAATTGAAAGGATGTTGGCTCAATTTAAAAACAGATTAAAAAACTTAAAAACTGGGCAAAACCAGGAGTCAGGAATAAGAAATTCATCTGGAATGGATGAGATTTTACATAGCATTCTTTAACCAGGGGAAATCATTTACCGCTTAAACTACTGGAGGCCAAATTAATGGCAAAAGAACGCCCGCCACTAGAGGAGATGACCTTACGCCAACTACGCAAAGTTGCTAGCGAATATAGTATCTCTCGCTATAGCCGAATGCGTAAATCACAACTGCTGACATCAATACAAGAAGTCCAGCGTAGCAAAAACTTACTCAGTCCATCTCGTTCATTGGAGGCACAAGAAACCGTGGAAGCTGCAAAGTTTGAATTAGGTCAGGAAGATCGTACTGGTGGATCTTTAGCTGATGTTGATGAAGGACTGGCAGATTTGCCTTCTGGCTATGGTGAAAGCCGGATTGTACTTTTACCGCGCGATCCTCAATGGGCTTACACTTACTGGGATGTTCCCAATGAACACAAAGAGGAACTGCGTCGGCAAGGCGGACAACAACTGGCACTACGGATTTATGATGTCACCGACATCGATATCGAATACCAAAGCCCACATAGCATTCAAGAATATCCTGCTGATGAACTAGCTAGAGAATGGTATCTACCAGTTCCAGTTAGCGATCGCGATTATACGATCGATATCGGCTATCGTGCTGCTGATGGTCGCTGGTTAGTACTAGCTCGTTCTAGTAAAGTACACATTCCTCCTGTCTATCCTTCTGACTGGATTGAGGATGTCTTCGTGACTGTAAATTTTGAAGAAGATTTACGTGGCAAAACTCAGTACGAACTAGTTCCTCCTGCCAAGAAAGTTGCAGCTACCGCCAATGGCAATGTTGTTGTAAATGGTAACGGCAACCCCATCTACGACGAAATATTTGGTTTAGCGGAATCTGCCGAAGCACAACGGGTTGCTGGTTCTATCTTCGGCTCCCAGCAAGGTGCAGCGCGTCCCGAACAAGCTATTAGCTCCTACATTTTCCCATCAGGTGTGGGTCTGTGGGCAACTCCCACCGTGTCTGGTTTAACCGCTTCCGGTGCAGGAATGTCAGGTGTTGGCTTCTCGGCTTCCGCCGTACCAGTGCGTCCGCGCCAGTTCTGGTTAATTGCCGATGCTGAGTTGATAGTCTACGGTGCAACTGAACCCGATGCTACTGTAACTATTGGTGGCCGTCCAATTAAGCTGAATCCAGATGGAACATTCCGCTTCCAGATGTCCTTCCAGGATGGTTTAATTGACTACCCAATTTTGGCTGTAGCTGCTGATGGTGAGCAAACCCGATCGATTCAGATGAAATTTAATCGTGAGACACCATCTCGGAATACCAACACCAAAGAAGAAGCTGTCTTAGAATGGTTCTCTTAAGTTTTGGTTCTGAGATTGACTCCAAACTGAAATTTTAAATTATTCCCCGCTATAGTAATTCTGTAGCGGTTTTTTTTGTATTATTATGTTTACAAACAAATTATTTTTGTTATTTATTTTGATAATCAGTGCAAGCTTATTATCAGGTTGTCAAAAGATGGAAGCGAATTTAGTTCCAAAAGCGTCTAAAACTTGCCCTGGCAAAGATGCCAAGTTCAGTATTGATTTTTTTAAAACCAATAATCAAGGTAAAAAAAATCCTAAAGGTATTAACAATGTGATTATTTTTAATCCCAAATCAGCAGAATTAGATTTCAAAGTTAATGTTGGTCTATCTCATAAACTTTACGCCAAAGATAGTAGAGGTAAACTGCGTAAAGAATATGTAGCAAAACAGTTTCGTGAACTTATCGCTGATGAAAATGCCAAGTTAAACGGACAGCTACCCATTGCTGCAATTAATGCCGACTATATAGATACTGATGATAAACCCCAAGGCTTAAATATTTCTCGTGGCGTAGAGTATTCAGGAGCATTTAAAAATAAACGTTCTTCCTTTGGCATATCAGGAGGTACACCCCAGCAGCGACAGGCTACTATTCAAGCTGGCAGAAGAACGAACGATATTCTCAATTACAATTTAGTGGGCGGTAATGGCAGATTCTATCGTCAGGGTAAATTTAAAGATATTTGTCAAGATTTGGGAGAATTTGCTTGTAAAAATGCAACTAATCGCTCTTTAGCAGCTATCACGAATCAAGGCTATGTAATCTTATTAGTTAATGACTTGAAAGCTAATTCTGAGATTGAATTATCGCAACTTAATCAAGAATTACTGCCAGATATGTTTGATAATGTCTTAGAAGCTATTGCTAGCAATAACTGTTTAGGTAAGATACAAGAAGGGATTTTATTTGATGGAGGTATGTCTCCAGGATTGTATTACAACCAGAAAACTTATGTAGAAAATCTTGGGCCGATTGGTTCAGTTTTTTTGATTTATAAAAAATAAAATAGTTATATAGCAAGGGACTGGGGACTGGGGGCTGGGGACTGGGGACTGGATGAAAAGCCTTTTTCCTCGTTCCCAGTCGGAGACTGGGAACGAGATATTGGTTATTGACCAATAGCTAATGACTAATTCACGAGTTAATGCTTATTTACGACTTTGTGATTCATCATGATTTTTACTTTTTTGATGAGAAAAACGAATTCCTACAAAGATATCGTAAATAAACTCTAAAAAGTCTTTCTTTTGTAGCAACCCCGAAGTTTGATAACAGCCTTTTTCATCTAACAAAGGCTTCATCAGATAGTATGTAGACTGATACTTGTACCAGGGAATACAAGTCCATAAATGATGAATTAAATGGTAGTTCTGACCTAAAATCAGGATGTTAAGAATTGGGCTAGGGTATACACGAGCATTTTTCCAGCGATCGCGTTCAACAAAGGGACGATGAGGCAAATAATCAAAAAATAAGCCCAGTATTAATCCCACTATACCAGAAGGTACAACCCAAAAATTGAGAACGTACATTAAAAAATGATATTGAACTGAGATATAAAAAATTGCAACAACAATTAAGCGGCTAATTAACCATTCCCATAGCTCATATTTGCGCCACAGTCGCCGTCGAAAGAAAAACACCTCATGGGACAAGAATCGAAATGCAATCATCCACAGCGGGCCACCCGTAGAAACAAAATGATCTGGGTCATTTTTGGGATGGTTAACATGAGCGTGATGCTGCAAATGTACTCGTGTAAACACTGGAAAAACGAACCCTAGCATCAGGGCGCTACCATGACCTAGTATGGCATTAATGACTCGATTGCGGTGAGCAGATTGGTGACAAGCATCATGAATTACTGTTCCAGCACAATGCAAAGCAATAGTGTTAGAAACAAAACACAGCCAGTCTGGCCATTGCCAAAGCCAGTAACCGCAATGAGATGACACCAGTACTGTCACAGATGCAAAAAACAGTAGTAATGTAGGATTGAAATCACCAGGAGGCGCTAACAATTCCTTTGGTGGAGCTTTCAGTAGTTTTTCTGCTTTTGAAGTTACTGTTATTACTTCTGGATCTACTACGTCTTTAAAGATGACTTCCAAGTTGTTGCCATTTAGCTTTTTATAGTCATCAACGGCTGGGTCGATGATGATTAGGCTTTTGTCCGGGATGTCAAAAAAATTAGGATCTAAAGAGGTCATAATTTTCCTGGTCTTGATTCGTTGATAAAATAAGTTTGAAATCCCAAACTCAGCCAGCACAGAATAGATTTCTTGCCCCGATTAAAGAGATGAAAAGATTGAAAATTTAGCCAATACTCTTCTCTATTCAAATTAGGTATGGACTGTAAGAGATAGGGAATAGTAAGAATTTTTGAATTCCTTGCTACACTACACGCATAAACAAAATATTTAATTTTTCATTTTGAGAGTTGCTCCTGTTACTCAATAATGCCAGCAACAACAGCATACATAGATTTTGGTTTGATATCGACATTTATCGATTTGCCCAGTCAATGTTTTTTGCGATGTGCTGAAATTGTGCTTTGTTATTGCTTTTGTGAAAAGCAATTTTCAACAATATAAAGAATACAGTTATTTTAACGATCGATGCAAGAGTTTTATCGGTATTTGGCGTATAATAAAAATATTTTAGACACAAAGATCATACTTCTAACAAAAATATATATTTTATTTGCTTAAATAAAAATTTCATCCCTTGCTCTGGATGATGCAATAAGTATATATACTAGCGATCGCTTATCTTCTTTCGATTTCATGCAGTTGCTGTCTTCTTCTTTTAACCAAAACTCCATCGCTGGAGTTTACTGGTAGGCAAAATAGGGAAAGCTTCGTGCAAACCATGACACTTCTTTGTGGAGCATACCACTTTCTACTCTGATTCTGAGTTCGAGACCACCAAAAAGCTCAAATTTCTATATTATTTAAGAACAAAGATTTTGCTATGCGTCAATTATTACTAGTTTTGTCCAGCATACTAACTTTCAGCAGTTTAAATCCCCTCGCCATGACAATAGCAGGCACAACGCCTGATTTATCTGAAATGCGCTTAGTTCAAAAGCTCAACTGCAATAATCCTCAAACTCAAGCAGCAATTAATGAATGTACGAAGTTGTCTTATCAGAATGCAGATAAAAAACTGAATCAGGTTTATCAACAAGTGATATCTTCATTAGAAAGGCCTAGAAAACAAAAATTGATTGCGGCACAACTAGCATGGATCAAGTTTCGAGATACCAATTGTGAGTTTGAAAGAAGCAGTTATGAGGGTGGAAGTATTGCCTCTACCATTTATTTTGGTTGTTTGGAAGATACTACAAAACTGCGTACTCAACAATTACAAGAATATTTAAAGCCCTCACCCTAAATCCCTCTCCCAAGCTTGGGAGAGGGACTTTGAAATTTGCATTTGTGTAAGAGGTTTATTGAGTCTCTGACTCAATGAATGCATTCCCAGGCAGCTGCCTGGGAATGAGGAAAATTTGATCAAGTTAGGTTTTTATTAACTATTAGTTGTCACTGGAAACTAGACTAATTATCTTTTTCTGAGATTAACGCAAACCTAAAATTTCGGAAATCGCCGCTACAATATCCAAATAAAAGTTGCCTTTCACTGCGCGAAACAATTCAAATTTAGAGTCAGGCGCACCAAAAAACGGTCTGAGAAACCATCCTAATTGCATACCAACAAAGGCGTAAAGCAATAACCAGGATCTTAAAATAGTGGTGCGGGTTTTTTTACCAACTTCATCTTGTTGAGAAAGTAATTGCATTCCTTCATACAGGAATTTAACGCCAAATATACCTGTAATACCAAAAATGAACACATTCAGCAGTTTAAAAAATTGATAAGAATCGGGTGTCGTTATAAGAAAAAATAGCGTAACGGGTGCCAAGCTAAATAAAAGTACGCTAATCACTGACACAGATGTGAGTAATACAACGAAATGCTGTAAAATACTGCTCCGAGAACCAAACAAAACATTAAAAAAGAACAAAGTTGGGAAACAAATAATCAGTGTGATTAAATAGAATACCGGAAGCTTAATAGCACCCGATAATGCCTGTCCCCAACTGTGGGATGCACCGATAATTGCTCCATAAAGGGCAAAAAATATAGAACTAGTTACGAACAGAGAACTGATTTTATTTTGTAATCTGATTCCCTGACGAATTTCTTCTAAGAATGACTGGCGATCGCGCAGTAAATTAACTAAAACTCCAAATTGTTGAATTCCGCGATTTTGCTTTTTCAGCATATTTTTTTATTTTGTATATTTTGGGGAATTGCTAACGATTAATTAACGGAATCCAAAGAGATAGCTAAGAGATTTAATCACGCTTAAATAGAAATTACCCTCTCTTTCGCGAAATAGTTCAAAAACAGAACCAGGTGTGCCAAAAAACGGTCTGAGAGTCCATCCTAACTGACTGCCTACAAAAGCGTAAAGAAATAGCCAAAATTGCAAAATTTTCTGGCGGGTTTTACTACCTTCATCATCTTGTTCTAAAACTAAACTCGTAGCTTGATATAAAGATGAAATACCAATAAATCCAGTGATGGCAAAGATAAAGACATTTAACAAAATTAAAAATTGGTAATTATTGGTGGTAATTAAGAAAAACAACGTGATTGGAGCAAAGCTAAATAAAAGTACGCTGGTGACTGAAACCGCAGTTAAGACTAATGCTAAATGCTGGGCAAAACTCCGTTTGGAACCAAAAATAATGTTGGCAAAGAACAACGTCGGGATGCAAATCAAAAGTGTGATTAAATAAAGGGCTGGGAGTTTAATGGCAGAAGATAAAGCTTGCATCCAGCTATGGTATGCACCAATGATTCCACCATAAGCAGCGATAAATAAGGAACTGCAAACTAGCAGCGAAATGATTTTATTTGGTAATCTCGTACCTTGACGAATTTCCTCTAGAAAACCTTGGCGATCGCGCAAGAATCCAATCAGCACTGCAAAGTATTTTATTCCTGAAGATTTACGTTCTATCATGTTATCCTCACACCGATATTATTCTAAGTTTCATCTGAGTAATCACCGCCAGAACCATACTTACAAGCATCAATCAAACGATGCCAATAATATTGTTGTTCGTTCGGTTGATTCTTAATCCATGTTTCTAGCATTGGACTTAGTGAAAGCAAGGCAGTGTATACACCTAAATTACTGTAATGTAACATCCAATCTAACAAACTTGCCAAACCTACTTGCGGAATTATCTTGACAACTATTCCAGGATGATATAAACCAGTTTTTAACAGTGTTTGCGTTAGTGCCGAAAATTGCACTATATCTTGTAAAAATGGTTTTAACACTGGCGTACCCAACTGTTGCATTTCCTCAAATACTGCTGAGAGTAATTGGTTAATTTGATCTGGGGCAATTTTCTGATTTACACCAACACTCATCGCCCTTTGAAACAACCAGGTAACAGTCAAACTTGGCTGATAAGGTTGCAGCAGTGTTAACGCTTTTGCAGATAATTGTTCTGTTTCTAGCGCTTCGTCAATGCCATAAGTTAAACGCTTGAGGTGACGCACCATTGCCCCAAAACCTCCAAAACTCAAGGGAGATTGACTACCACTGCTATCTCCGGCTGGGAGAATGCGATTCCAAGGGGTTTTTAGCGGACTTTGGCGATAGGTAGGAAAGAAACCAAATAGTGCCCGTTGAAATTTCAGTTTGTTTAACTCCACTCCCTGATATTCTGGTAACAGACGCAGATATTCCTCAAATAAAGCTTCTAAACTCAAACGTTGAGGTTCTGCATCCATGTAGGTAAATAAGTAAGTGGTTCTGCCATCCCTGGCTGGAAAGGCTTCCCAGAAGTACTGGCATTGATTTTGCAAAGATGTAAATGATAATAATAAATCGCCTGAGTTATTTTCTGGAAAACCTTGAGCGCAACTTCCGACAACCAAGCACAGTGCGTCTGGTTTTTTGCCTTGGCGTGCTTGTTGGGTGATGGGTGAAAAATGTCCCATCGCGTCGATTAATAAGCGAGTTTTGAATTGGTTATTTACCATCACCCCGTCGGGATGAACCATCGCTTCGCTAAAAGGTGTGTTTTCTAATAACTTTCCACCAGCGGCGAGAAATCGGGTTTTCAAGGTAGCTAGTAGATAAACTGGATCTACGCCGATATTCAAGACATCCTCTACCCAAACTTCTGTACCGCCAGCAAAACTAACTCGTGCTGGGTTATATTGAGTGGCGATCGCACTTGCTAATTCATCCTCTGTTAGCAAGTTTAATTCCACAAACACATCTAATTCTTTGCGAGAAATATTCCATTCTTGTTCTCTCCCCCGCAAAATACCCCGTTCCAGCAACGCCACCCGCAACCCCTTCACCGCCAAGGCGCAACCAATTAAAATGCCTAAAGTGCCACCGCAGATTAGCACATCGAAGTCTACAACGCCTAAAGGCTGTTGACTTTCTTTAACTAAGGTTGGTACTGGTGCGGAGTTTTCGCGCACAGATGTTAAGATGCGATCGCCTTGGCGCAATCCTTTTAAAACATCGCCGGGTAATTGGGAAAGAATTTCTTCAGTTAAAGACATTTTGGAAAAATTCGACTCTACATTCCAAAACTACCTGAGAATGAAGAAAGTAGATGCGATATTATTTCTTTTATTAGGATAAAAATACGATGGATAGTATAAAAATCCGGTCGCATGTGGGTAAAGATGGTATTTTACATTTAGATATCCCAGTAGAAATGCCAGATACAGAAATTGAAGTTACGGTAACAATTCAAAGAGTTACACCAGAACAACGGGGCTGGATGCCTGGGTTTTTTGAAGAAGTAATTGGTGGTTGGGTAGGAAAACCGCTAGAACGGGCAGAACAGGGAGAATACGAAACTAGGGAGCCGCTATTTTGATTTATCTGCTCGATTCTAATGTCTGTATCCGCTTAATAAATAATAGTAGTCCTGCGGTAACAACTCAACTGACATCCCAACAACCAGAAGATATTTTAGTTTCTACAATAACCCAATTAGAACTGTACTATGGTGCTTATCGTAGTGCCCAACAAAAGAGAAATTTAGAAATATTGCAACGTTTTTTTAGTCAGTTTATTATTCTACCTTTAGACCCAGAAGCCGCAAGGATAGCAGGGAGAATTCGGGCTGAGTTAGCAGCTAGTGGTACGCCGATTGGCCCTTATGATGTGCAGATTGCAGCTATTGCAATGGCGAATAATTTGATAGTGGTTACGCATAATACAAAAGAATTTGGTCGGGTGAATGGGTTGCAGATTCAAGATTGGGAGGAAAAGAGTTGACCAGCATTGTAAGAAATTTACCAAAGGTATGGATAAAAACAACTCTAGGCCACTGCGTAAGGCTAATCAATGGTAGAGCTTACCTAAGACATGAACTATTGACTGCTGGCACACCCATTACTAGAATTCAAAACCTCAATGGAGGCAATAATTGGTTTTATTCAGATTTAGTTCTACCTAATGAGAAATATTGTGATGCAGGAGATTTATTGTTTGCAGTCGGAGAGGATGTTTTAAAAGTCCTCTTGTTGGTATCGAAAAGTTCTAGATCCCCCTAAATCCCCCTTAAAAAGGGGGACTTTGATTCCATTTCCCCCCTTTTTAAGGGGGGTTAGGGGGGATCTAAACGTGCCTAAAATCACAACAAAACACTTTTAAAACAACCTCTGAGAGAGACAGACTTCAACTTTAGTTCAAGGCAGGGAGAGGTTCGTCGAACTCACGATAACTTAAAAATCGCAGGCAATAATTTATTAGACATAGTAGTGAAAAAGAATGTAGAGACGTAGCATTGCTACGTCTCTACAATGATTCTAGATAACACATATTTAATTTCTGGAGATGTCTATTCATTTCCAAGTGTTGGGACAGATGGAGTAAATCAGTTCACTTTTTTCCAAGTCTCAACAACTACTGTACCTGGAACGGTTGCGATAAAAACGATTTCCTTGCCACCATCAACAATGACACCGCTATAAGTACTACCATCTGAGGTTACTATCTGCACCGTACAATCTTGTTTAACACTATAGGTTCCTGAGCCTGTTTCGTTTGTACGTACAGTACCGTCAACGCTAGCACCACCTATTGATTGAAAATTTCCCCTTCCATCAACCTTAACTAAACCAACGCTAGCTATAGGCGATCCTATGATCGTCCCAGTCGCTTTAAATCCATAGCTACCTGTTATGGTTGCATTATTACAAGAAGGCGCAGGTTCGGCGTTCACCTTTTGAGAGATAGCGTCTGAAATGGTCAATGCTGACACAGTACCAATTATTAACGTTGTAAAAAAGCCTTGGATTTTAAAGTTCATTAGATTCATGTAATCAAGACACCTTTGCATAAATATTGATATAAGACTTATGCACAATACAAATTAATCATGGTATTGAATTTACCACAATAGGTAATTTCAATCTTTGATTAATTATTCTTGGACGCCTAAAGACTGTTAATTTTCTTTAACTAATTGTGGTGTGGGTGCGGAGTTTTCGCAGATGTAAGGATGCGATCGCCTTGGCGCAATCCTTTTAAAACATCGCCTGGTAATTGGGAAAGAATTTCTTCAGTTAAAGACATTTTGGAAAAATTCGACTCTACATTCCAAAACTACCTGAGAATGAAGAAAGTAGATGCGATCGTGGCCAGGTAAATCGTAATTAAAACTCTTAATTACGAACTACTAACGGCTTAGGGATTTTAAGACCTCTCCCTGGTTTTATCCCTCTTCTGTCACTTTCCGACATAAGCAAGTAGTAAATAACTGAAATTAT
>NZ_JAVRCD010000065.1:0-43849 GCF_034530895.1 Nostoc sp. DedQUE08
CTTACGACTTTATTCTTGAAGCCTTATTTAGCGCAGCTTCATAAAGAATTGGTATTAGTTGATACCATCCTGCGAGATGAAAAGCAAATATTTCCAGTATCGGCTAGAGCAGATTCTAACTATGGAGTTGGCAGTGAAGTTGTTCTTGGACTTCCATGTATCATTGGCTCAACAGGTATTGACCGCCAACTGCTGTTATCAAGAAATGCTTATGAACAACGCTTATTAGAAGAATCAGCCAACAAACTCAATGAAGCCCATAATTTTTTGCATAATTAAAATCAATTGAGTGCGGCTCTTGTCAGCAAGTTTTTTGTATCTTACTCAACTGCACACCCTTATAGACTTAAACTTAACATTCAGTGCTTGTTAATAAAAATAGCGACTAAAAATTGCTAAGTCTACTTTCGTTCTAAAGTTTAAGAACCCTGTCAATAAGGAATCTTGTAATGATTAAGTTTTTAGTACGTTTGTTGTTTGCTACATTATCTCTAACAGTATTTTTGAATTTGTTCACTTCTGTTGCTATTGCACAAAGAACTTATGAGCCAACAACTGAATCACTATCGAACCATGAAGTTCCAGACTGGTTCAAGGATGCGAAACTCGGAATTTTCATCCATTGGGGGGTATATTCTGTACCTGCCTATGCACCACTAACTGGGGAATTGAACAAGGTTGTTGCAGAGCGTGGTTGGGAGTATTGGTTTGAGAACAACCCTTACTCGGAATGGTATTACAACTCCATGAAACTTGAGGGCAGCCCTACCTATAACTACCATCGTACAACCTATAGTGAAGCCTTCACCTATGATGACTTTATTCCCAGATTCAATGCAGCTATAACAAATTGGAACCCCTCAGAATGGGCAAAATTATTTTCTAAAGTGGGTGCGCGGTACGTTGTACTAACAACGAAGCATCATGATGGCTTTTTGTTGTGGCCTAGTCAAACTAGAAACCAGCCAGGGCGAGTGGCAACACGCGATATTGTAGGCGAACTAACACAAGCTGTTCGCCAAGAAGGTATGCGGATGGGTGTGTATTATTCTGGTGGTCTTGATTGGTCTTTCAAAGATACAACAATCACAGACTTCAACACGCTGGTAGGAGCAACTATTCAGAAAAAAGCCTATGCAGACTATGCAAATGCTCATTGGCGCGAATTGATTGACCGCTATCAGCCATCTATATTATGGAATGATCTTGGCTACCCTATTGGGCAAGCGAATGAAATTATGGCCTACTTTTACAATCGCGTACCCGATGGTGTAGTGAATGACCGTTTTGATTTAGGTGGTCAGTTAGGGTTGCACTTTGACTTTTCCACACCTGAGTACAGCCAGCTTACACAAATAGAACCTCATAAATGGGAAAGTACAAGAGGTTTAGGTTACTCATTCGGCTATAACCAAAATGATACTGATTTGAACATGATTTCGGTAGATGAACTAGTTGACTTATTTGTAGATATTGTTAGTAAAAATGGTAATTTATTGCTGAACATTGGGCCAAAGGCTGATGGTTCAATATCCAAGGTACAGTTTGAAAGATTAGAAGGCTTGGGTAAATGGCTAAATGTGAATGGTAAAGCAATCTTTGGCTCACGCTATTGGATACGAGCAGAAGATTTAACTCCAGAACGTATTCGAGTACGCTACACCACTAATAAAGGAAAATTATATGCAATATTGCTTGATGAGTTAACGTTTGGGAAGGTTACTATTCCAGGAATAATTTTGCCGAAAAAAGCAAATATTGCGATGCTAGGTGTTGGAGGTAAACTGAAGTGGCAGCAGTACAGTCAGAATTTATCCATAACACTACCGCACAAGTCTTTAGTCAAAAAATCACCAGCTTACACATTAGAGATTAGCTGTATGCCTCTATAATCTGATTCAGAAGTTAGAAATATCTTTGATTAAAGAAGAAACAAGGCTTACAGCTTCTTTTTCAATAGAAGATGTTTCTGAAGCTAAACTTTTCAATTAAATATCATACTCTGCCGCATCTACCGATTCAACTTCAGCAGCTAGCTGCTGTAAACAAGAATGTTTCTCAGTAAGAATCTCAGTAAGAAGACCCAGGTTCAGCAACGATTACGGTTACGGCTGTTGAAGTTCCAGAGTTGACAGAAGAAGAACAGCGCGATCGCTTGAATTTTTCACCCCGTAAGAGCGATGCCTTGCGATCAGAATTACACCTAACCTATTGACAAATCTATGGAAACTTTTAAAAAATTTTCTAATCCTATAGTCAGCTCTTCTGTTTTGCAACCTTTAATACTGGGTGAGCCAGAATTGCGTGGTCAAGTTATAGACTGCCAGAAGAAACTTACACGCTATCTAAAAGACCAAGTGAAAACAGACGGATCTGTTAGAGATGTTTGCAAGAGCCGTGTACTTGAATCCTCATTGATGCTCCACTTGCTTACTATCCAAGAAATATATCCAAATTGTCAGTATCAACTCACTCACTATTTAACTACTCAACTTGATAAAGAGCATAATAACAAGTTCCACAAGGCTCTAATTTTTGGAGCATTGCGTAAAAGTATACCTGAAGATGCACAAGTTGGTGAAGATTATATGACAGGCTTTCAGCATTTTACGGCAAGCCGTAAGCGCGTGCTGTTCAGTGCAATCCTAGCAGAACTAGAGGTAATGCCGTATGACAACCAGTATCAGATAGAACACTTCTTTTATCAAGGTTATCAAAGTTGGGTTGCAGCTGAAATATGCGCTCTCAAAGTTCTATACGCTTTTGGTTTAAACTACCGAAAGTGGATAAACCATGATGACGTAGAATTTCTACTGGCAACGCAGAATAATAACTCGATTTGGGAAAAACACGTTTTAGCCAATATTATCATCTTATTGGCACTTCAGAAGTTTCCAGAACACCACCATGTAGTTTTAAAGGGAATTAACAATTTGCTAAGTTGTCAAAACTCAGATGGCGGTTTCCCTTTTATTGCTAGTTTTGAGATTTTCTGTACAGCAACTGCTGGAGTAGCGTTAACAGATAGTGGAGCTGACATAGAGACTCTATTACAAATGGCTGAGTACATAGTGAGACAACAGCAATCAGATGGCGGATGGTCATATGCAGAGGGTACAAGTCAGACTGACGTAGATGATACTTCTTTCTGTGTAGAGTTTTTACAGGCACTTGAGGTTGACAAATACAAAGAATACATTTCAAAAGGGGAGGCGTACCTTCTCGCTATTCAGAATGAAGATGGTGGATTTCCTACCTTTGTGCGTGGTAATTCCTCTGAAATTACCATGACAGCAGCAGCTCTTAACGCGTTGGCTCCTCGCTGTACTGAGTATACAAACGTCTTCGAGTTAGGACTGCGCTACATCATTAGCCAACAAAAGTTCGACGGTTATTTTGAAAGGAGCTGGAGTCTGAGCGAAGCACAGGCGATTTTCCGTTCAGTGTTAGCAATGCGTACCTGTAAAGTTGTTCGATCAGCGCAGCTTTTAGAAAGTATTTATACAGCAGAAGCGAAAGCATTAGACTACCTGCGTAAATCTCAAAACAGCGATGGCGGTTGGGGTCATCAATTAGGTGACGCAAGCGATGTTATCAGTACCTCATATACCCTGATTGCTCTAAGCAGCCTTGGTGATGCCGAAACATTAAGGCGAGGTACACATTACCTGATGCTACAGCAGGATGAAGAAGGAAAATTCGTCTCTATACCAGATCAAGTAGCTCCCCGACCCATACCTTATGATGTGCCTATTCTCACTAGCATCTTCGCGCTACTCGCTCTTAAGTACACTGCTGCCGTTATCAGGGAATAATATACAAAGGAACGATATGAAAGTTGCTGCCTTAGATATTGACGGAACTCTCTACCCTGGTGCTTTAGGGCTTCAGTTACTACAAGCATTAACAGCAAATGGTATTAGTGATAAATCAAAGATCGAGGATATTTTTAAAGTAGTCGAAAAATATCACCTTAATGAAATTGACTTCCAGATCATGGCAACTACCGCTTATAATCTCTTTGCAGAGGCGATTGCAGGGATATCACAAACTGTAATGCAGCGTATTGCTAGGCAAGTATGGCAGCAAGAACGAACCAAACTATTCCCTTTCGTTCCGAAACTTATCGACATTCTCAACAGCCAGGGATATTCCCTTGTATTAATTTCAGGTAGCCCGGATGAAATCGTGTGTTGCCTAGCTGAGGAGTTTGGGATTTCAAAATACCAAGGCTCAATTTTCGCCACTCACCAAGGTAAGTACACTGGAAAAGTAAATCTCTTTTCAGGATCTCTCGGCAAAAAGTATTCTATTTTTCTACAGATGGTTAAGGATTGGAGTGTAAATCTGGAGGAATCCCTCGCCATAGGTGATTCAATAACTGATACGGCGCTCCTTGAGATCGTTGGAAAACCTGTAGTGTTTGAACCTCATCCATCATTAATGTCGATCGCACAAGAGAAAGATTGGCTTGTTACCAACCGGAGTAATATTGTCAAACATATCATGGAGTTAGGAAACCCATTTTTGACTTAAACAATAACATCGTGGGTTTTGATAAATCCAACGATGTGATTAATGGTCAAGAGGGTAACATCCCGTAAGGGCGATGCCTTGCGATCAGAATTACACCCAGCCTATTGACAATAAACCTCGTCTACGTTGAAAACCGTAGTTTTTCCTGATCTTCTTCAAGATGATTTTCACCCACAAGCGATGCCTGCGGCACACTTCGTGAACGCTTGGACAATGAAATATTTGATTTTTACTCAGATATCTACTAAAACAAAAATTTTGAACCATAACATGGGTATTTGAAGCATATTTTGGTTCTTGTCAGATTTTGGTGATGATTAAAGGTTACGCGCTTTAAGGCAGAAGGCAGGAGGCAGAGGGCAGAAGGGTTTAAAACGTTTTTTTCCGGGCGTGGGATTTGTGACTTCACTCTTGCGATCGCTTACGGCTTTCAAGTGATGCAGATGTTCTATAATCCATGCTGGGCTTCAATTGTGGGAATTTTTCCTTCCTCTTCCTTCTGCCGTCTGCCTTCTGCCTTACCCCAACCAGGATCACCAAAAGTTGCCAAGAACCCATATTTTGAATTGAAAGTTTAAGTTAGAACAATTTTGTCAAGGATTTTTTGTGCAAGTTTTGTCCAATTGTGTTTTTTCAACTCATTCTCTAGTTATGATTCAGAATTTCAACTCTCACTCATAATTTGATTCAAAGTTTTAATTTGTGATTAGCGCAAAAGCCTGAATTTTCGTTAACTCTTTTCTAATTTATGGATCAAAATTTTTCTCACATTATGATTCAAAGCATAATTACAACATAACCACTATTCTTCTTTTGAGCGATGGCGCTGTTTCTCCCGCCGTAGGCGATCGCCAGCCGCAAGCAGAGGCTAAAAATGCTTTTAAAAACCTCAAATTCAGAGGGAACAGGAAAAACTCATGTTTTTACGTAAACATGAGATTGAAATATTGACACTGTTTTTTTCGTTGCCCTCTCCGCTCAAAAACATCTTTTTTTTGACTGAGCTTTAAACTCTGAAACTTTAGTTTTTTTATCTGTTCCCTGTTTCCTATTCCCTTTTTTTGTAAAGTCGTCTAAGCTGTTCCGTCTACAACTTGCATTATCAGGGCGGGCAGGATGCCATTAGTGTCAAGTTAAGAAAAAAGGAGACTTGTCAAGTGGGTAAAACTTAATGGCTAAACTCAACACAAGGGTGTTGATTTGAGCCATGAGTAAGCCACGTAAAAAACAAGGGAATCCAGATTTTCGACATCGGGTAAGTTGCCCAGCCCCAACAACTCAAGAGATAGAATCACGATTGATTGAACTAGTAACTCCAGGGACATTTGCCAATCTCAAAGATGTAAAAGACAAACAGCGGAATTTGCGTAGGCGCAGCCCACCGTAGGCATCGCGGGTACTAACGCTACCAGTGATGGCAGCAATAGTGCTAAGTTTGGTGTATCGACAAATAAATTATTTAACAGATGTGCTGCGCTGCCTAGAAGTTGAAGGATTATTGTGGGTAGAGGCAATGTCTGTGAGTCGGCAAGCAACAACTAATCGCCTTGAGAGCTTGCCAGCGAAGCTGTTTGTTGGACTGTTTGAGCAAGTAATAGAGCGCCTAGCAGCCAAGAAAAAACCTACAGAAGTTGACCCCCGGTGGTCATCGGTGGTTGAAGAGTTCAGTGCAGTATGGATAGCGGATGCATCAACTCTAGAAGCAGTCAAAAAACATTTAGGACAACTCCAAGAAAAAACAAACGCAGTGTTGGGTGGGAAGATGTTGATGGTGGTGGAAGCATTCAGCCATCGCCCGGTGGCAGCGTTTTTCGATGGCGATGCCAAACGTAACGAAACCAAGTGGTGGCAAGAACTACAAGTACGCTTACCAGTGGGCGGTTTACTGATAACAGATATGGGCTTCTATGGATTTGAGTGGTTTGATACCCTAACTGAAGCCAGA
Organism: Nostoc sp. DedQUE08; assembly: GCF_034530895.1. Classification (NCBI taxonomy): domain Bacteria; kingdom Bacillati; phylum Cyanobacteriota; class Cyanophyceae; order Nostocales; family Nostocaceae; genus Nostoc; species Nostoc sp. DedQUE08. The sequence continues at coordinate 6,482 of NZ_JAVRCD010000065.1, forward strand.
AAATATGTTTTAACCAGACAAAAAGCCAAGGTGCGCTATCAAGTTGTGCGCGTACTTTCTAGTGGTTCTCATTACAAAGACGAAATCATTCAAATGGGTCTTCACCATACTGATCCTTGTCGCTACCCGATGCGACAAGTATCTGTACTTTGGGGAAAGACTTGGTATCATTACTTAACCAATGTCCTTGACCCACAACAACTTTCACCACAATCAGTTTGTGAGTTGTATCGCCGACGTTGGCAAATCGAAGATGCATTTTTACTCACAAAAAGATTGTTGGGTTTGTCCTATCTCTGGGTTGGTGGCAATAATGGTGTACAGATGCTTTTTTTTGCTACATGGATTTTTTATGCTGTTCTCAATGATTTATGTGCTGATGTCGCTGTCGCTTTGCAACAACCAATAGAGCGAATTTCTGTGGAAATGGTTTTCCGCAGTTTATATTTTTTCCATCGCGCACTCTTGCAAAACTCACAACTTCAACTTATTCCTTGGTTAGTTGAGCATCACCGCTCTATGGGTTTGGTAAAAGCAGTGCGTCAGCGACACCGACGCAATGCCGCAACCTCGCTTGACACTTGGGCTTCTGCCTTAACTTGACACCAATGGCAGTTGTTCTTTAAATCCACAAGCAGTGCCGATGGTTTTGGTAGTGGTGGTCTATTTGCGACTCTAACAGGTGCGCTAACTCACAGTTCAAAGCAAGGAACATAAAGATCAGTTATCAGTTAGTTGAAATAGACTTATCCAGAAATGGTAAACGCTTGCCATGAGAGAGTTTGAGGGAGAATTGTTAGAAGGCGATCGCTGGATGAGCAAAAACTAAAGAATGAGTATCCAAGGGGTTTAATTATACTAAATTAGTAGTTTATAAATAAAAGATAGTGGATAATTGAATCATTTTTTTAAGGATAATAAGGAGGATTAATAGTTAAAATATATGAACAGTTCAAGCGGAGTCTAACTAATCCACAAATTGTCATAATTACCTGATTATAGTGATGAAGAAATAAACGGAATCGCTCACTAGCTACGCGAAATATTTTTACTCGATATATTATGTGTTCTATACCAATTCTGCGGGATGATAATTGTCGATTTTCCTGTTTATGTAATTCCGAAATTTCAGCTTTACTGAGTTTTTTATGTGGGGTGGCAATGGCATGGTCTCCTATATAGGCTTTATCTCCTAAAAATTTCTGTGATAAAGCAAATTTATCCCGTGTTTTTCTGAATAAGTTAATGTCACTAATTTTTCCTAATTGTCCCAGACAAATATCCACTATATCTGCGCCATTGGGTAAAGACAATAAACTTGATAATCATTCTGAGAGAGGAAGGGAGATGGATGGGCGATCGCGCTTGCTACCCCCGCTACAATCGCCTACAGCCAATTGATGATACATTTCCTGCTAAGGCAGTACACACCTCTAGAATCCCAAAATTAACCCCACTAGTAATTTAAGTGGGGGCATCGAGTATTGGGCATTGGGCGATCGCTACTCCCCGATTAATCACATTCAAAATATAACTTCTAAAGTGGTCAAGCCCAAATCCTGTTTCCTTGACTTGTAGGAAATTGTACTAAAGTTGAAATTTGGATTCCAACTTTAGTTGGAGCCAACATTCCATTTTAAGATGGACTGATTTATCAATCAATCTATTGAGCAAAAGTTTCAACTTTTAGGGGACGACAAGTTAGGGTCAATTGCATATATTTGTATAGAAAGCCACCAAAGGTTCAACAAAACTATGTAAACGTTTAGTTGCTCGCTGGTAGCGAAATCCTCTAGTTAATTGATGTCAAAGAATATTTAGAATTGGTAAAAAAGGCGGAATGCAATTATGGATGTTTGGAAATTGGGTAAATTAGGAGTCGTAATCGTTGGTGCAATAGCTTTGTCTGGAAACTCCGCTATTGCCGAAATTAATCAGGATGTAGCTCTAGATAATAATCTGAATACACCTACTTTAAATACAGCGATTAAAAAGCGCAATACATTTGCAATAGCTTTGTCTGGCAACTCTGCTATTGCCAAAATCAATCAGGATGTAGCTCTAGATAATAATCTGAATGCATCTATCTTAAACACAGCGATTAAAAAGCACAATACATTAGGAGACGATGCACTGAAAATTAATTACAACACTAAACAAACTCCATTTCAAAATAGATATGCTGTAGATAAGAAAAAACCGTTAATAATAGCCTGCATACCGGTGTGTTGCTGTGGATAAGCCTTAGCGTTTTTTATTTCACCCTAATAAAAAAGCTGGCTGTGATTTAGGCAGCTTTTTTATTATGTCACCTGTTGGTGAAAATGTCAGAAAATATGGCTTTAACTACATTCCCTACGCGATCGCTTTATCTCGATTAATTCTTTACCAAGTTACTGCTGCTAGCTTTTATACAATGTTTGGTAGTGACCACGGAACATTTCGTCATTTTGTATCAAGTTCTGATACGGTAGTCACGACCTTTATATAAATAGATATTAACCATAATGACTACCAGACTTTATCTGAAAACTCTGTTATTGCCAAAATAAATCAGGGTGTGACTCTAGAAAATAATCTGAATGCACCTACCTTAAACACAGCGATTAAAGAGCACAATACATTAGGAGACAATACACTGAAAATTAATTACAGCATCAAACAAACTGAATCTCAAAATAGAAATGCTGTAGACGTTATTAATATAACTGGTAATTGTAAGGCTTTTAATAGGTGATTAAATCTCCTAATTACGAATTACAAGATTTAAAAATGCTCTAATTCTTCATATAGATTTAAGAATAATTAGTTAAGTCAAGCAGTTCCAAGATGAATAAAAAATGATATATGATGACCGTTATACACTAGCCACTGGAAAAGAAGGTGCAAATCGATTGCAAATTCTTCACCAAATCCATAAGCCATATACAGAGTTTTTACTTGCGCGAGTTGGACTCTGCGAAGGAATGCATATAGCTGACATTGGTTGCGGTATTGGAAGTGTTTCCACTTGGTTAGGCAAACAAGTTGGATTCAACGGTTCAGTTATTGGTGTAGATGTGAGTACAGAGCAGGTAGAACAGGCACGAGGAAATGCAGACGCACTTGGCTTGAGCAATGTAAAATTTGTCTTGGGCAGCGCTTACAATACAGGATTACCTCATAACTCCTTTGACCTAGTTTACTGCCGCTTTTTGCTAATCCATCTGACTCGCCCTACAGATGCACTGGAACAAATGCTGGCACTACTCAAGCCGAATGGATTGTTAGTGTGTGAGGAAGCCGACTTTAGCACTGCTTTTTGTCAACCTGCTAACCCTAGCTACGACCGTTGTTTTGAGCTTTTCCTTAGACTAGGTAACACTCGTAGCCAGCACTTTTGTATGGGAAGCAAGCTTTACCAAATATTTCAAAATGCTGGCTTGCTGACGCGAGAAATTTTTTTAATGCAGCCTGTCGCAGTTCACAAAGAAACTAAGCGTTTAGTAGATTTGTCACTCAAAGAGGCAGCTGATGCTTTTATTTCTTCTGGAATAACAACACCAGAAGAGATTAATCAAACTATAGAGCAAATAAGAGAGTTGGCAGAGGACGAAACAACATTGTTTGGCATCCCTCGTGTGACACAAATCTGGGCGCGAAAATAACTATACAGTTTCTTGAAGCTTTACAGAGTTATTGGATTGTGAAGAGACTGGTTATGAGATATATGCCCAACGCTACAACAACACAGTAATCACCTCTGGTTCTATCTCTGCCTTGGCCTACACCGAGAACGCCACAACAGCCATCGACTCAGGCATCATTATTAGCGACTTAGACTCCGCTAACCTAGTTAGTGCCACTGTCAGCATTACCAGTGGTTTCGTGTTTGGTCAAGACACCCTCACCTTCACCAACCAAAATGGGATTACTGGCAGCTACAACAGCAGCACAGGCGTTTTAACCTTAACTGGCAGTGCTACCGTTGCTAATTATCAAACTGCACTGCGTTCCATTACTTATACCAACAGCAGTGACAACCCCACTACTACACCTCGTAACGTCAGCTTTGTCGTCAATGATGGGACTGCTGATAGTACCGTCGTTACCCGCAATATTAATATTACGGCGGTGAATGATGCACCCGTTGCTACTGCCACTAACTCTGCCCTAGCATATACTGAGAACGCCACTACAGTCATTGATTCAGGCATCACCGTCAACGATGTAGACTCCCCTAATCTGGCTAGTGCCACCGTTAGCATTACCAGTGGCTTTATTTCTGCTCAAGACACCCTCGCCTTTACCTAATCAAAATGGGATTACGGGCAGCTACAACAGCAGCACGGGTGTTTATAACCTTAATCGGTAGTGCCACCCTTGCGAATTATCAAACCGCACTGCGTTCTATTACTTATACCAACAGCAGCGACAACCCCAGTACTACACCTCGTACCGTCAGCTTTGTGGTTAATGATGGGACTAATAATAGTACCGTCGTTACCCGCAATATTAATATTACGGCGGTGAATGATGCCCCAGTCGTTGCCAACCCCATTACTAACCAAACAGCGACAGAAGACACTGCCTTCAGCTTCGCTCTTCCAGCAAATACCTTCGCCGATGTGGATGCAGGAGATAACCTTACCTACAGCGCCACATTAGAAAATGGTGACTCACTTCCCAGTTGGTTAACCTTCAACGGTACTACCTTCAGTGGTACTCCCACAAATGACAACGTTGGTAGCCTCAATATTAAAGCGATCGCCAGTGATGGAACGGCAACTGTCAGCGATATTTTTACACTGGCAGTAGTTAGTACTAATGTGATTAATGGCACAATAGTAGCGGACAACTTGACTGGTACGGTGAACAGGGATATTATCTCAGGATTGCAGGACAATGACACGCTCAACGGACTAGGTGATAACGACACTTTATGGTGGTGATGGAAATGATTTCTTAGATGGTGGTACAGGTAACGATAGCCTCATTGGTGGTAAAGGCAATGACACTTATACTGTAGACACCATCGGCAATACTATTGTTGAATCCGCCAGTGCAGGCACAGATTTAGTCAACTCTTCGGTAAATTGGGTCTTGGGAGATAACCTAGAGAAGTTGATCCTGACTGGAAGCACGACAATCAATGGTACTGGTAACAGCCTTGATAACATGCTGACGGGAAATACTGGTGTTAACATCTTGAACGGAGGAGATGGTAACGATAGCCTTTATGGTAACTTAGGCAATGACACCTTGTTGGGCGGTGTGGGTGACGATGTGCTAAGTGGTGGAATTGGTCGAGATGTGTTGACTGGTGAAAGTGGGCGAGATAGCTTATATCTGACTGATACCCGCACTGGAGGCTATGATATCATCACTGATTTTACTGTTGGAGATGATACTATCTTCATTTCTAAGGCAGAATTTGTACTGAGCCAATCTCAGGATACGATACTCGATTCGGGCTTATTCCGACTTGGTACGATCGCTACAGCACTAAGCGATCGCTTCATCTACAATCAAACTACGGGTAACTTATTCTTTGATAAAGATGGATTGGGTGGTACAGCACAAGTTCAAATAGCCCAGTTATCCAATAATGCACAGCTTAGTAGTACAAATATTACTGTGATTGCTTAACGAAAGCTAACTATAACCAGCAAATGTACATTTTCCAGCAGCAGAAATAATGAGAAGCGATTGTCTGCATAGTAGTGCTAGGCAATCGCTCTCCAAAATAGCCGCGATTGCTGGATCTGGCTGTAAATTATCTCGCCAAGTTCAAAAATTTCGAGGTCGATAAATCGCACAACATCGTTGCAGTGCCGAGCTTACCGTAAAGCCTGTTTTTCTCAACAATCAACTCGATAGTGCGGTCGCTTGGGTCTTTCGTATACACGGCATCCCGGTAAAGCATAATCAACTGGTCACAAACCTCAAAGATTTCACCAGAGTTGCGAAGTAAATGACGATTGGGGCGTTTATCAGCCGTTGTTTGATTGCCCCGATTGATTTGACAGCCTAAGAAAACAGAGATTTTGTGAGACTTGGCAATGTCCCGAATCTGGCGGGTAATCTTGCCGACTTCAAAGGCCATATTCCCACCGGACTCCAGAGGAATCTGCTGTAAGTAATCAATAAACACAGCACCAATAGAACCGCCAAATTCGGCAATAGCACGGCGCACTGCACTTGCAATCATTGTGGTTGTAGGGGAGGAATGCTCGTAAACCTTCCAAGGCAGTTCCACCATTTGTCCTATGCCTTGTGCTATTTGTTCCCAGTAGCATTGAGTATTGGTTTGAATCATAGAAGCGTCTACGCCTGTGATTCGGGCCAGCATTCGGGCATTGAGTTGATTCTTATCCATTTCTGGAGTAACGTACAGAACTGGTTTTCCAAGTTTGGTCATGATTTCGTAAGCGTAAGAAATCATAAAGTGAGTTTTCCCCATGTGAGATTCAGCAGCCACTACAACCAAGCTACTGGGATAAATGCCATCGGTGATATTTTCGAGGTCGTACCAACCAACTTTGTCGCCTGCCATATTGCCCATCTCCAGCTTTTGAAAAAGTTCAATGCCCATGTCTTGCGCTGAGAAAACCTTGCAGCGTTCATCGCTTTGATTTTGGGTAACGCCGAAAACTTCCGCCTCAGCAAGATTTAATACAAGCGGTAGTTCAGTTTCTGTTTCGTAAGCGAGTTTGACAACTTCGTTCCCAGCTTTAATTAACTGCCGTCGTCGATATTTCTCCATCACCAGATCAGCTAAAGCATCGATGTTGACAGCTGATACAGTGCGGTCTACCAGAGTCGCTAATTTGTTTCTGCCACCAATGCGATTGAGCAAATTGTGGTCAGCCAACCATGCGGTGACGCTTAGTAAATCTGTGGGTTGATATGTAGCATGAAGTTGGACTGCGGCTTGATAAATATCTTTGTGGGCGCTGATGTAGAAGGCTTGGGTTATTAGGCGATCGCTGATTCTAGTCATCGCTTCTGGATCAAGCATAATCCCGCCCAAAATCGCAACTTCCGCCTCGATGTTTTGTGGGGGCAAGTTGACTTGATTTCGATCGGGGGCAAAAGAAACTACGTTGTCTTGATTGCTGTACATAGTCATGCTCTTAGTGCTAATTTTAACTGCGCTTCAACTTCTCGCAAATTCGTGGAAGATGGTCTGGTGTTGCTCGGAACTTTTGGCTCATTTGCTTTGGCTTGAAGTTTTGCCTTTAGCTCCAGCATTTGTGGGCTGTGCTGATACCCATTGGATGGAACCCGAATGGATTGCTCTTGCTGACGGCGCATTCGGTCTTGTGCTAAAGCATCTTCGAGCGTGATGCTAGTGGTGTTGCTTGGTCTTTTTGTCGTAGCAATATGCAGTTGGGGTAGGGGCTGTTTTTCTGTTTGCAATGCCTGGTTATAGCGCTGCATCAGGTTCGTCCATCCCCCTTTGGTTTTCTCCCAGGTGTTCAGGACTGCGATCGCATGATCTATTTCCTGTTGTGCGGAGCGTTTCGATTTCGTGGCTAACTCAGCAGCCAAGAAGTCCACGACTATGGGTTTGAAGTTCTGGTACAAGTTGTTCAGCTTTCGCTCTCCATTGCGCCAAGGTAAAACCCAGCACTTCCACTTGATTGTTTCTCTGACAAGCAGTGGTAGAGAATCATCACTCATAGCAGTCGGGTCTGTTAACCAAGCATCAATCAGTTCTTTTACATTCCGGGCTGTCTTGTAGGGACAGGTTAGTTGCGGCTTATTCGCTTGTTCGCGTTTCTCGAACGACCCCCCCGCAATAGTTGATCCTCTTGAGGGATTATCGGTTTGTTGCGAAGACTCGGATTTTTTTAACAACGAAGTGGGTAATTGTGGGATTGGTTCTTCTGGGGTTAGTTCTTCTAAGCTTGGTTTTTCTGGAGTTGGTTCTTCAAGTTCAATTTCTTTTGTTGTTAAATCAAGTTCTTCTTTTTCACACACACTCTCTTGGGTGGGGGGCGCGGGTGGCGAAGCCAGGGGCGCATTGTGTGTAATCTCTGAAGTAATCTTTGAAGTATTCTTTGTATATATAGATAGATTGTCCGAAGAAGGCATTATAGTATGTCCAAGGAAGGCATTATAGCCTGTACTATCGGGGCATTCTGTACTGGATGATTGGGGCAATATATATTGCTCTGTTAAGGCATTACATATTGCACTATTGGTGCTGTCTATATTGTCCGAATTGGGCATTATGCTGGGTTTTTGATCAGCGTCATCCTGAGATTTTTTTGCTCTGCGAGTCCAAGATGAAGTAATTTTTGCAATTGGTAGCTCAAGATTGTTCATAAAAGCTGACCAACGTTGATTTAAAGCATCTTTATCCAACCAAAACTCTAAGCGTCTGGGACATCCGGTATATTTTTCTTGGAGTAATCCTCTGGCTTTAAGAAATTTTCGAGCTGTTTCTTGTTGTTTTCGAGTCAGTCCAGTTTCTTTCTCAATCTCGGCTTGAGTTTTATAAATCCAACCTTCAGGATTTTTTTGTTTACCCAACCAGTAATACATTTGGCATAAAAACAAATTTGGTAAAACGCCACCAGTGACTTCAACTAGTTTTGGATAATAAGCAACAGAATTACCAAGGTCTATCAAAAAATCTGTTAATTTCATAAAACCCTCAGAATAAACTTACTAAAGTAATCTTTTTGTTGTAAAGCGCCCTTTAAACTTTGAGATTTTCGACCATGAGTAATAAAGCACCCCAAACTGAATACGATTCTCCTTGGAAGCAGATACTACAGTTGTATTTCCAAGATTTCATGTTGTTCTTTTTTCCCCAAGCGCATAGTGAAATTGATTGGAGTCGTGGTTTTGTATTTCTTGATCAGGAGCTACAACAGGTAGTCAGAGATGCGGAGTTAGGAAAGCGATTAATTGACAAATTGGTGAAAATTTACCGCATTGGAGGTGAAGAATCTTGGCTATTGATCCATGTCGAAGTCCAAAGCCAAGAAGAAAGCGATTTTCCGAAACGTATGTTTGTATACAACTATCGGATTTTTGACCGTTATAATCGCTCTGTTGCATCATGTGCGGTACTAGGAGATGAGAATATAAACTGGCGACCAAATCAATTTGGTTATGAATTGTTTGGCTGTACGGTTGATTTTCAGTTTCCTGTGATCAAGCTGCTAGACTATCAACCAAGGTTGTCGGAGCTAGAAGCCAGTCGTAACCCCTTTGCTACAGTGGTAATGGCTCACTTGGCAGCAGTGCAAACCCGCAGTAATAGGTCGCAAAGGAAAAAATCAAAACTGAATTTAGTGCGTCGGTTGTATGAGCAAGGGTTTGAACGCGAGGCTGTTGTTAACCTTTTGGCTTTTATTGACTGGATGTTGACGCTACCATTAGATTTAGAGCGAGAATTTCAACGGGAAGTAGAACAATTAGAGGCAGAACAACGTATGCAGTACGTGACATCATTTGAGCGAATTGCCCGAATGGAAGAATTGGTAGAAGCAATAAAATTAGGCTTGGAACTCAAGTTTGGCCCTGAAGCATTAAACCTAGTGCCAGAAATTTCATCGTTGGAAGACGTTGAACTATTAAGAGCAGTGAGAAATGGGATAAAAACAGCAACTACAGTCGATGAATTGCGTCAAATATACCAGTCCTCTACAACTGACAATCTGCCAGAAAATTAGCATTGAAGAATTCAATATTTAGTTTTCTAGGTTCAGTACACTTTAAGTGCTTAAATTAGCTCTAATTAAGCACTTAACGAAGTATCTCCATCACGTTCCTCAACAGGCTGATCAAACTTCAGAGCCTCATCACCCCAAGAATCCCAGCCAACTCTAGACGAACGTGCGAACATCTCCAGTTTGGTCATATCAGGACACAGCTTTTCTACAAGTTCAAAAAACTGTTCGGGCTTACGTGAATGCTCACGCCTGGGTGAGTGCAGGATGGTGGACTCGTTTGTGAGTGTTCGTCCAGCAAAAGCTTTCACATTCCCACGAACAGCCAAAGCGCAATGTTCAGTCGAATTCCGCAACCAATGACCGACACCTAGAACACCAATTCAGTAATAAAACGCGAGACTGGACAACCAAATTTTTAGGTCATTTCAAGCACAATTTCCTTCTTGCGCCTAAAAGAAATCCGAATTTTTCGTCATAGCCTTGAATACTGAATCGATCTTCTAGATGTGTTTTAGTGTTATCCTTGGTAACTTTTTCCCAAGTCAGGATGGTTTTGAGTTCAAATCCCCATGTTTCTAAGCAGTGTGCGGCTTCAATCATGTGATTATTAGTGTACCAAAGCCAAAGAACTGACCCCGTGCGATCGCTTAAGTCTGGAACAGGCAATGACAATATTTCTTGTATGTGCATTGGTTTGTAGTTAATGCGGTTTCGGTGAGTTTTATCCTGATTTCTCAGCCGATAGAACCAGGGAGGGTCAATCACGATGCACTGGTATTGACCTTCTAATGTTGTTAGCCTCATGTTTAACTCCTGTTATTTTCAAACTTGTTCTGGAAATTCAATGTGGCTTAAAATCTGAAGTTCAACAGCCAATCCACTTAAGAAATTTTGGAGTTCAACTGTTGCCAATTCTTTGGATATCTCCTTTTCTGATGTGCAAATAAGTTGCTTCTGATGCCCAAAATAAACTTCTGTACGAGTTAAGTTTTGCTCTGTGTCAGTTAACAGATAACAGAGTCAAAGTAAATCTTCCAAGTTTGCAAAAGTAATAAGGACGGGTTGCACAAGAAGTATCTCCTTGATGCCAAGTAATATTGATTTTTGAACCAATGTGAGCGCTAATAGATTCAAAATCTACTTGGTAAATATTCAAATCTGCTTGCATTTCTCCACTGTTGTAGTAGCCAACAATGTGTTGCCTGATTCCATCAACTGATAGGCTATCGGGGATATTAATATGGGCAACAGATGCAACTTTTTCAACTACTGTGACTATGGCTTCCATATCTTGTGCCTCAAACCCCAAATTCAAAAACTTTAATTCCATCAACATCAACGGGATTAAGGTTAATTAATCCGCCGCCAGCGTAATTACAAGGAATCTTGCGCTTATCCTTATCATCGAAAGCATCTTTACAAACTGGCATCCATCGTCCTACACAAGAAAATCCTGCGGCAGAAGATGGAGCGCCAGCTTTTTTGTAATCTTGGGTAGAAGCAATGTGACCGCAACATGGACACTTAAATTTCCATTGCATCTTGTCTTGTCCAAATAGTGTTTGTCCAAGAATCAGCCACTCTTGTTTATTCATTTTATTCATCCTTTTCATATTGAGATAAAATCAATTTCAATTCTTTAATAGCAGCTAGAGCCATTGCAACAGCAACTTTACTTTTAGGGTGGTTTTTCTCTGATTGCATTCGATAAGATTCAGGTACTATATATCCTTGAATTGCCAAGAATCTTTTCGCTAATCTCTCAATAAGTGCATCGCTTTCAAACAATCCAATTTCCATACTTTTTTTATGAGATGTGTGAAATAATCGCTGATTTCCAACTAATTTGATTGACTATCTCTATTTCTTGGGCAATTACGTAGGCTTTGAGTTTGAGAACTTATTCATCACTTTTCACCTCTGCGATACCTGCTTCTAATGCTTCTTCTGGGGTGGTATAACTGCCACTTAGATATGGGTCTTCCGAAAACTCTTCAAAGCTACAAACTCCACCACCGTAGGTTAGAGAAAAAGAATAACGTTCTGGGTCAGTACGACAGTACCAAACTGTCACATTATGTTTACCCTTCATTGCTCCTCGGCTCATGTAAACGCTAGTTTCAAGAATCGGTCTTTTCGGTTGTTTATCTTCCCAAGAGTGATGACAGCAATCGCAATAAACTACTAAATCATCAAGAGCTTTTCTATAAATTTCTTTACTTTTGCACTTGGGGCAGTTATTCATAGTTACGTAACCTCAAAGTCTTTTATAAATTGAGGTGCAATTGCTTTTTGCAGGTTAATCATAACGACCAATCTTTCTATGTCAGCTACATTCACGCCATCCCCAAAAACTGTTTGTCTGCCTGAGTAAGTTCCATGTAGCATGAAGTATGAAAGGTATCGTCTGCCTCGTTGATTTCCCAAGTTGTCAACAGCATCGCTAATTAAATCGACTGCACACAGATCCAAGATTGTTTTGTACTGCCAATTTACTAAAGACTCAACACCTAACCATTCGGCAACAGTAGCCGAGAGGAAGTAGCCATAACCTTGATAAAACCTGTAGGCAAGGCTAATCTCTTTACCAATTTCATCAATCTGTTCTTCCACTGTTTCACCTCAGTTGCGTTCATTAAACAATTGTGTAATGCTTGGCAACCACCGTAGCTGAAAGACAGTCTGATTTGAACCTTTGGCGATCGCTGCTACCATCCGCCCCCATTGCTTACCTAAGTCAGTCGGACGATATGGGATTTTCTTGTCATCAGTTCTGTATTGCAAGCCAGCATGAACCAACCAGTTATTCACTGCCACCGCACTCATTCCAACTTGATCGCCAATATCTGTAGGCTTGAGGTATGCGTCATCACTGACGTTGGTAATTGCGATGGCTGACTTGAGTTCATCAGCTGCTGGTTTAAGTGCAGGATTAACTCTGGTGGCGGCGTTAACAGCTAACTGGGCGGTGAGGGATTTTTCTAACCCAGCGAATTCACCCACCAACAGAGCTAACTGTGCAGCTTCATGAGCTACGGTTGATTTTGCTTGGTAGTAAGAACGGGTTTCTGCTTCGTAGGTTTTGACAGCAAAATAACTTTGGGCTGCTGCTATCTCCGGTTTTCTAGGGTCGCCGTTCATCGCTACCAAATAACAAGCATAACGGGAAAGGCGATAGTCACTGGGTACATCCCTAGTATAAAGCCCAGCGTCGGTAAAGTGATTTTGTACTGATACTCCGGTGTTTTGACAACCAATTTTGGCGCGGTCAATGGCATCTACAAAACGTTCCCACTTTTTGTAGCCGAGTAATGCCATTAACTCTCTAGCTAGCCAGTATTCATTGCCATTATCGTCTAGGTGACGAATTGTGTTGAACGGGCTACTGTTATGATTGGTTTGGTGACTTATCAAGTTAGATATCATAATTGTCTGCTTTAAAATTACTTAGGCATTCACACGCACCAAACTTTTCTCACCAACTAGCGAGAAGCGATTAAGTATGGTTGGTGTTTCAGCCAATGTTGGCGATACCAATTCGACAAGGTAAAACCAAAACTTATCCACAAGTACAACTCCTAAAATCAGCCGTTGTTTTGTGTCATCCCCATAAGAACAAAGGATTATTCTCTGACCTAAAACGAAAGCAGGTTTTTGTACCGTGAGAGCTTCTAATTGACCAGTCCCAATGATTTGATGTTCTGTAGCGTGGGCAATTTCATCACCACAAATGATTGTATAAAGCCAACATTCATATTTCCACTGGACACCAGAACAGTAACCAAATGTTCTCGTAGTTTTCAGGTAAACTCTCTCCAGTAAATTTACCTCAACGGGCGGAATTGTTTGACCCCAAGGCGGGGAGATATACCAACTGGTTTTAAGTGCGTTAACGTAGTCAATCATGCTTTTTCCTCTGGGATTAATAACCTAAAAATCCTCGGTAATCTCCAACAAAAAACCGCGTCCCGTATTCTGTACTTGCACCAGTTCTTTATCCAGCAGAGTTTGAATGACTGAATCCGAGAATTGGAATTGCAAACGATGCAATGGAACACAACCACCGCAAAGCCGAATCGAACGCAGTAAATGATTGGCTCTGCGGTCAAAACTGGGGTCAACCGTTTTAGGCATTTGTGAAACCTCCGGTTAATACGGCTAACTGTTGTTGCAGAATAGAAATTTGCTGTTCATAAAACTCAATCTCTGCGGTAATTTCTGAGAATAATTCTTCTGGTGTGAGCGGTTGGATTTGATCCTCTTTCAAGTACGATATTTCATCAGAATTCTTATTAGGCATCAGCGCATAACGCCAGCCAGCATCAAATTGTTCAGCTAACTCTGTACCAGAAGGATAGTAATAAAGTCCCAGGATGATGCCCTGTTGTGTACGCTGTTCCAAGTTAAAGCGAGGGTAGCCCCAGTGTTGGGGAATGGATATTGTGGGTTGCATTGATTTAATGGGGATTGGTGAATAAATAATTAGGCAAAGGGTAAAGGGAAAGGAATGAAGAAATTTACCTTTTACCCTTTTCCCAGGCGAAGCCTACTCCTTACGCTGTGACTAACTCCGTTCTCTCCAGCAGCCGTTGCAATTTATCGCCAGTTAGCTGTTCTAACGGCTGATCTAAAAAATATTCCTCAAAAATAGATTTGCCATCAGTAGACACGTCCACCCTCGACAATGAGCGCACAGCATCAAATACCGAGTTAGAATACTGCTGCTGGGTTGAATAACGCCTCTTCACCCACCAGTTCCTGTCAGTGCATCCGACTTGCCCCAGTTTCACGCCCTTGTTGTTGTAAATGCCATCATCGAGAATTTCAAAACCGTACTTCTGGCACTCGTTGAAGATATGCGCCACGATTAGGTTTTCGGAGGTGCATAGGGTTTTTGTTTGGGCGGGTTCGTTGAGTGTAGTGTCCTGGTGATGCCAAGTAATGAAGCGATAGCATCTTGCATAAGTATTAGCGCGGAATTTTTCTACACCTTCTACCACTACTACCCAAGGTTGAGTTAGGTCATCATCATGGGTAATGCTGGCTATGAGTTGATTACCAGCGTAATATTCGTGATGGTCAAACGAGATTTCGACTATTGTGAGGGGTTCAGGAGCTATGGCTTGGGCTTGGTCAGCGATGTAGTTGTCGAGTTCGGCTTGAGCAAGGGCTTGGTTGTCGGGAGCAGCAGGGGCGAGTTTCTGAACCTTGCTTGCCTGATAGTTAACAATGGCGGAAATCCAGGCATCCTTACAGCGTTTATCGCTTACTTCGGCTGTGCAAGCGATTTCGCTGTAGATTTGCTTGAGTCGGGCAATCGATTTCAGTTGCAGCTGTTGATGGCTGTAGATAATGTAAGTCATAATAAATCAGTTCCTAACGGGACGGAAAGCGCTTCGATTACCAGTCTGGGGCGCTTTCTTTATACCTAATAGTGTAATCTGTTAATTAACAAGTTGTCAACTGTTTAGTTGACAATTAACATATACTTTTAGAATTGGAATTATGACTATGACTGTGAAAGTAAGACGGATTATTAAGCTAGAAGTTGATGTTCCTGGATTGGGCGATCGCATTAAACAAGCCAGAGAAGCTAGGGGGCGGCCAGTTACACAGATGGCCAAAGAAGTTGGAATATCCCGTAACTATTGGTATCAGTTAGAGGCGGAAGCTGTATTAGGTGGTGTAGCAGAAGAAACTCTTCGGAAAATTGAAGAGGTGCTGGGTGTAGATTTAGGGGTACAGTTTGATGATTGACCTTCATACTATTAATTCTCTTGCTTTCCCCTCTGTCTTATTAGAGAAGCGATACCTGGGTTGGGCTACGTCTACACATTTATCTTTTACATCCGAAATTTACATTGCAGTTGACTCTGAGAAAATCTCATTGAACTAGAAAGGTGGAATCATGCCTAAACCACCTTCTAGACCCAACAAAGCCACCTCTGCCGCATCTACCGATTCAGCTTCAGCAACTAACTCTGCAAACGAGGATATCTCCCAGCAAGTAGATCCAAGTTCAGCAACAATTACGGTTAGTGCTGTTGAAGTTCCAGAGTTGACGGAGGAGGAGCAAAGCGATCGCCTACATTTAGAGCGCCGTGTGGAAAGAGCGTTTTTTGAGGCAGGGAAAGCGCTGGCGGAATTACGTGATCGCAGATTATATCGCTCCACTCACAAGACGTTTGAGGAATACTGCCGCGATCGCTTTGGTCACAGCCGCCGCCAATCTTATCTTTTAATGGATGCGGCGGTTGTTTTCGATAATTTGATGGAAAAATGTGATCCATTGGATCACATTTTGCCAACTAACGAACGTCAAGTCAGACCGATGACAAAGCTTGAACCTCAACAACAGCAGGAAGTGTGGGTAAAAGCAGTGGAGCAGGCAGGGGGTAAAGTGCCACCAGCTAGAATCGTTAAAGATGTGGTGCAGCGCATAATAGAACGCACCCAAGTGCCCAACACTTACCAGCTAGGCGAAGTCTGCCAAATCCTTGCAAAGGAAAACCCCGAACTCAGGGGTAAGGGTGGGTGCTGGGGGATAGTCAACTATGTGGGTGAATTTAGCTGCACCGTTAAAACCTGGGATGGAGAGTATACAGTTGGGTTGCACTACCTGAAGTCTTTCAGCTACTTGCCTACGGAATGTCAGCAGATGCAGGTGATTTGCGATCGCATCAGTCGAGTGTATTCTGATTCGCTGGAGGAGACAGTCAAAAGTCTGTTGCAGTTATTGGGTAAGCTGAATCGTCCTTATTTAACGGCTGTCGAAGAGAAATTGTTGAGTTTGATTGAGCAAGAATACGGGCTTATAGATCAATCTCCGCAAACTCATAGACAATAATAAATACACATCTTATGATCATGGAATCAGTTTGATATTTGGCAAGTCGAAGCGGGGTCAAAAAACCTGGGGATCTGCCAAAATCGCCAGAACCTTGACAAGTAAATAATTACAGGGTTTCAATAATTCGGGAAATTGCAAATAATTTGCAATAAGGCAGGCTGAAAATGACCTTTTTTTTCGATCTGCCAAAAGCATTCCTAGGAAGCCTGCTCTATAACAGTTTCAGTCCGAGCAGTTTCCAAAACCTATTACCCCGCAAGGGGACTGAAACTCCCCATCATTTAGACTTTATCCTAAGCCACAGCAGGAAATTAGGTTTCCAAAACCTATTACCCCGCAAGGGGACTGAAACTTATCGCCTTAATATTGGCATATTTTTTTCTTGTTTCCAAAACCTATTACCCCGCAAGGGGACTGAAACGCGGCAGATCGATGATAATATCCAATTCGCTAACCAGTTTCCATTGACCAAATCCCCTCACGGGGACTGAAACTTTAGGGCTGTTTCACCAAAGTTGGCATCTAATTTCGTTTCCATTGACCAAATCCCCTCACGGGGACTGAAACTTTGAGGGTGGCAGAGACAATATTACCCTTGAATACGGTTTCCATTGACCAAATCCCCTCACGGGGACTGAAACTTGCCATCATCATCATTGTCTGGTGCTACGCTCAATGTTTCCATTGACCAAATCCCCTCACGGGGACTGAAACTTCTGGATAATTTTTCGATTCATAATATCTTGTTTGTGTTTCCATTGACCAAATCCCCTCACGGGGACTGAAACATTACAAAATTTCCATAACTACTAAACTCAAAGAGTTTCCATTGACCAAATCCCCTCACGGGGACTGAAACATGATGTAAAAGCACTCACTAAATTAGCACAAAAAAGTTTCCATTGACCAAATCCCCTCACGGGGACTGAAACAACGTATTGACGCTGTAGAAGCGGGTCTAGTTATCTACTGATATTTTCCGATCTTACTTATTCAAGTGATACAAATTATACCCCTTTTTAAATACCTGTGTTAATTTTGCTATAGCTTACTCGCAGTCAGGGTTATATGGACTTTGTAGTTTTAGACACTGAGGGGAAACCGGAATTAAGTGAATTGGCGATAGTGGATAGTCAAGGACGGTTGATCTATGAAGGGTTTTCTAGTGATTATCCCAATCACAACAAGAATCTGCCTAACCTTAAAAGTCTCAAAACTCTGCTCACAGAGTTTCTGAGCCTTGTCCAAGGGAAGAAGATAGTCTGCCATTATGCAAAGCATGATATTGAGATACTTCAGTCCAGTTTTCGCCGAGTTGGTCTTTTTTGCCCCAAACTAGAATACGAATGTACTTGGGAAAAAGCAAAAAGTGTTTGGCCAGAGCTAGAAAGCCATTCCCTAGAACACCTGAGTAAGCATTTTAATTTGCAGGTGAACAATCGCTACTTTGTTCGAGATATGGCTCATGCTGCTCGGTATGATGCCCAGTTTACTTATCAGCTTTATCGTCAGATGATGATCGAGCAATTAAAACAAAAGCCCAATCCATTTAGTGCTAGTCGGGTTGATACTCCGTTTCAGACTCACCCTGATTATTTTGCTACTTACCGCCAAGAATATCTTACTCTTGAGTCAATTTTGGCTGACATCAAACTAGATTCCAACCGCCAGAGTAAAGGAGTCGTAGTTATTGGAGAGCCGGGGACTGGTAAAACCCACTTGATGATGAGACTAGCCAATGAGCGACTAGCCAATAATCGACTGTTATTTATCCGTCAACCGAACCATCCCAAAGCAGTACTGCATCACATTTACAGCCGCATTTTGGAGTCCCTGGTACAGTCGGTTGGTTCTGCTACTCAATTGGACTACCTGATTATCAATAGCTTTTATAAAATTCTCGGTTTCCGAGTTACATCTCAGAAAGACCAAGAAATTATTAAAGCTCTACAAGATAAAAATTTAGATGCGCTTGGAGCAGAAGGAACTGGGCGCAGACGAGATTACTGGCAACACATTGAAAAACGAATCAACGAGTGGTGGGCGGGTCATTATTCTTCTG
The DNA here is from genome assembly GCF_034530895.1 of Nostoc sp. DedQUE08. Classification (NCBI taxonomy): domain Bacteria; kingdom Bacillati; phylum Cyanobacteriota; class Cyanophyceae; order Nostocales; family Nostocaceae; genus Nostoc; species Nostoc sp. DedQUE08. The sequence continues at coordinate 25,065 of NZ_JAVRCD010000065.1, forward strand.
GGGGTTTTGCTCTTGCTATTCTCAAGGGAATTGTTAAGTATTGTAGTTATACTGACCCACGACGCAAAGACATTACTACCCGTTGGTTAGCTGCTAACATCTTATCTAAAGAAGAGGCAGAATTAGTTGGTTTGCCAAATTGGGGAGAAGACCTCAGCCAAGAAGCCTTTTCTTTGGAAGCAATTTCAGTTTTGGCTAAACTATCTATCTTGGATGAACCCTTAATTATCGTCTTCGATCAGCTAGAAGGATTGGGGCTTTCACATAATCGAGAAATCTTACTGAATTTTGGGGAAGCTATCAAGGAAATTTTTACTCACGTTCCTAACAGTTTAATAATTCTCAATATGTTTCCCGATCGATGGGAACAGTTTCAAGCTAGCTTTGACAACTCAATTATTGGTCGAGTCTCGCAGTACCAGATTTATCTACGTCAGCCAGATGAAACAGAACTTGAAGCGATTCTGCGGGTAAAGCTTCAGGCGCTTGATATTCCTCTAGAAATATTATTTAGCTCTGAAGATTTGGAAGATATTCTTGGACAAAAGCCAATTAGAGGGGTATTAAACCGAGCAGCAGACTATTATAACTACAGGGTTCGTCAAATTCCTCTAGCATCTGTCAAAGAAAACCTGCATAAGCTTGATAGTAAAGAACAGCTAGAGCAACAGCTAAGAATTGTACAGCAACAACAGCAAAAACTAACCGAAGCATTTCTAGATCTGGTTCAAGCCATACAGGAACCAGGGTCGTCAGTTGATTTAACAAAATTGCGTCAGCAGTTTCTTCCTGAACCTCCTAAGCTTCAACTACATACCTCAGATAACATTATTGAGTATTTAACTCGAAAGAAGGCTGAACTTGAGCAGCAGTATAGTAACCTTCCGATCATTTCTGATTATGATGACATGGGTAAACTAAAAACTATTGCTGAAGCTTTTAACCAGATAAAGCCAATTAGACTAACTCAATATCGTTTGGGAAAGCGAGTTTTACCAGAACATCTTGTGGTTGAGACTGGTAATAAAAATTATGTAATGGGGTTTCTGCAAGTTGACCCAAGTACTTCGTCTTTTACTAGCCGAATCACTAATTTCAATGAGCTAGTAAGCCTGCATCCTCATGACCGTTTTGGTTTATTTCGAGATGAGCGATTAACTGAAGTCAAGGGTAAAGTAGGAAGAGAGAGAATAACTCAACTGAATAATTCCCTGAATGGAAAGTTTAAGCCGTTCGCCAAGGACGATAGAATTGCTTTGGACTTGACCTATCAGACAATTATTGACATTCAAAATAGGGATTTGGATGTTGATTTGGAATCAGTTTTAAAAGTATTTATCACTTATAAAGAATGGCATCACTGGCTGTTTAGTATGTTTGAACTGGGTAAATCTTTTGCAAAAGCAGCATAAGTATTATAAGTTGTTTAGAAAAAATAAATTATGAATATTACAACTATCCTTGACCAAATCGATCTCGGCAGCATTGCACTCCCAGAGTTCCAACGTGGTTACGTATGGAATCGTGACCAAGTACGTGGGTTAATGAATTCGCTTTATCGCAAACATCCTATTGGTAGTTTATTAGTATGGGAAACCAAAACGGAACAAGCTATTGACTATGCTCGTGGTGATAGTAAACTTTCCGCAGGTACGGTTAAACTTCTGCTTGACGGTCAACAGCGCATCACTTCTTACTACGGTATAGTACGCGGTAAACCACCACAGTTTTTTGACGGTAACGCCGAAGCTTTTACAGGTTTGTATTTCCACTTGGAAGAAGAAATATTTGAATTTTACGCTCCTGTCAAAATGAAGGATAACCCATTATGGGTAAATGTGACTGAACTAATGCAACAAGGAGTAGGAGTTTTTATTGGAAATTTATTAAAAATTCCAGAATTGTCCTCTCATCTGACTACTTATATCAATCGCTTGAACAAACTTGACGGGATTAAAAATATTAATCTGCATATTGAAGAAGTCAGTGGTGAAGATAAAACAGTTGATGTAGTTGTGGAAATTTTTAACACTGTCAACAGTGGAGGAACCAAGCTATCTAAAGGTGATTTAGCACTAGCAAAAATTTGCGCTCAATGGCCTGATGCTCGCAACGAACTCAAAGCACGCCTGACAAAATGGAAAAAAGCAGGGTTTGAGTTTCGTTTGGAGTGGTTACTGAGGTGTATAAACGCAGTTATTACCGGAGAAGCAATGTTTTCCGCGCTCAAAGATGTTAAAACTACGACATTTAAAGACGGGCTATACAAGGCAGAAAAAGCTATTGATACTTTGCTTAACTTGATTTCTGGACGGTTGGGACTAGATCACAATCGTGTACTTGGAGGTATTTATGCATTCCCTGTGATGGTACGTTATCTTGTTGATCGTGGTGGGCATCTAAGCAATTACAAAGAGCGCGACAAGTTATTGTACTGGTATGTACATACTTTATTGTGGGGAAGGTATGCGGGTTCAACCGAAAGCGTTTTAACTCAAGATTTGCATATATTAAAGTCTGAAGATAACCCGCTAGATCAACTCATCACCAACTTACGACAAAATCGCGGGGACTTGGAGATCAAAGCTGTTGACTTTCAAGGCTGGGGTATGGGGGCAAGATTTTACCCGTTACTTTATATGCTTACTCGCGTGCATCAAGCACAAGATTGGGATAGCGGCATTGAACTATCCAAAAATCTTTTAGGTAAGCATAACTGCTTACAAGTTCACCATATTTTCCCTAAGTCGCTGCTTTACAAAGGCAGATATCCGAAATCGGAAGTTAACGCGATCGCTAACCTGACATTTCTAACCCAAGAAACCAACCTTAAAGTCTCAAACCGACACCCTTCGGAGTATTTCGAGGCATTCGAGCAAACCCAACCGGGTGCGATCGCAACGCACTGGATACCAATGGAACGTAGTTTGTGGCAAATTGAAAACTACCGTGATTTCTTAACCGCACGCCGTGAACTTTTAGCTCAAGCTGCTAATAAATTTTTGAATAGCTTACTCGCTGGGGATATTCCAGAACCAAAAGCGACAGATTCTGTTTTAGAAGAACAAGCGGAAAGCTCTACTGCGGTTGTACCACTGGCTGAAGAACGAGTTTTGGAAGAATGTAATGTATGGGTGCAGGAGCAGGGATTACCGATTGGTGAATGGATGTACGAAATTGCTGATTCGACAGGAACAGTGAGTACAGTACTTGATTTAGCATGGCCCAATGGTTTGCAATCCGGGAAAAGTCAACCAGTTGCCCTGATAATTGATGCAGATCAAGAAATAGAAGAGGCTGCAAATCGTCTTGGTTATCGCTATTTTACAGACATAGATAGGTTCAAAAGCTATGTTATCCAAGAGGTCTTAGCTGTTGATTTTCCGACAGTAGACGATTACAAGCAAGCCTTTATAGCTATCAGCAGCCAACTGACGGATAGCCATAAACTTATGCTCAAAGCTCACTATCATTCACCCGCACAAATTATCACTGCAACTGAGTTAGCAAAGGCGGCTGGATATGAGCATTTTGGCGGTGCAAATCTCCAATACGCCAGAATTGCAGAACTGATTGCAAATTACTTAAATTATTCGCCACGTCAACATGACAATAGTGGTAAACCGTTCTGGTCACTAATGTTAGCTTCTGGGTACTGGAAAACCTTAGAAAACCCTGAAATTACTAGTCAACGAGAATGGCATTGGCAATTACGGGAGCAGGTTAGTCAAGCTTTAGAAGATTTAAGTTGGGTATAAGCCAGGTATAAATCTTTCTAATTTAGTTACTCTCTGGAACGTAAATCTATATGGCTATTCTCTTCCAACTTATCGGTAGATTAATCAAGTGGACTGCGATCGCTATTATCTACCTCACACCCGTTCTAGGTGTTTGGTTAGCATCTTCCCTAGCTGCTTACAATAACCGTTCTACTTCTTTAGCCGTACTAGCAGGGGTATTTCTCTTTCCCATCTTACCTATGCTCTGGGAACTACAGGCACAAAGCAAGGGCAGTCGGAGCAAAGAGCGCATTTTGACTTGGGGCGATCGCTTGACGCTCAGAACCCTTGTAATCAACTTTGTGGCGATCGCTGCTTTATTAGTATGGCAACCGCGTTTGAGTTTTGTAGCTCTGTCAACGCGAGGCGACTGGATGCTGGGTAATTTACAAGGACAACCTGCACAGTTAATTCGACAGAATTTATTCAAGCTGGCAAATGGTTTGGAAGGAATGTATCTCAGCTTCAATACCAATCCTTTTGAACGTTACGATGACGGCAGTAGCAAAGTCCAACCACAACCCCAAACTAATCGAGATCCTTTTGAAAATTTAAAACACCAAGATGCTGCCAAACCACAGCCGGCTAATAATACCAATGGTTGGGCGTGGCAAGGTATGGGAATACATCCCGCAGTTGCCAATATGCCCAGCAGTGTAGAGACAAGCATCGCATCAGTTGCTCAGTATATTGTTAGTAAGGAATCAGATCCGGTACAGCGAATAAAAGCTCTCCATGATTACGTTGCAGATCGAATTGCATACGATGCTGAATCTTATTTTGCAGGGCAATATCCACCACAAGATGCCGAAACTGTATTTAGAACTCGTAAGTCTGTGTGTGCCGGCTATGCAAAATTATTAGAAGCATTGGGTAAAGCGGCTGGAGAAGAAATCATTTATGTCGTAGGAGATGCACGGACTCAAACCAGCGACCTTAGCGGTCAAGGTCATGCGTGGAATGCAGCAAAAGTAAAAGGACAATGGTATTTAATTGATGCTACCTGGGATAGCGGTTATGTTGATCGCTCGTCAGGTTTTACAAAAAACTACCGTACTGAATACTTAATGCCGCCACCAGAAGTTATGGTGATCAGCCATTTTCCAAAAGATCCTGCTTGGCAGCTGTTATCAAATCCATTACCGCTTGGTGAGTTTTTGCGCCAGCCGATGATGAAACCAAAGTTTTTTGCTGATGGCTTGCAACTTGTCAGCCCTGTGCGATCGCAGACGAATGTAGGTGATGAGGCAAAATTAGTTTTGGCAAATCCGAAGAATGTTTGGTTATTAGCCAGCTATAACTCAAAAGGTGGAGGCAACTCCCAATCCTGTGGTCGCGCGGTACAAGGCGATCAAGTTACGTGTAAACTTCCTGCCTCCGGTTCCTATGAAATGCGGTTATTTACCTCTACTGAAAGTCAGGGTGAATTCAATTATGTGGGGCAATTAGAGTTTAACAAGTCGTGAGAAGAAATTTTAAACATTAAAAATTAAGCTAAAAAATACATGAGCAATACTGAGTTTCATCCTTAACCCCATAAAAGATAATCGTGAAAACTGAATTACCTCCATTAAGTAATTGTGTTCTATTCTTTGTAGCTGTCATAAGTATGGTGTATTTATATAACAGCATAGCTCAAAGACAATTAATTAAAAAGCAACGAAAGGCAGAAAGACCTAAATCTAGTTTTGGCTTTTTGATATTATGGAATCAAATTTCGTTAATTTCCTTTTTTTTCATAACTTATATTCTAGGATGGGATGCACCATCAGTTGGTTTAAAATTTGAAATATTACCAGTATTTTCCTTAATAATTGAATTAATTTGCTATTGTACATTTGTGCTAATTGTAAATAAGATTTTAAAGCTTTTGAGAGTCAACCAAATTGTAGAAGATGATGCTTATCTCGTTTCTGTAAGGCTCATACCACGGCAAAAGCTTCAGAGGATTTTATTTTTGATTGCTGTATGTATATTAAATCCAATGACAGAAGAGTTGATATTTCGGGGAGTACTAGTACATCAATTAGGCATATATATAAATAATTATTACTTGACAATTATTCTGGGTTTATTTGTAACTCTTGGAAATCATATCTATCAAGGAAGACTACATATTATTACGCATATTATTTTTTATATTTTTACTGTAACATTGCTTTATTCAGATGTAGGACTTATTGGGTCTATAGGTTTTCACTTAGCAGGAGATATTTACCCGTTCATGTGGCTTAAATATCAGGTTAATAACTATAAGCAACGAAGAAGGGAGGAACGCAGAGCTAAATATGTTTCCAATTAGAATATTAGAAACTCTCTTTATACATAGAAATGATCTAATATTGGGAATGGGAACGCTCAACTTTTAATAAAGGTATTGATTCATATAACATTTTTCTAAAAAATGGCATAATTTCTTTTCTAGATTTGCAAAATATTAAGTAGAACTAAAATATAACCATAACTAGCTCATGGCAGTACTTGCACCTATTTTGGAACAAACTGTAGGAAAGATTCGCTTTTGTGTTGATGATGTAAAAAACGCTCAGAAACCTTTACCTACTGAAAACGCCAAATTTCAGTTAGAGAAGCATTTCCAAGAACAAGTGCTGGCATTCAGCCATAATGATACGTTTGAGGTAATTCAAGACAAAGGTATTCATTCGCTGGCATTTGCTGTTCATGCTGCTTTTAGTGAACATCGCCCGTTATTATTAACACCTGACATCATTTGGATAACGTTAGCTCAAGGATTTGCTCAACATATCAACAATAATGCAGAAACTTTGCGTTCGCGTTTTGTTCGTCACCAAGGCAAGCAAGAACTGGTAGTTAAGGCTTTACAAATCCCCCAACAAACCCAGCACTGGAGTGAGGCAGTTCAAAACTGGGCATTGCTTATCCGCGACCATGTAGGGTCTGACCTGTATCGATTGATAGAGTGTAACTTCAGTACTACAACACCCATCACTCGCACAGCCAGTCATGTCGTGATGATGAATACCTTCCAAAAGTATTTTGACTACGTAATGTCTTGCATTTGCGGTATTCCTGAGATTACACTGCTGGGTACTGTAGAAGATTGGCAAAGTATTTGCACTCGCATCCAAATCATGGCTGAGTATGACTTGGATTGGTGGACAGATCGCTTAATGCCAATTTGCCGAGAATTTGTAGAAACAGCTTCAGGTAGACCATCGCTCTTGTTTTGGCGCAGCATCTACAAGCCTAAAGCTGTTTATGGCGGTGAACTAATTACTGGCTGGTTGAGTGATTTATTTCCTTATATTAAACATTCAGTAACTAAAGCTCCCTCGGTAAGAAATCCCGTTTTGGAAATAGATCGCTGTTCCTTGCCTAACGGGTCATCATCCTCCGAACAAACATTCAGCCACGAAACTCTCGGTATTAGTGCTGATAGCTTGCCTTTAGGAATCTCTCAAGCTCCATTTCGTCTTCAAATGGTAGGTGAGAAAGAATATTCTTTAGAACTAATCGCTGGTTTCATTGGCGTTCGTCAAGATTCTCAATCGCAAACTTTACAACCTGAGATTGGTTGGGCAGTGCGCGAATGTAACAATGATTTTGCACAGTTACTCGACGAAGTTCAACAGCAGCACCTGACACAACCGCCGATTAACTGGTCTGACTTTCGCAGCTATGGTGAGGGAGTTGGCAAAGAACATATCGAAATGCTAGAGCGATTCGATGGTGCGACACTTTACCCTAATAGTGATCATTTTTGGCAAATTCCTCAATATAATTTTCATAAAATTTACGAAATTTCTCAACCAAAATCTTTTACCTGTTATGCAACTCATCTGATGGATCTTGAAGATGGTCGTTGTATTGCTTACTTCTTTAATGCTGACAAGCGCGAATGTTGCATACTTTTGGGTCAGCCGATTTTAGAGAGCAATCAGCTTTCAGATCCTGTAATTATTGCTAATAGCATTCCAGAACTTTTTAAGCGCATATTTCAAGCTCAGGGGCAGTACTACTTTGACGATGCTAACTTTGAGGTTGTCCAATTTAAATATGAATTACTGCTTTGGCCGGAAGACTAGAGATACTAAAAGATAAGCTGCTGCACCTTTAATTTACATTTTATGTAAATTAGACAATTATTATATTTACTGCCATGCCAGCTAAAGGTTTTCTCATTCCTCTTTTGTCACTTTCGGCAGAAAATAATCTGTAACCCTTGCCCAGATAGAATTTTACTTATAGAGCTTTGTTTGGAATTTTATATTAGTTTGCGATCGCTAATCTTCCTATTAAATCTAGGTTTCATCGTTTAGCTTCAATTTTTATTTTCTGAAAGTGACAAAAGAGAGATTAGATATATCTCTGTTCAATCATGCTGATGAAGATAACAAAATTTTATCGTTTTGCCTAAAACAGTTTAACTCAGTATGAATACTATCCCAATGAAGGGTAGAATGCGGCTATTTATGAAATATGCACTATTAGTTTTAAAGTTGTATATGTCTGATGTAAATAAGCCAAGTAACCATAGCAACAATATCTTTAAAAAAATCTTGTTAATTATTGGAACTGGAGGATTATTACTTGGGATTCCGATTATGTTTATTCGAGTTCCACCAAGCTGTGGCTGTGGTGATAGCAGTAAAGCTACAGTTGGAAGATTTATTAATGCACAACAAGCATATTTCTCGGAGAAATCAGCTTTCGCTCAATCGTATAGGTTGTTAGAGCTTGGAGATGGAGATGCACCAACAGCTACAAGCCGCTATCGATATACCGTAGACATGAGTAAGGATAAGTCATTTATATATGCAACTCCGATAAAAGAATTCCCAACTGATGTATTTCAATTAGGACTGACCAAACAGGGCTTCAACAGCCTGATAGGTGCAGTTGCTTACGAGCAAAAAAATAAAACTACTGTTTCAATAATGTGTCGCTCCGAAAAACAGACTTTAGCTTACCCTCCCCGACCTATTTTTAAACAAGGTAATTTTAGCTGCCCTATCGGTTTTGAAAGTATCAAATAAAATAGTATGCAAACATTTAATGACGTTTTTAGGAGGATTTATCGGAGTCATAATTATGCTCCTATCATTATGCAACGCCAATGCAGAGTATATATGATACTAAAAAAGCAAGGGAGATGGGGATTTGGAAGAACAAGTAAAATAAAAACTGACTTCTAACCCCCCACCTCAGCACTGCTAAGTTGCGTTAACCGTTATAGGAAATAAAGTCACTCTCGCCTATCAAGCTAGGATTGGTGTCGCTTATAAAGGCTATTAACTCATTTGTGAAGGTAACAATAATAGAAGTACTATTGCCACTTGCAGAAGAGATTGTCAAAGCCCCAAAAGTCAAACCATCAGATAAACCTAGTCTATCAATCCCGTCTTCAAAGTTATAGATGGTATCAATACCATTGCCTGGAGCAAGAACAAAGATATCTGCACCGCCTTGTCCGTAGAGGTGGTCATTACCAGCACCACCATTAAGTAAGTCATCTCCATTACCACCGCTAAGATAATCAATGCCAGCACTACCGATGAGGCGATCGTTTCCATCTTCTCCATAAAGGTAATCATTGTTGCTTCCACTGATAAGGGTGTCATTACCAGCACGACCGTAGAGATTGACGCTACCTAGACTAAAGGCTGAAGCATCCAAGATATTGTTACTAGTACCACTACTCAGCGTTGCCCGTTCGATGTTGCTGAGAATGTCATTACCTAATCCAGCAAGTTGAGTGTTTGTTAAGATAAAGTTGACATCAGCTGATTCGCTTAACCCATCAATACCGTCGCCACCATCTAAGACATCATCACCGACACCACCGGAAAGGGCATCATTACCAATTCCACCATCAAGAGTATCATTATTATTACCCCCGTCTACATAGTCATTACCAGCATTACTGATGAGGTAATCATTACCATCCTTCCCTAAAAGATAATCGTTGCCAGCACCACCATTGATCGTATCATTACCAGTGCCCCCAGAAAGATTGGCGCTACCTAGACTAAATGCTGAAGCATCTAAGGTATTGTCACTAATACCACCAGTTAGTATTACTTGTTCAATGTTGCTGAAAACGTCGTTACCTAAGCCTAAAAGTTGACTGTTAGTTAACGTAAAGTTCACATCAGCGGATTCAATGAGAGAATCATAGCCATCGCCACCATCAAAGATATCATCACCTGCTCCGCCATACAGATAATCATTACCAAGGCCACCGATGAGGCGATCGCTTCCATCCTGACCGTAGAGATAATCATTGCCATCACCAGCGTCGAGTATATCATTACCTGCATCACCATAGAGAAAGTCATTGCCAGCACCACCATAAATGGTATCTCTGCCTGCTTGTCCATAAAGGCGATCGCTGCCATCGTAACCGTAGATGATATCATCAGCTAGGGTTCCTGTTAGTTGTTCATCTGAAGATGTACCATATATGGTATTTTCAGTGACATCATTCAGGTTGATCGTAACGGTTTGGATGCTGCTGGTGTTAATGCCGTCGCTAACAGTAACTTGTAATTGAAAGTTGGGGTTAGTTTCAAAGTCGATTTCGTCGCTATCGTTGACGGTAATTTGTCCGGTGGTGGAGTTAATCTTAAAAGCAGCTTGACCATCGGCATCGCTATCGAAGTTACCATCAATAATTGTCCAGTTTGAGAATGTGCTACCATCCACATCGGTAGCAATAACAGTACCAACCACCGTACCAGTGGCAACACTTTCATTGACGCTAAAGCTTTGACCTGGGGTAATTACAGCCGTATCATTGACCGCATTCACGTTAATAGTTTTAGTAACGCCGGTACTGATACCACCGTCGCCATCAGTCAGAACAAAGCTGACAGTCCGAGGAGTTGTTACAGGATTTTCTGAGACATTGCTGTAACTAATGCTGCGTAACAATGCTTCAACAGCAACAGGTGTGGCTTTAGAAGTAAAGTTAATTACCAAGTTTTGAGTGCCAATACCACCACTGTAAGTGGCGATGAAACTGCCATCATACAGAATTTCTGTACCATTGACTACTATCTTATTTGTGGCACTGTTTTGAATTTCAAGACGGTCATCGCCAGTACCATTAGCACTGAAGTTAACAGTCAGCTTACCTGTATCGAAGTTCTGCGAATCAGGGTCAGTGATAGTTGCAATAGAATCGATAATAATCGCAGGAGCATTTTCTGTGTAAGTAGGATTAGTTCCTGGTAAGTTGATGGTAGGAGATTGATTTTGAGAATTACCCAGGTAGCTAACTAGAGCAAAATTACCTTTGGACTCTCCCACTAAAAAGATTCTGCCATTAGAACCCAGCACAACATCGTCGGCCATATCAAGGCCGTTACTAATGGGGGTGATAACTTTACCAGCATTGCCAAAAGTGTTATCTAAGCTACCATCGCTGTTGTAGCGCACGACAGCAAAATCTGTAAAATCTATATTACTACCATTAAAAGCATACCCACTAGCGACAATTTTACCGTCCGGCTGAATAACAATCTTTTTAATGGTACTGGTGCTGGAACCTAAATCGGTAATTACTTGACCGTTATTACCAAAGCTAGTATCTATGCTGCCATTGCTGTTGTAGCGTACTAAGGCAAATTCATAATTAGCTTGTCCTGCTACGACAATTTTGCCATCAGACTGAATCGCTAGACTATAGCTTTGACTATAGCTACTAGTACCGACTGCGGTAGTTACTTTACCGTTGCTACCAAAGGTGGTGTCTAAGCTGCCATCAAGATTGTATCGTACCAGGGCAAAGACATTACTACCGTTGCTTGCTGTATATCCAGTTACTACAATCTTATTATCTGATTGAATAGCCAGACTATTAATTTCTTCAGAACCACTACCGATCGCAGTGATGGCTTTGCCACTATTACCAAAAGTATTATCTAGGCTACCATCAATGTTGTAGCGTATCAAAGCAAAATCAAAATTAGTACCATTGTAGGTAGAACCTGCAACTACAATCTTGCCATTTGACTGAATGCCCAAACTATAGCCTTCATCAGTGCCAGTGTTGATGGAAGTAATTACCTTACCGTCAATACCAAAACTGCTGTCTACTGTACCATTGGCATTGTAGCGGGCAACAAAAAAGTCATTGTTGTTATTGCCTGTGTAAGCAGAACCAGAAATTACTATTTTACCGTCTGGCAGAATGGCAACACTAGCTTCTTTGTTGTTGTAGCGGATGATGTTTGTAATCAGTTTACCGCCACTACCGAAGCTAGTATCTAAGGTGCCATCAACGTTATAGCGTGTAAGGGCAAACTTAGTTCCATAGTCATTAATGTTACTGCTAAAGGTATAGCCTAATACTACAATTTTACCATCTGCTTGAATGGCGGCGCTTTTAGCTTCATCGTCATCGCTACCCAAATCGGTGATTACTTTACCACCAATACCAAATGTAGGGTCGAGATCGCCAGCATTTAGTACCAGCTTGACGGTGACTGTTTCATTATTACTAATCGCAATACCGTCGCTGACGTTGACTTGCAAATTGACACTGGGGCTTGTTTGAAGGGTGAGGTCGTCAATATCATTGATAACGATATTACCAGTATTAGAATTGATGGCGAAAGCTGCATTACCGTCGTTATCTAAGTCAAAATTTCCCCCTACAATTGACCAGTTAGAAAGAGTAGTTGAATCTACATCCGTTGCTGTCACAGTACCAATTACGGTTCCGTTAATAGAATTCTGAGCTACACCGAAGCTATAACCGCGTGTCATAATCGGAGCATCGTTAACAGAATTGACTGTAATTGCTGCTGTGTCGGTAGTGTTGCTAAAGGCAGTGGAATTACCTGTTAAAGTAATGTTAGCAATACCACCATTTACGCCACTAGTTTGATCCCAAGCACGGAAAGTAATAGCGTTGCTGATAGTACCATTATAATTAGCGCTAGACTGAAAGTATATACGGCTGTTAGCATCCGCAGCTAACAGGCGAGCGCTACTCTCGGAGACGGTACCCAACTGATACCAATTTGCTCCATTATTGATACTGTACCACCATGTACCGTAACTACTATTAGTACCAGTCAGAGCAATACCTGTAACCGCTCCAGTGTTGGGATCGGTGACGTTGCTACCCAGACTCACTAAAGAAGAGACTAAAGTACCCACTGTTCCCACAGGTGCTAAAGCATCTTCGTTAACTGCGTTGAGATTAACTAAGGTATCGATGAGAGTGGGGGCGGTGTTAGTGGAAGTACTGCTTCCGCTGAAGGCATAATTCAAAGCAATATTGCCCGTATAACTTTGATATCCATCTACGGAAATGTAATAAGTTGTGCCGGCTGTGACTGCAAAGCTAACTTTACTAGCAGTAGTTCCACCACTATCATCGTTAGACGTAACCAGACTTAAACTGTTGAGGGCACTGCCTTTATAAACATAAAGGTAAGTGTCAAAATTACTACCAAAAGTATCAAATACCACAGTCCCAGAAGCCGGGGCAGTCCAACTCCACCATACAGAGTTGGTGGTTCCTGATTGAATTGGCTCACCTGATTCACTTGTGGCTCCTACATTATTGCCTGTACTACTGCCTGAATTACCAGAAAGTACGATTCGGTTAGCAAAGTTGTCATTTGAGGAAGCTAAAACGAAGTTGTAAGTTTTTAATATTTCTGGTTTGAATACCTGAGCAGTTGTCACCTCACCTCGACTGATTTCCAATTTCCAGTCTCCGCCTAAAGCAGCATTACCCGTGAGGTTGGCAGATCCAGCAATGCTAGCTTTTGTCAAGTTGTGCAACTTCTCAATGAATTCTTCCCCAGCATCTCCCGCAGCAACGTTACAGCCGTAGAGTAACAAAGATGGAGAGATGGAGAGATGGCAAGATTGAGAGAACCAGGTTTGTAGTTTCTGGGTGTATAGTTGCAATGTGCTAAGGCTAAGTTGGGTGCTACCTAAGTAGAGGCAACCAGGAGAGCCATGAGAGACAATATGTACACTTTCAACTCCACGGTGCTGTGATAGGACTTCGGTAATTTGCTCTACCCCATCCCTGTTTTGATCGAGGATTACTGCCTCGGTTTTAGATACAATGGCATCTAATAATTTTTCGTAGCTATTTACTAAAGGATCTATGAAAATAATGCTTGTGGTTTTGAGGTTCATTATATTACATTTATAAGTTAACTTTGAGTTTTAATTGTTATAAAACCCTATTTTTAGAAAATGAGATATCGGGTTCTAGAAAATAAGAAATCATTATCCGGCAATCTAATTTAATGACTAAGCCAGATTTATTTATTTAAGACAAGAACACTTAATCAAAAAAATTACAGCCATGATATTAGTACTATTTTGCTGAGATTCAGTCTTAATTTCATCGATGTATTTCCTGAAATATTATCAAGATACTGTGAAGAGTCTTAAAGAGTACAGTAATCAGGGGTAGCGCATCTCAAACCCAATATTTTTATCTGCATCAAGAGCAAACAGGTGCCCCATCATAGACATATTCGCTTTTTAAAGGCAACCCCAAGTACTACCACTTCCATAGACGGCATCCGCGATTTTGAGCTCCTTAGTGAGATGCAGGACATGGCTGCTGGTGATGGGGTGCTGAGAAGGCAAATCTGGGGATGGAGGAAGTAGCGACACCGGACAGCCCGTCGTAGACATCGCTCTCAAAGCGTGGCGTGGACATAACCTAAACTATTGAACCTGTTGCAAGAATATCGATTACCTACAGCTAGAACCATCAGCACGCCCAAAAACACCAGAAGAATTGGGATGGCCAGCAGGATTTTTTGAACAAACTTACGGTAGTTGTCAAGACGATCCAATTGTGATTGATTATGACATCTTCTCAATCACCTCATCACTCATCTGAATTTGGTTTTTTCCGATATTACGTTTGAGCAAGAAAATACCTGCATCATGCGCTTGCTGACCACCAGCACTAAAGCAAGCATCCGCGATAATTACTGGTTCAATACCGCGCTCAAAAGTGTCAATTGCTGTCTTGAAAATACAGCTATCAGTTTCAACTCCACAAAGATATATTTTGCTGATTTGATTAATCAAAATAAAACTCGAAAAATTTTCCGTAAATGCAGAGTAATAAGGTTTATCAAAAATATTATGTATATATGGCTGAAGTTCATCAATAATACTCGTTTCTGGTTCATGTATCAAGCTTGACCAATGAATTAGCTTCACATAATTACTGTCAGCAGTATTGATAAATTTTGTGAATTCAACGAGTTTACCAGCCTCTAAAAAGCGCTCAATTAGTTTAATGACAGTAGGAATAATATGTCTGCATTTATCAGGCATAAAACCATTTTGCATATCTACTACAAGAAGTATTTCGCTCATTTGTGCCAGAATTTATTTAGATTAAGAGTTAAGACATTAAATAAAGCAATATTATAAAATATGACATCCGCGACTTTGGTGCTTCTTCCTTGGTGGCCCACAGAACGTGATTGCTGGTGATGGGGTAGTGAGTAAGGAAATCTGGGGATGGAGAAAGTGGCGATTGCTAGACGGAGCGTAGTCATCGCTTCCCATCGATTCTTTCTCTTATTGCCGAAAGCCCTGCTGATGTAGGCAATTGGAGTGATGAGTAACGTGTTGTTTATTCAAGTCAATCAGGATAATATACCTCGATTAAGAACAGGAAACTTCAAATGAGAATTTTTGTTCCAGGCCGTCTTTGTTTGGAGAACACACTGACTGGGCAGGAGAATATCGCAGTGTTAATCCTCTTCTCGAAAAGGGCTACACCTTAATTGTTGGTACTAATCAAGGAATTTATGCCAATGTCTTGCCTAATTCTACTGAATTAATTATTCGTGCTTCTCTCAATGATGGCAGGAGTTATGAACCGTTGAGATTACCTATGGAATCTAATACCTTGAAATGCATAGCGGCAAAGGGTGGTTTTTTTAGTTATGCTGCTGGTACAGCATATCAAATTCTGACTCACTATGATGTTGGCGGACTTGAGGTTGATAATTATCTAACCGACTTACCCATCCAAAAGGGATTATCTTCGAGTGCTGCCTTTTGCGTTCTGATTGCGAGGGCTTTTAATCGTCTGTATGGCTTGGAAATGACAATTCGTTCAGAAATGGAGTTTGCCTACAAAGGAGAAAGAACCACTCCTAGCCTTTGTGGTCGTATGGATCAGGCTTGTGCTTATGGAAATCGCCCAATATTGATGATATTTGATGGTGAAAAAATCGACCTACTCGAATTGAAAGTGAGTGAGGATTTGTTTTTTGTGATTGTCGATCTCGGCGGGAGCAAAAACACACAAAAAATACTAAGACGATTGAATCAGTGTTATCCTTTCGCTACTAATTCAATAGAGCAAAATGTCCAAAAATATTTTGGTTCTATTAGCTCTGAAATTACCCAGGCAGCAGTTGAAGCAATACAACTCGGAGATGCCCAACTTCTTGGAGCTTTAATGACAAAAGCCCAAGCGGAATTTGACCGATACGTAGTTCCGGCTTGTCCCGATCAATTAACTGCAAAAAATCTACATCTGCTTCTCGCTCATGAGCCACTTAAACCTTATATCTTTGGAGGAAAAGGCGTAGGTTCTCAGGGGGATGGCACTGCACAACTGATAGTTAAAAATCAAGAGAGTCAAAGAAAAACTATCGAAATTATTAAGCGTGATTTTCCTCAAATGCAAGCGTTACAGTTAACTATCGCAAGCTAACAACTCCCATGATTAAGCAAGTGATGCTCAGGGACGAAAGTTGAGTTTCTTTAATACCTCAATGAGTGGAGGATGACTCACCATTCTCCTCAATCATCTTCCAATTACGTATCTGAGGCTGAAGTTCAGCAATTTCAGTCTCAGTTACTGACGGCAAATCACCACTATAAAGAACACAAGTTTTTTGTAGTAAAGCTTCCACTGTTTTTGCTCCTTCACGAGTCACAATTTCAATTAAGTGTGCAGTAAGGCATCGTTTATTGTGAAACTGGGCTTAGTCATCTTCATCCAGGGAGCAATGCGATTTTGTGAGGTCGGCTAAAAAAGGTGCGATCGCTAATCACTCCTTACGTATAAGTTAAATATTTAATACAATAATAATAGTAATATTAACTAGAAGATAAAACCTGTACCAAAGACGAGGTTTCTGTAGATTGTTGCGACTAGAAAAAAGGTAAAATTTCCTTTCAGGAATAGTTTTGAAATAGGAAGTATCTACCTTTATGGAAAAAAACATATCTGCGAATCTAAATTTCGCCGATTCCTTATCAGATTTCCAAGAGGATGTTACAAAACTTTTAGATTTTAAAAATATTGAGGAATGGTCTGGAAGAATAGTTAAAGAAAGAGAAGAAAAAATTAGACAGGCTGCGTTAGTTTTAGCGGGTCAATGTATTGCCATCTTATTGAATAAGCTTTCTCAATCAGAGTCAGCTCATAAAACAGCAATTAATCAAACCAAAGGATGGTGGCATACCGATACACAAAGACACGGTTATACGAAGAGAGAAATATTAACTGTAGGTAATGTTGTAGTAACTCTCAAATTACCATACGTTGTTCAAACCAAAGAAAAAAAAGCGAAGAATAAATCTACTAATGTTGGATTCTGTCCCTTGTTAAAATGGTTAGGAATGTCAGAAGGCTTGACCCCATTAGTTTGGTCAGATATTGCAAAATATGGTGCCATAGCTAGTTCTTTTGAAGCTGCACATACAATTCTGGGCGATTGGGGAATTAATATTAGTCTTAAACGAATTGAACGATTGACATATAAATTTGGTCAAATCGGCATTGATTTACGTCAAACTAAAATATCTAACTTGCAACAAGGCAAATTACCTGATGGGAATATACTTAAAGACCAAAGAGTTGTAATTGCTGTAGATGGTGGTAGGAGTAGAATTAGGATTAATAAAAAAGGTAGAAAAAATCCCAAAACAAACAAGCATGGCTTTATAGGGGAATGGGTTGAGCCAAAGTTATTAACAATTTATGTAGTTGATGAACAGGGTAAAAAAGTTAAAAATGGCGAAATAAAGATTGTAAATGATGGCACTTATGAAGACTATAAAGGCTTTTTACCAATTTTAGAAATGCATCTGATTAGTTTGGGAATTAGTCAAGCAAAACAAGTTTTACTAATTGCTGACGGTGCTGAATGGATTTGGAAACATATTCCTCCTCTTTTAAAGAAATTGGAATCTCCCGATGCCACTTATCAATTATTGGATTTTTACCATGTTACTGAGCGACTACATAAATTTGCTGATGTCGCTTTTAGTGATGAGAAGGAGCGGAATAATTGGTTTAAAAAAGTACGGAGAACTTTAAAAAAAAGTAATGCCATGACCATAATTAGGCAGATGGATGAATTTATCTTTAAAGCCACGGGAGAGCGTTGTAAAACTATGGTCATACAGAGAAATTACCTTTTACGTGCCTATCGTGAAAGGCGTTTAAATTACGCTAAGATACTAGACCAAAAACTACCAATAGGTAGTGGGGCAATTGAGAGTTTAATCCGTCAAGTTGGCAACTTAAGAATCAAGGGTAATAGTAAATTTTGGTTGAAAGAAAATGCAGAAATTATCTTACATCTACGCTGTCAATGGATAGCTGAAAGTTGGGATAATTTTTGTAGTTCTATCTTTAATTCCTTTATTAAACCTCAAACTGCTTGATTAATTTTATACTTGAGTTGTCATCTTTAGCTATTGCTTGCTGTAATTGACACTAAGTATTAAAGACTTAGTATAGATATTTTGGGAAATAATCGTCAAATGACTTACTAGCAATCTTTTTGAGATATCTCATCAAGATGAATTCTCATGCAAAGCAATATTCTATTTGTAAATAAAATAACTCCGTACTTAAATATAATTTTTAGCGATGGCTACGCCCGCCGCAGGCATCGCACTTTTTTTGTCCGACCTCACAAAATCGCATTGCTCCCAATCTTGAACGACTTGGACAGCAGAAACTACAGCTACAAGGCTAATGACTGCAAC
>NZ_JAVRCD010000066.1:0-43727 GCF_034530895.1 Nostoc sp. DedQUE08
GGTGGCCAAAAACCAGATCGGCTTAATTATAAGTAATCATCCGAACTTGATATAACCTATCTCAAACTAGCAAACTGCAAACTAGGTCTTCTCCTTAACTTTAACGTCCTCCACCTCAAAGAAGGTATTAAACGCGTAGCCAACAACCTCTAACTCTCCCTCTGACTCTATCTCATCCTCTGCGAACCTCTGCGCTTCCCTCCGCGTTCCTTTGCGTTGAAAAAAAATATCCCCTACCTCCGATTCCAAAAGCAGGGGTTTTATTAAAACTACTTAACAGAAACAGCATCAACATCAATAGTGCTTCCACTAGAGGTAGAACCCTCAGTAGTATTAGGTACTTCAGCACCCACCTCACCCTTACGAGCTTTCCAGCCCTCAATAACTAGTCCAGACACTTCACTAACTAGCAGAGTCAAAAGGAAAACATCATCAATCTGTCCCGCAACTGGTATAAAATCTGGGAGAACATCAAATGGGCTGACCAAATAAACCAACGTTCCTAAAATTACCCACCAACGATATTTGGGGTTACGAAGTACGCTGCGATACCAGGTATAAAGTGATTGGATTGAAAATTTCATATTTTGAACCTCCAGTTATCATTTATTTTGACAAATTATTCTAAAAATTCACGGTGCGAATAACCGTCCTAGTTAGTTGGGAAGATGCTACTAGTAATCTGTCAACAAAGACAAATACAGTATTTGGTGCTGATATCTGCTGCTCTAGCCATAAGAGATATGC
Source organism: Nostoc sp. DedQUE08 (assembly GCF_034530895.1). Classification (NCBI taxonomy): domain Bacteria; kingdom Bacillati; phylum Cyanobacteriota; class Cyanophyceae; order Nostocales; family Nostocaceae; genus Nostoc; species Nostoc sp. DedQUE08. The sequence goes on from NZ_JAVRCD010000066.1 coordinate 748, forward strand.
CTATATACTGATTTTACTTTATTAAAGATTTTATAAATTGCTCGGTATAGTCTTAAACTTCTGTGCAGATCCCAAGGAATAATCTTCTAATTTAAAATCAGCAAAAGGCTTCTTTTCTAACCTATTCCGTAGAGCCTCGTCAAGAATGACACCTGATGATTCTCTTTTAACACCAATAATTATCACACTTGTTTGATATGTCGTTAAATCCCGATTTGCCTGACAATCACTTCGTTGGAATTGACCCAAATTCAATAAGCGATAAATTTTAACACTTGGTGTATTAATAAATAATTTTTTTACCAAAAGTTGTATTTGTTTAGAACGTTCTAAAGCCACACGTTCTTGAATTAATCTATCACCTTTACAAGAAGCCGTGCCGACAGAGATAATTTCATTGGGAGCTTCCATTATATTCTCTATACCTTCTTGTTCTAAATTCAACTTTAAAAGGTCAACGCTAATAATTTCATCATTGGATTTAAGTTGAAAGTTGCTACCTAAAAGCCATTTATATTTTAGTGATAAAACCGCTATATTAAATTCCGCTATCCTTCCCTGACTATCCTTCCCTTCTTGATAAGAAAAGTAATCGATATTACCTTTTTTTTCTGGATATTGTCTGTAATAAGATGTATCAGGTAAATTTGATTTGCGTGTGGCTAAAGTTACTATACTGAGTAATCCTAATATTACTAATAAAACTGCAAAAAATGTCAATAGCGGCACTTTTTGCGACTGCTGAGTTTGAGGTAATGAATTGCTATTAATATCTACAGTTAAATGCTCAAGTTTAGAAGATTCTAAGATATTACTATTTGTCGGAGTCGTGTCTGTTAATTGAGTTTCTATTTCTTCTAAGGAATGCAAAATTTCTTGAGTACTGGCAGGACGTTTTTCTATATCTGATGCTGTTAGCCAATCAATTAAATTCAATAGTAAGGATGAAATATGGGTCGCATGATTTTGCCAGTGCAACAAATTTTGCTGGACATCATACATCTCCAAAGGATGATATCCTGTCAGCAAAAATACAAAAGTGCGTCCCAAAGCAAAGAAATCTGACTGCGGTACTGCTTGACCATTCATTTGTTCTGGGGCGCTGTAGCCAGATGACATAAGTGCTGTCATCTTGTCGCCATTGCTTAGTTGGTCTTGGTAGGTTTTATTAATTTCATTGGCGGTACCAAAATCAATCAGTACTAGATTCCCCCAACCCTCCTCAAGGGGGGATCTAATCATAATGTTAGATGGCTTAATATCTCGATGTAGGTACTGTTTGCTATGTACTACATCTAAAATTTCTATCAACTGTCTTAACCAGTCTGTGGCTTGTTCTTGCGATATGGGGCTATTTTGCTGTAGCCACTGTTCTAAGTTGTAGCCATCGATTTTTTCCATTGCAATGCAATGCAACACTAAACCATTTCGGGTTTGATACTGGAAGTAACTATCTTCTTTGGGAATTCCAGGATGCTTGAATTGCCCCAACACCGTTATTTCTTGCTGAAATAGTTCTACTGCTTTGGCGTTGCCTGATAAATCCTCTTTGAGTATTTTGATAATTTTGGGGGTATCTTGCTCGTATGCCTCATAAACTTTACTAAAACCTGTTTTGTCATTTAACAAGCACGTCACCCGATAACGCCCTAGCAATTCTAGATGGGAACCACAACTTTGACAAAAACGGTTTTGCTGATTATTCGGGTGATTTGGTTTAGGGCAAACAGGATTGATACAAAGGCTCATGACAGGAGAGTGGGGAGTGGAGGAGCAGGGGAGCAGGGGAGCAGGGGAGCAGGGGGGCAGGGGAGTGGGGAGCAGGGGAGAAATTGCAGTAAGTTTTTTCGCCCCTTTGCACCTCTGCCTCTTATGCCCAATGCCCAATTCCCCATGCCCAATCCTCCTAAACATCGCTCCTATTAATTCTTCTGTTGCTGTATGACTAATCCCGTCTAATAATCATGAGATTTTTTATTTGTGTTCAGCCAAGAAAGCTGCCACAGTTTGGTTAAATGCTTCTGGTTGTGTCAAAAACGGCCAATGATTGCCGGGAACTTGGCAGATACGTAAGTTTTGAAGATAAGTTTTGTAAGGTTGAATTTGCCAATTTTGGCGGTTCAGTCCTTGTTGTGGCTGGACGAATAAAGCAGGAATGTTAAGGGGAATTGTAAAACCAGGCACTTGCATGACTGCCTCAAAAATTCCGTCGCGGGCGGCTATGGTAAATTTGCTGCCCCAACTCCCATCGGGTTTTTGTTCTATTCCTGCTTGGAAGACTTGCTGTTGTAAGGAACTCCATCCTTGATATTGCTTTAATTGCCGTGCTTGTTGTTCGGCTTCTTCGTGGCTGGGAAAAGGCCCCATACTTTTAAGAAAAGGCAAGAAGCGATATAACATTGGGAAAGTTACCCTGAAAAAACTGGGCATTTTCCAGATAAAAATCGGATCGACGAGAATTATACTCCGTACACGCTTTGGGTTTTGTCTTGCCCAGATGACGGCTAATTTACCTGTCCACGAGTGACTTACAATATGGGCAAAAGTCCATCCAAGACTATCCATGAGTGCTTCAAGGTCTGCGATCGCACTCTCAAAGCTATAATCTATCTCTGGTTTACTACTTTGGCCATGTCCGCGCATATCTGGCGCAACTATGTGGTAATCCGCCGCCAAGTAATCTCCTAAACTAGACCACACTAGAGCATGATCGCCTAAGCCATGTAACAGCAGTAAAGGTTCTTGACCTTGATTCCATTCTAAATAAGAAAGTTGGATATCAGGCTTTGATAAAGTTTGACGTACAGCCATCATTGCACATCCAGGCTTAGATAGTTTTGCGTTTATATGGTACTGCGAAAGATGGGGAGCAGCACTTCGGCTACGCTCAGTGACCGAGGAGCAGGGGAGCAGAGGAGGCAGGGGCGCAGGGGAGGATAATTAATGACCAATGACAAATGCCCAATGCCCAATGCCCAATGCCCAATGCCCAATTCAATTGTTATCATTTACCACTTTATGACTCTGAGGATTGTACCAATTGACACGAAATAATGAGGCTAATGAATGCCAAGATCAATAAAAGGATGCCCCAAGGATATTAAAAGTACTATGCCAGAATTACACCAATCAATTGCCCAGCATTATCACGAACGAACTAAATACAACCCTGATACTCTCGCCTCTAAAAACCAGCGATTAGACTGGACTAAACAGCCAGTACCCTTTAAAGAGTACAAAATTGGCTCTACTTTTGATCTCAAACCCTATATCCAAGAAAAAACAGAGGCATTTGCTAATAACCCAGATACTCAGTGGTGGCAAAGACTTTCACGGCTATTGTTTCGTAGTTATGGATTGACAGCAAGAATGCCTTCTATGGGTAGTGCAGTGTATTTACGCGCTGCTCCGAGTGCAGGCGGACTATACCCTGCCGAGGTGTATGTGGTTTCGCGTGGTACATCGTTATTGCCGCCTGGTCTATATAACTACCAGTGTCGAACTCATTCTCTCATGCATTATTGGGAAAGTGATGTTTGGCAAACTTTGCAAGCAGCTTGTTTCTGGCATCCTTCTTTAGAAAATACCCAATTGGCAATTATTGTGACCGCGGTATTCTATCGTTCTGCGTGGCGCTATGAGGATCGGGCTTACCGTCGGATTTTTCTGGATACGGGACATCTGTTGGGTAATATCGAGTTAGCTGGTGCGGTTACTGATTATCGCCCCCATTTAATCGGCGGCTTTGTCGATGAATCGGTTAACGATCTGCTTTATATCGATCCGCAACAAGAAGGTGCGATCGCTGTCTTACCTCTGGCAGACTTATTAGATATTAATCAAAATTTACCATTGGGATGTACTGCTTTACCTTCGGCTACTGAAACCAGTTATCCTCAAATCCCTGATGGCGAACTACTAACATATTTCCATCAACATACCCAGATCCAATCAGGTGTAACTGGTAATCTTAATCTACCAACTATTAAACAAGAAAAATCTTTAGAGGATAAATACAATTTTCCTTTCTGTTTAAAAATTCCCACCACCACTGCACCTATAAACTGGGGACAAAAACTATCAGAACTAGAAACCACTATGTATAAGCGACGCTCTACCCGCGCTTACAATGGTGATGATTTAAGCTTCGATGAATTGAAAAGTTTACTCGATTTCACTTACCAACCGCAAAATTACATCGACCAAAGTTTAGATATTTCTCCAGACTACTTCGATCTAAATTTAATCGAAACATTCATTGCTGTTTGCGGAGTCAAAGGACTGGAGGCGGGTTGTTACTATTACGCGCCCAAAGCCCAAGAATTACGCCAAATCCGGTTTAAAAACTTTCGGCGAGAATTACATTTTCTCTGTTTGGGGCAAGAATTAGGACGGGATGCGGCAGCGGTATTATTTCACACAGCCGATTTGAAAGCTGCGATCGCACAGTATGGCGATCGCGTTTACCGTTACTTACACATGGATGCCGGTCATTTGGGACAACGCCTGAATTTAGCAGCAATGCACCTGAATGTCGGCGTCAGTGGTATCGGTGGATTTTTTGACGACCAAGTAAATGAAGTTTTAGGCATTCCTGCTGATGAAGCTGTTCTATATATCACTACATTGGGACGCCCAAGATAACAATAATCCCAGAGACGATGAGAATCTAGAAAGTTTCTTTTCTGTCCTTTACGTCTCTGTGGAAGCTTACGGGGCTACAACTTGGGCTAGGATGCAAGATAAAAGAAGCCTCATCGCCCTTTGTCCTTGTTGGTAGTACTAGTGATTTTTAGTACTTAGTATAAATAATTCGGCAACTAATTCGTAGGAATCTTTTATATCCATCCATATAATCCAATATAAAAACTGCTATGACGGCGAATAGCCCGTCCAGATTCTTTAATTCCACCAATATATTTTTGGAGACCTATACATTTAATTTAATGTGAGTTCGACGGCTCTAAAAACCCCACTTCCATTCCTCTCCCCCACAGGGAGAGAGGCTTTGAAACCCTAATTTTTTCGTTGTCAACTAAAAATATTTCTGCCCCTCTGTGCCTCGGAGAGGGGTTGGGGAGAGGTTCATCGAACTCACGTTAATTTATGGTTGAGGTCTAAATACCCATCCATGACGTAATTCAGAATTGCGTTAGCGAGTCTGCGTACTCTGTAAGAGTTGCAAGCTACGCTTTTAGCGTCTCGTAGAGAGCGTCATTGCGAATGGGATTTTGGTAAATCCGGGTAATTTAGATTTTAGTCAGTTTTTCCTGAATGAATGTCCTGTTTTGCCTCTCGACTAGCTGTAGATGTGATCAGAAACGGATTATTAGGGAGAATTCTTTGAGCATCGAAAACGACGGTCGCGGCAGTGGCAGGTAATGTTATGGCTTTTGTATTAGTTATAGATAGCGTCGGCGCAGCCCAACCTAGTCATCGCTATAGACTGGTGAAGCTCCGATATTAAGCTGGTGTTATGTTGAATGGGGCAAGAGTGATAAAAAAGGGTTAATGTCTCTTACCTGCTCCCAGATATAGCTCACCCACTTTCGGGTCATTCAACAATTCTTCACCAGGGCCGGAGATCGCATCACGTCCCGATTCTAATACATATCCACGATTAGCCATCTCTAAAGCTTTACGGGCATTTTGTTCAACTAATACGATCCCAGTACCTGCCTGATTAATTTGTTTAATCTGCTCGAACACTTGTGTCACTAAAATCGGCGACAAAGCAGCAGATGGCTCATCTAAAATCAGCAAACCAGGTGACAACATCAAAGCTTTGCCCATCGCTAGCATCTGGCGTTCTCCTCCAGAGAGAGTACCAGCGCGTTGACGACGGCGATCGCTTAATCTCGGAAACATAGTAAATATTTTATCTTTAATTGGTTTCAGGGGAGTGTTAAGCACAAAAGCACCCATCTCCAAATTCTCTTCAACACTTAGAGAAGGGAAAACATTGGCGATTTGCGGTACGTAGCACATTCCTCGTTGGACAATTTGATTGGACTTTAGCCCCACGATATTTTCACCTTTGAAAGTAATTGTGCCTGTGTGGGGGATCAAAAGCCCAAAAATTGCTTTTGCCAAAGTAGATTTACCTGCACCGTTGGGGCCAATCACTGTCACCAATTCTCCTGGTGCAACCTGAAAATTCACACCTTGCAGGATATCTACATCTTTGATGTATCCGGCGCGAACATTTTGAACTTCTAATAAATAGTCATTAGTCATTGGTCATTTGTCATTGGTCATTGGTCAACAGTCAAGTCAAACATAACTATTGACTATTGACTGTTGACTATGGACTATTGTGGGGTTTTTTGCAACTCTGGTCGTTCTTCTGGAAGAATCGCCCCTTCTACAGGGCAAACTTGGAGACAGATGCCACAGTCGATGCAAGTGGCAAAGTCAATCCAGTACCAATCAGTTCCCTTGGTGTTTTTGCCTGGGCCATCATGAATACAAGCTACTGGACAAGCATCTACGCAGTCAGCTACGCCTTCACAGACTTCTGTAACAATTGTATGCGGCATGTTCTCGATTCCCTCTTTTCTGTATCGGCTATTTCTAGCCTAGCAGGGGAGGGGAGGGCAGGGGGGCAGGGGGGCAGGGGAGACAAGGAGACAAGGAGACAAGGGGATAAACAAAACTCCTAACTCCTAACTCCTAACTCTTAACTCTTTAACTCCTAACTCCTAACTCCTAACTCAGCACTCAGCACTCAGCACTCAGCACTCAGCACTCCTAATGCCCCATGCCCAATCCCCCACTCACTTAATGCAATGGTTCTATTTTTGGTGAACCATCAGCTTTGATCCAGGCAATTTGGGCAATGCGGCGATCGCTTGCATATTGGCGAATTGCCTCTGCATCTCTTCCCCCTAAGTCAATTTCTACTCGCACCAAATCAGTAGAATCTCTAAGTTTTTGTGCGTAGACAAAGGCGGCAGCGTTAGCACTAGCTGTCTCTGGTGCTACCAACCAGTCAGTCGCTGGAGTTTCTTGCGGTAATTGCTGGGTAGACAACAGAACTTGGTATAAATCTTCGATACTTAGTCCAAAACCAATTCCGGGAATGTTTTCTCCTTGAGGATGATATAGCCCCAAAAGCTGGTCATAGCGACCACCACGCCCTAAAACTCTGGTTTGGGATTCAGTATCGTTGACAACTTCAAAGACGATACCAGTATAGTAATCTATGGTTTGGATCAGGCTGAGGTCGAGGATTAAGGGAAATTTTTTCTCTGATTCTAGTAATTCTACTAGGGATTTGAGGTTATTCACTGCCTCTCGCTGTTCTTCATCTAAATCCAGACTACTAACTTTTTGCAACACGTCTGCACTTGATCCACGCAAATCCATGATGATTTGGGCGCGATCGCGCAGTTTGTCACTTAGGGGTAAATTATCTATGGTGATGCGGTCAAGATGAGCGATCGCACTGCGAACTCGATCCTGTAAATTAGCAGGAAAGGCACTCAGGAGCGATCGGGTAATTCCCGCTTCACCCAAAATTAAATGCCATCCCTGCAAACCCAGTGCTGCCAAACAATCTGCGACTAACAGCAGCACTTCCGCATTCGCCAACAATCCACCAGCACCTAACAACTCCACCCCAGCTTGATAAAACTCTTGCTGGCGATTATGCCTACTTTCCCAAGTGCGGCGAAACACATTGGCGTTGTAATACAACCGTTGTGGATAAGTCACACCAGCCATTCGAGTCACAACAGTACGAGCAATAGATGCTGTTAATTCTGGGCGTAGCCCCAATTCATCATCTTCGCCGTTTTGTTGTAGTTGAATCACCATTTGACGCTGGATTGCTTCTCCCGCCATCAGGGTATCCATCCGCTCCAAAGTCGAGGTGATAATCCTGTGATATCCCCAGCGATGAAACACCTGCTGTAACCGATCTTCAATCCAGCGTTTTTTCTCCACATCCAAGGGCAATAAATCCCTGGCTCCCGCTGCTGGTTGATACACCATTATTTTTTCTTCCCACCAAACAAACCACCGAACAAACCACTACCAGATTTATCTGGTTGCTTATCTCCATTATTGGGGGATGAAGTCACCTTCTGATCGCTAGGTTGTTGTCCTAAAGCCTTATCTATTTTAGGTTTCCATTGCAGAGCCGTTTCGTCACTGGGATCTAATTTTAGAGCGTTGTCAAAGTGGATTTTTGCCATTTTTAGCTGATTTTGCTTCAAATACACCATTGCAATTAAGCTATGACAGCGACTATTCTTTGGTTCTAGCTTCAGGGCCTCTTGCAACTCTACTTTGGCTGGGGCAAATTGGTTTTTGTCAATCAAAGATTGAGCGCGACGAATATACTGTTCTACAATCAAGTCTTCTTTTGGTGGCGCTGGTGCTGCTGCTGGTGTATTTTTTGGTGTGTTTGGCTGAGGTGTACTTGATTGGACTTTGGGTTGAGCAGGTAGCGGCGCGGCGGATGCTTTACCCGCACTCCGCATTAAATACACTAAATTCAACTCACTAGCTTGGGCAATGACTTGCAGTGCTTGTTCTAAAGAATCATATTGAGTTTGGGCTAGTTTTGCGATCGCAGTTTTATAAAAATGATCGATATTAGCTGCCTCAACTAACTGTTTAGCCAAGTCAGTATTTAGAGTTACCGAAGTCGATTCTTGTACCAGACGCTTGCCAATTTGCGACAAAATTAGAATATATTCAGTGCGAGTGCGATCGCTAGCAAGTTTTTCGTAAGCCGGGTTAACCAGCTTTGATAACAATTCGTTACCGAGATGTTTTTGAGCAGCAGTTTCAGTAAGACTACTGTCTGGATGCAAACGGCGGGCAACTTGGAGATAGCGTTTGCGAATCTCTTTAACATCGGCATCAACTGGAACGCACAGCACTGCGTGATGATCTATGAAATCATATTTAAATAGTCCACGATCTATTTTGAAAGACATATAGAGTTTTTGCACCAAAGGAGCAGTTAGATTGCTTTTAGTGTACCCAAAGTCGTAGGGAAAGCCCCCATCTGCTACACCCAAGCTGACAGTGGCGGAACCCGTAAAAGTTCGCTACTGAGGGAGTCGTGAATATAACTATTTGTGGCAAGAATTCTACCTGACTCAATTTTGACAGTAGTGCCATCGTAGGCGGTGATTTTGCCTCCGGCTTCTTGTACCAAAATTATCCCAGCAGCAATATCCCAAGGAGAAAGTCCCCGTTCCCAGTAACCATCGACACGTCCACAGGCAACATACGCCAAATCTAGCGATGCCGAACCGCTACGTCTAACTCCTTGGGTAAGATGGGTAAGATGAGTAAATTCTGCGTAGTTGTTATCAGAGGTTTCGCGGCGATCGTAGGCAAATCCTGTTACTAGTAAGCTTTTACTCAGTTCAGATGTTACTGAAACCTCGATCGGCTGACGGTTACGCGTTGCTCCTAAGCCAGCAGCAGCACGGAATAGCTCGTTGTGAAATGGGTCATAAATTACACCAACTTGGGGAACGCCATTAATTAACAGCCCGATGGAAACGGCGAAGAATGGGTATTGATGAGCGTAGTTGGTTGTGCCATCAAGAGGATCTATTGCCCAGAGGTACTCATTCTGTTGATTACCTAATTTTCCTGATTCTTCAGCGAGGATCGAGTGCTGGGGAAAGTGGCCACGCAAAATTTCTAAAATCAACTCTTCTGAAGCTTTATCAGCAGCCGTGACTAAATCACCAGGGCGTCCTTTTTCAATAATTGCATCTTCTAACTTACCCAAGTAACCTTGCAAAATAGCACCAGCAGCCAAGGCCGCTTCTGTAGCAATATCTAGAAAAATTTGTAAATTTGTCATTTGTCATTTGTCATTTGTCATTTGTCATTGGGCATGAAGAACAGACAAGGTAGACAAGGAAGAGGGGGGATTGGGAGAGATTTGTTCAATAATTCTCCTTGTCCCCTTGTCCCCTTGTCCCCCACTCTCCCCCTCAGCACTCAGCACTCAGCACTCAGCACTAATTAAAGATTTTGGCGGCGAAACTCGGCGGGAGTGAGGCGCATGGGTTTTTCTGGGTTCCAGATTCCTTGCCCCATGAGTCTAGCCCATTGTTGGGCACGTTCTAAACGCAGGTCATATTTGTGGTTAGGCGATCGCCCTACAAACATTGCATTCCCTTGTTTGACTAATTCTTCATTCAATAACACCTTATTTTTCCACACATAAGCTAGAGTTCGCCCGATTTTGTCTTTTGCTTCTAAATCAAACTCCAGCGTTACCGATTCTTCTACACCACCAATTAGATTCTCTAACTGTTCTTTTGCTGCTTCCCCCCAAGGGCGCTGTCGCAAATCTGGTGCATCAACTCCTACTAACCGCACTTGGGAAATCAAATTTGGTTGTTCAGCCATGCCCAAAACTTCCAAACTTTGCCCACTAACTACCCGCGCTACTTTCACTTGGGCTTCATTGTTTGGCAGCTGGTTCTTGCCTTGGCAACTCACCAAGAGCAATAAACAAGCCAAAATAGCTATTTTTTGCACCCACTCACCAAGACGCACAACCATCAAAAATTCTCCTATGGTCGCTGCATATACCGAGCAGAACCTCTTTCCCCCTGCCCCCTGCCTCCTGCCCCCTGCCTTATTCAATTGTTTATTCCTCATCTAAGGGTAAACCCGCTTTAATTCTTCCCCTAGCAAAATAGCGTCCAAACTGGAGTTCGTAGACTTCATCTTCGTCTTGCGTCTCCACTTCCAAGTCAGAACGGGGGTAACTCACACACAACAAGGCATAACCTTGCTTACGTAAATCTGGTGACAAGCCGATCGCTTCTGGTTGGTAAATTTCTCCTGATAACACTCTCACAGCACAAGCTGTGCAAGCCCCGTTGCGACAGGAAAACGGTAGTTCTACCCCTTGTTTTTCGCCAGTGTGCAGGATGTAGCGGTCTTCTGGCACTTGTAGGGTGTGTGTTTTGCCAGTGGCGCGATCGCGAACTTTTATTGTGTATGTACGGGACATCTGGATTTGCGTTTTGGGATTAGGACTATCAGATTCAATCTAAAATATCTTTCTTATCTTTGCATTTTCTGGGATTTTATAGTAAGATCGTAACCTGTGACACCTGGAGAGGTGGCCGAGTGGTTTAAGGCGCAGACCTGGAAAGTCTGTTTAGGGAAACTTAACGGGGGTTCGAATCCCCCCCTCTCCGTTTTCAAAGCTTAGTCTAAATATATAGTTTGTAATATAGCCAAATATATTTAAAACTAAAAAAATTAAATATGATTTGCAAAAATCTTTACAACATCAATGAATTATCTGTAGAGGCATACAGATGTACGCCCCTAATAGGTATTTCGTGAAATGGTATAACACCAAAAATATTAAATGTTAAGGCACCTCAATGGGAATCAAAGCATTTTCTGGCAAATAGTTGGAAAAACGCCCTTCATCTGCAAGCACCAAAATCAGACGCAGAGGATAATCTGGTGGAACTTGCAAATCTGCCCACGGTACTGCCAACTCTAAACAACTATTTATTGCTACTTGAGCGCGACTGAAACGGGGATGCCATTGATGATTGTCTCCCGCTTCCCGAAACTGAATCGATTGCGTCAGCAAGTTAACTTCTAAAAGATGGTGGAAATGGTAATTAAGTGGGGCTGCATCTGGTACATCTGCCAACGGAATTGGGCTGTTAACCATTGTTTTTTCTGGATAGAACCACAACAAATTCAATTCTGTTGGCAAATCCCGTCCTGGTGCAGCGCCACTTTTAAAGTCTAGCCGCAAATAGAAATTTAAGTGATCTACCCCATACCAAAGTCGCTGGATAACACTGCTGTTATGCATCGTCCCCCGCGCCCCGCCGATTTCTATGCGTCCAGCTTTGTCCCAATCTTGTTCGTCACCCTTACCATCAATGACGGGGTGAATAAACCCTTGTGGGGTGTGGTTTGCTTCTTGTGCTGCATGGATTTCCACTGGTTGCTTGAGATAGGGCGGTATAGGTTCATTTAATGCCTTGTAAATGCCAAACAGATGTTCTCGAAACAACCGATCAAAAATGGCATCCTGATTTGAGGAGTGTCCTGCACCAAACCACCAAAACCAGTCGGAACCCTCTGCGGCATACAATGCTTCCCATGCTTCGGGATTGTTTTCTTCCGTCGCTTCGGGATGACTTGCAAGCATTTTCCTTGCTTCTGTCAAGTAATCCCAAGCACGATTTTTGGCGGGATCGCCGATCCAGGTGGTGAAACTGCCATCTACCCAAGAACCGCTATGTAATTGCCCTCCGGGGATGGTGGCTGTGGCTGGAAATTCTTCTAGAAATTCGGAGACAGTGACGAGTTTGAGGTGGGGTTCATCGCTCAAACTTTGATATAAAGCTTCTAAGAAGGGTTTGCCATCTTGGGAATAAAATTCCCAGCAATTTTCTCCATCTAAGGCGATGGTAACTAGCCAAGGTTGTTCGCTATGACTATCTCTTTGCTTTTTAGCGATCGCTTGCAAATGTCCTACTAAATCGGCTGCTGCCTTTTTTGCAGGCATTGCACCATAAGTAAAACCAATCAAGTCTGATAATCTGTGGTCGCGAAACACAATTGACAAGTCACCCTCGGCGGTTTGCAGGCGATAGGGTCGATACAACAATTCTGGTTGCTCCACATTCCCCGCCCCATCCCGATGAAAAAGGTGTTTCAGCGTCCACCCTAAGATGGCTTCATCTGAGCATATCCACTTATATCCTTGGTTAATAATATCTGGAAGTATTGCTGGACTTACTGATTGTTCTGAAGGCCATAAACCACGAGGTATCTGCCCAAAGCGGTCTTTATATAAGTCCCAAGCTTTCCGCAAGTGGCGGGGGATATCTTCTGCCCATTGAAAGCGTTGCTTCGGTAGTGTCATATTGGGCACAGCTACCCGACCGGAGTTAGTATCAGCTAGTAAGGGTAAAATCGGGTGAGTATAAGGCGTAGTGGTAACTTCTAGCTGCCCCGCTTCCTGCATTTTCCGATGTTGGGGGATAATCCGGCTCAAGATTTCTCGCTGTTTGGAATAAATGCGCTGGCGATCACTTAAAGTAAAATTCCGTCCCTGTTTTAACCAAGCAGCAATTTCCGGGTCATCCCAAAACAGCGGGTCGATCCAAGCCAAATTGTGCCAAGCTAGCAAATCGCCATAATCTGGCAATTCCCAATTTGCTAAACACCAAGCTTGCCCCTTATCCTGCCTTTGCTGGTACAACTCGGCATAGCGGGGATGCGGATCGATCAGGGTATGGTGATTAGCATCAAAAAAGTGTTGGATAATAAATTCGCGCTGTTGCTGGGTAAGTTGCTCATCCGGTGTCAAACTGGCTGTGAGATAAGGGTCAAAAGCAGTACCAGCAATATAATCTTCGAGTTGCAATATCAGCGATGGAACTAAATTTACCGTTTGGTGTAACTTAGGATACCGCTCTAAAAGCAATACTAAATCCAGATAATCTTTAGTTCCATGCAAACGTACCCAGGGAAGACGGTACTGCTGACTCGAAGATAGCGAAACGCCGCTGCCAGGAGATTTGTACAGCGGCTGATGTTGATGCCAGATAAAAGCGATGTAGAGAGGATGGGACATAGAAATAGTTAGGAGTTAAGAATAAGGAGTTAGGAGTTGATTCAAACTCATAACTCCTAACTTCTAACTCCTAACTTTTACACCACTTGCTCAATTTCTGCAATTTCCGGAATCATTTCCTTGAGGCGGCGCTCAATACCCATTCTCAGGGTCATTGCAGAACTGGGGCAAGAACCACACGCACCTTGCAGGCGCAGTTTTACAACAGGCCCATCGAGTTCTACTAGTTCCACATTGCCGCCATCAGACATGAGATAAGGGCGCATTTCATCTAAGACTGTTTCAACGTTGTCAATTGTGAGTTCCATAGTTTAGACCTGCTAAGTTAATGATGGACATTGGGGATGGGGGATTGGGCATGGGGCATGGGGCATTAATGATCTCTGTGCCAGATGCGCGGTTACTCATTAACCATTATCCAAAATTTTATTTTTCAGCTTTGTTAAATCGATCCTAAATCTAATTGCCGCTAGATTGTCAGGTGTCAGTTTTTAATAACTTTTGACTAAACCACTGCTGATTTTAGCAACTTGATATTAGATTAGCTGAACAATTTATCGTGCAAGCCCTCCTACTCTACTTTAGCGGTTAAAGTCCTGAAGAGAACGCCAGGAGGTGACGGATAAGGAAGGTTTTTTCCCAATCCCCATGCCCAATATGGTTATTAAATAATAATTACTAAAAAACTTTCAAGTTTAAAACTCAAAACCCAGTACTGGTAATCTTCCAAATGACTAATGACCAATGACTAACATTCAGCACTACTTGTTGAGTCGCTATCATTAGACGAAACCATGACTGGTTGTTGATATAGTGGCACGGTGAATGTGACTGTTGAGCCAAGTCCTTCGCCCAAACTATAAAAATGTACCTCGCCACCCATAGCCTCCACTAGCTTTTGGGATATTGCCAGTCCCAAACCTGTGCCGCCGTACTGGCGAGTCCGGGAGCCATCCACCTGAGAGAATAATTGAAACAATTTATCTTGTTTATCTAAGGAAACACCAATACCAGTGTCTGCCACACGTACTCTCACCATGCCAGGAAATTGCTGCTCTTGAAAGTTCACCTGAAAATTCGCCTTTTTGAGTACTAAATCAGCGCTGACAGTGACGCCACCCTCATGAGTAAATTTAATGGCATTACCTACCAAATTGAGCATCACTTGTAGCAACCGTTGGTAGTTGCTTTGGACAATGATTTCATCGGAGGTAGCAGGCATTTGCATCTGAAAGCTGAGGTTCCTCATTTCTGCTTGGGGACGCATGAAACCTTCTACATGACTGAATAGCTCATCTAGCTTGACTGGAGCGTAAGCTAGCTCCATTTTACCAGCTTCGATTTTGGCAATGTCCAAAATATCGTTGATGATATTCAGCAGATGTATCGATAAGTGGTGAGCTTCTGCTAAAAACTGATTTTGTTCTTCTGGATCGTCTGCCATCCCTTCCAAAATCAGTTTCAAAAAGCCAATCATACCGTTAAGGGGGGTACGAATTTCATGGGATACATTAGCTAGAAACTCACTTTTGAGGCGGGAAGCTTCTTCGGCTTTTTGACGCGCTATTTCTAATTCTTCATATAAAGTAGCATGAGCGATCGCAGTTCCCAATTGATCTGCTGCTTCTTTTGCCAGTTCTAATTCCGATTCTGTTAATGTGTAGCATTCATCCTGCCAATTCAAGGCAACCAATCCATTAGCTTGGTCTTGATAGCAAGTCGCAACTACTAAAGTTTTCTGCCGCCCAGACTCTTTGTATCCAGCCACTTCCATCGTAACTGGTTCTAGGGTTGCCAAGGCTTGAGCAAAGGCAGGCTCAGAAGCTATATCTATGTCCAAGCCAAGCATTGATTTGAGTTCTGGCTGGCGATACTCAGCCTTCACCTGCACTTTTGAGCTTGAGGGCTGATAAGGACAAATAATGCAGCGTTCTAGCCGCAGTGCTTTCCCCAAACTGTCAACTGTTTGCTGCCAAATAATATCTAAATCTAATGTCCGGCGAATATTTCTGGTAATGCGATTTACCAATTTTTGGTGTTGCTGCGATCGCAAAGCCAACTCTATTTGTGTGGGCGTTTTTGATGCCACGCGCGCTTGTTTTTTGTTGAGTGTCGCTTGTATTAAGCGTCCCATCACTAAAACGGTAGTGGCAGTGGTTCCCAAACTCGGCATAATCGGACTGATCGCTAAGTCCAACTCAAATAATTCTTTCTGATAGCTAAACCAACATTGAAACCTTTCTGGCACCAAACTTGTCAAAATTCGGTGCAATCGTTCCAAATAACTAACCTTATCCACTGGGGCAAAGGTTTGAGTCTGGTTCAGCTCGTCAACTATTTTTTCAGTATTTAACCCCAGGAGTTCGCTGTACTGCCAACAAAAGGTCAGATAGCGCCCTGCCCCATCTTGTGTATAAACTAACTCGGCTCCTAGAGTTGGTAATGAGCCATCAGTCTTACTGGTAATAGATTCCAGATTTTGGGAAAATACATTTGACAATTGGGAATTGGCAGTAATAGTCATTAATTGAGTTGGATAGACAAAGGGTATCCGACCGTAATTTTACTAAAGCCGCTGAAATTTATACATAAATTTTTACAGCTTTTTTGTGTTTGATGGGGTATTTTTTATTGTTCTGAAAACCAGATTGGCAAACTTTACTTTTTTTAACTTGCATTGACAGTTAAATAATGGCAATGGCGTTAATCGTTCCATTCACCGCGAGGAGGAACAGGGGTACGCACAGGCGTACGCGTTAGTTCGTCATCTCTGAGGAGTTCACCCCGTAACCACTGGCGAATCGCCACCTCAATTACTTTACTTGGGTCATTGGTGAGATGCTGAATTTGCTCTAGTAACTCGGAGTCTAGGCGGACAGCAATTTCTACCTTATCGGCTGGTGTATTTTCCGCTTTGGTAGTTTTCTCTCTCATATTCATAGGTTTATATACTCTGAATTCTTTGAATTGGTTTTGTCTAAAGCTTTGTAAAGTAGTTATATTCATTATTTGGGCTAATTCGCTGAAAAATTTTCAAGGGCACAGTTCAATAATTCCCTGAAATAGCACCAAAGTAACAGCTTTAAGTTTTAAATCGCATTTTTCATATAACTGACTAGACAATGGCTTTATAAATTTTGCTGATAAATCAGCGATTACGGGCAATTAGCAGTCGCAATTGCCCACGCTCCCGACACGATCCCTAGATGTACTTATTTACATTTATTGTACGCTCCTAACTGTTGAATACTAGCAGCGACAAATAGACCTTCATAATATTCTTAAATGTCCACCTATTTAGATCGAAAGTTCAAGATGGGGTGAAGAGGGGATTGGGGACTGGGAACTGGGAACTGGGGACTGGGAACTGGGAACTGGGGACTGGGAACTGGGAACTGGGAACTGGGAAATAATTTTTCTACTATCCAATCCCCAGTCCCCAAAACCCAATACCCAATACCCAAAACCCAATACCCAATACCCAATACCCAGTCCCCAGTCCCCAGTCCCCAGTAAAAGCAGCGTCTTGGCAAAGAAAGCATTAAAATACATTAAGTAAATTGCCCTTTTAACTTTGGTTGCTGCTAAGGCAAAGATAGTATATGACTGACGTTCCCGCAGTTCGCATTCGCAATTTTTGTATTATTGCTCACATCGACCACGGGAAATCAACCCTCGCCGATCGCTTGCTACAAGCTACTGGCACTGTTGAAGACCGACAGATGAAGGAACAGTTTCTCGACAATATGGATTTGGAACGGGAGCGCGGCATTACGATTAAGCTGCAAGCTGCCCGGATGAACTACACAGCTAAGGATGGTCAGCAGTATGTGCTGAACTTGATTGATACTCCGGGGCATGTGGATTTCTCTTATGAAGTCTCCCGCTCTCTTGTTGCTTGTGAAGGAGCTCTATTGGTAGTAGATGCGTCCCAAGGTGTGGAAGCGCAAACTTTGGCTAATGTATATTTAGCGTTAGAGAATAACCTGGAAATTATCCCGGTTTTGAATAAAATTGATTTGCCGGGGGCTGAACCAGAACGGGTAATTGGCGAAATTGAAGAAATTATCGGTCTAGATTGCAGTGGGGCGATTCTGGCCTCTGCTAAAGAAGGAATTGGGATTGATGAGATTTTAGAAGCAGTTGTCGAGCGGATACCGCCACCGCCAAATACGATAAATGAACGCTTACGAGCGTTAATTTTTGATAGCTATTACGACAGTTACCGGGGAGTAATTGTGTATTTCCGGGTGATGGATGGCACCGTGAAAAAAGGCGATCGCATCCATTTAATGGCATCGGGTAAAGAATTTGAAATTGATGAGTTAGGCGTTCTTTCTCCGACTCAAAAGCAAGTTGATGAACTGCACGCTGGGGAAGTAGGCTATTTGGGAGCGGCAATTAAAGCTGTAGCTGATGCACGGGTAGGAGACACAATTACCCTTAGTAAGGCGAAAGCGGAAGCACCCTTACCAGGTTACGCAGAAGCGAACCCGATGGTTTTTTGTGGGATGTTCCCCATTGATGCCGATCAATTTGAAGATTTGCGGGAAGCCTTGGAAAAGCTGGAACTCAACGATGCAGCGCTGCATTACGAACCAGAAACTTCGAGCGCGATGGGGTTTGGTTTCCGTTGCGGGTTCTTGGGTTTGCTGCACATGGAAATTGTCCAAGAACGTCTAGAGCGGGAGTATAACCTGGATTTAATCATTACAGCCCCCTCGGTGGTTTATAAGGTGATTACCATCAAGGGTGAGGAACTGTACATCGATAATCCTAGCCGTTTACCTTCTCCCAACGATCGCGAAAGAATTGAAGAACCCTACGTCCAAGTAGAGATGATTACCCCGGAAACTTATGTTGGCACCTTAATGGAGTTGTCACAAAATCGTCGGGGCATCTTCAAAGATATGAAATATCTCGCCCAAGGACGAACCACCCTTACTTATGAGCTACCTTTGGCGGAAGTTGTAACTGACTTTTTTGACCAGATGAAATCGCGATCGCGCGGTTACGCTAGTATGGAATATCACATTATTGGCTACCGTGAAAATCCTCTGGTGAAGTTGGATATCATGATTAACGGCGATCCTGTGGATTCCTTGGCGATGATTGTCCACCGCGATAAAGCTTACAACGTCGGGCGGGCAATGGCGGAAAAACTCAAGGAACTAATTCCCCGCCATCAATTCAAAGTGCCAATTCAGGCATCTATTGGCAGTAAAGTTATTGCCAGCGAACATATCCCCGCTTTGCGGAAAGACGTGCTAGCCAAATGCTACGGTGGTGACATCAGTCGCAAGAAAAAACTTTTGCAGAAGCAAGCAAAAGGTAAAAAGCGGATGAAATCTGTAGGTACTGTAGATGTACCCCAGGAAGCCTTTATGGCAGTACTGCGCTTGGATCAAAGCTAATTTAAGAGTGTTTATTCAAAAACAATTGGCTGCTTGCGCCTACATCTCAACCGGAAAAAACATACAGCAGAATTCAGGAGAAAAATACCCTCAATACGCTTCGGTTAAAGGGGAAAGGGTAAAGGGGAAAGGTTTTGAATACATCCTTTACCCGCAAACCCATTCCCCAGACCACAAAGAAAGTGAAAAATTCCAGCATCTTTTCAGAAATAGTGGTAACTTGCTGTTGGTATATTTTCTAAGGTAGTGGTAAATATATAGTGATAGCAGAAACTGAAACCCTTGCTAGATAAGGACTGACAAGAGAAAAATCACTACTTTTATACCACTACCCAAAATATCATGAGTCGCAAGCAGGCCCAAGAAAAACTCTCTGAGGCAGAGCGAAAATATCGCACTCTAGTAGAACAAATTCCGGGCGTTGTATATATCTCACCGATTAATACCACTGCAAATGAAGCCTATATTAGTCCGCAACTGCAACAATTATTGGGCATTGCTCCCGAAGATTGGAATTCTGGTTTATTCAATAGTTGGTTAGATTACACTCATCCAAACGATCGCGATCGCCTTTGGCAAGCTGTAAACACTACAATCGCTACCGGAGAGCCTTTGAGGATTGAGTATCGGATGATTAGGCGCGATGGCAGAACAATTTGGGTACGAAACCAAGCCAATCTCGTTTTTTGTGCCGATGGACAAACTCAGCTACTTCAGGGTTTAGTATTGGATATTAGCGATGTCTATGACGAGCTTTGTTTACGCAAACAAGCACAAGAGAGCGAAGAACTTTATCGTACCATCCTCGAAGACCAAACAGAATTGATTGCTAGAGGCTTACCAGATGGCACTTTTACCTTTATCAATGAAGCTTACTGTCGATTTTTTGGACTAGAGCGAGACAAAGTTATCGGTCAGCACTACAAACCTGTTGTGTTTGAGGAAGACCAAGAACGTGTTTTTAGTCTGGTAAATTCCATTAGCTTAGAAAATCCCGTTATCACCATTGAAAATCGCGTTGTAGCTTGCCAAGGAGTGCGGTGGACGCAGTGGATTGTTCGAGGGATATTTGATGACCAAGGTGCGATTGTAGAACTTCAATCTGTTGGACGAGATATTACCGATCGCAAACTGGTAGAACAAGCTTTAAGTGAAAATGAACAAAAATTCCGGGCGATTTTCAATCAAACCATTCAGTTTATCGGATTGCTTCAGCCGAATGGAATTGTATTAGAAGCCAACCAAACAGCACTAGACTTTGCTGGGATTAATCGAGAAGAAGTAGTTGGCAAGCCTTTTTGGGAAGCAAAGTGGTGGACAATTTCTCTAAATACTCAAGAGCAATTAAAAACTGCGATCGCCGCTGCTGCTAATGGTGAATCTATCCGTTATGAAGTTGAGATTTTAGGTCGAGATCGTCAAGCGATCGCGATTGATTTCTCACTGCGTCCTATACTCGATCGAACCGGGCATATTACCCTACTGATCTTTGAAGGACGAGATATTACTGAATATAAAGTCGCGCTTCAGGAACGCCACAAAGCTGAAGAGGCATTGCGCTCCAGTCAAGACTTTCTGCAAAAGGTTGCTAATACCATACCGCATATTTTGTATTTGTTTGACCTCTTACAAGGAACAAGTATCTATCTTAATCAGAAAAGTGTGGCTATTTTAGGCTACTCTCCAGAAGAATTTTGTAACGCAGATCCGCAGTGGCTAATGAATTGCTTTCATCCAGACGATCGATACCTCTGCTATGACATACCGAATCGCTTTGTCAACCTGAACGACAATGAAGTACTTTCCACTGAATACCGATTCCGACACAAAAATGGAGAGTGGCGTTGGCTAAATACACGAGAAGTCGTATTTGCCAGAGATGCTAACGGCACTCCAACGCAGATTCTTGGCTCGGTAGAAGACATCAGCACTCGTAAAGAAGCTGAAGTGATGTTGCGACAGCAAGCAGAGGGAGAACGGTTAATTACTGAAGTCACTCAACAGATTCGGCAATCACTGAATTTGGAGGAGGTTCTGAATACAACAGTAAATAGTATTCGCCAGTGTTTAGGTTCAGATTCCGTAGCTATCTATCAGTTACAATCTGACGGAAGTGGGAATTTTGCAGCAAAATCAGTGGGTGATGACTATCCTCAGAGATTAGAACTGACAATGCATCCATTTTCCCTCAAACAAGATTTTAGCGACTATTACCAAGGATTACCTAAAGTTTTCCATAACATTCAGGAATCTAATTTTTCAGCCGAGGTTTTTGAGTTATTACAACTCTATCAAGTTAAAGCGGCTATAATAGTGCCGATTTTAAATGAAGAGCATCTGTGGGGTTTACTCATTGTTCACCAGTGTATCGCACCTCGTTATTGGCAAGCGTTTGAAGTTAATTTGTTGCAGCAATTGGCTAGTCAAGTAGCGATCGCAATTCATCAATCAGTACTTTACCAGCAAGTGCAAGCTGCCAATGAAGAATTACAAAGATTAGCTACTCTAGATGGCTTGACTCAAATAGCCAATCGCCGCCGATTCGATCAATATCTGGAATCTGAGTGGCAGCGACTCAGACGCGAGCAACTTTCACTGTCTTTAATTTTGTTAGATGTCGATTTTTTTAAACTCTACAATGACACTTATGGTCATTTAGGAGGGGATGATTGTTTGCGACAATTAGCAAGTGCCCTCAAAAATATTGTTAAGCGTCCAGCCGATTTAGTCGCTCGTTACGGTGGAGAAGAATTTGCTATCATTTTGCCTAATACAGAGATTCAAGGAGCAATCTATGTAGCTCAAACTATTCGACAAGCAGTGCGCGACTTAGCCATTCCCCATGCTCAGTCTCGCGTGTGCGATCGTGTTACCGTTAGTCTAGGTGTTGTGAGCATTGTGCCAAATGCTGAAATTTCGCCGCCAGACTTGATTAATGCAGCAGACAAGGCACTTTATGTAGCCAAACAGCAAGGACGCGATCGAGTTCATGCCGTTTGCGTCGTTACCCCTTCTTGACAAGTGAGTTCCGAAGGGGAGGCTCAATTGTTCTGATTACGAATTATTACTATACCTTGCTTTCTCTCCTTAGCCTACACAGTTGATAAGCTTTAACAAAATCACTGTTAAAAAATCTAAAAATTTTAGTAAAAGTACTCACTGCATTCGCCAGACTTGTATTTTTAGGTAAATGTAGTTTGTTAGATATTTATAAAGTGTTGGGGAGTCTAGTAGATGAAGATACTGGTACTGAGTTGGGAGTTTCCACCAAGGATTATTGGGGGAATTGCGCGACATGTGGCGGAGTTGTACCCGGAACTGGTAAAGCTAGGACATGAAATTCACCTGATTACAGCTGAGTTTGGTCACGCATCGATGTATGAGGTTGTTGAAGGAGTAAAGATACATCGAGTGCCAGTGGCATACAGTAACGACTTTTTCCACTGGGTAGTGAATCTCAACTTGAGTATGGGAGATCACGGTGGTAAATTGATTTTAGAAGAAGGGCCCTTTGATTTAATTCATGCCCATGATTGGTTAGTCGGAGATGCGGCGATCGCTCTCAAGCATAATTTTAAAATACCACTAATTGCCACAATTCATGCTACTGAATACGGACGATACAACGGTATTTACACAGAGATTCAAGGTTATATAAATGGCAAAGAAACCTTGCTAGCTTACAATGCTTGGCGGATTATTGTTTGTAGCGAATATATGCGCCAAGAAGTAGAACGAGCGCTCTACACTCCTTGGGATAAAATCGATGTCATTTATAACGGTATCCGAGCCGAAAAGAAACAGCATCATACAGATTTTCATGCTCTGGATTTTCGCCGCCAATTTGCCGCAGACGAAGAGAAAATAGTTTACTACCTCGGTCGTATGACCTACGAAAAAGGTATACCTATATTACTTAATGCCGCACCCAAAATCCTTTCAGAAATGGGAGGTAACGTGAAATTTGTGATCGTTGGTGGTGGCAATACCGACCACCTCAAGCGCCAAGCCTGGGATTTGGGAATTTGGCATCATTGCTATTTTACCGGTTTTCTCTCGGATGAATACTTAGATAAATTTCAAACTGTCGCCGACTGTGCGGTTTTTCCGAGTCTTTACGAACCCTTTGGAATTGTAGCTTTAGAAAGCTTTGCTTCTCGTGTACCTGTAGTAGTTTCTGATACGGGTGGTTTTCCAGAAGTGGTGCAACATACCAAAACAGGCATTGTCACTTGGGTGAACAATCCCGATTCTTTAGCTTGGGGAATTTTGGAAGTGCTGAAAAATCCAGGTTATCGTCAATGGCTGGTGGATAATGCTTATGAGGATTTAGAGCGCCGCTTTAGCTGGCCGAAACTCGCCAAGCAAACTGAGCAAGTATATCAGCAAGTTGTGCAAGAGCGATCGCAAATATCGTGGTAAGATAGCTCCCCGATTTCTTTAAGAAGTTGGGGAGCTAAAATTTTATTTGAACTTGCATAAATCCTTAATCAACCTTTGATAAGTTTATAGCTGGTACTGCTGCAATTTCTGGAGTAGTGCAAATTTAATCTGGTTTTAGATATTACAGCATAGTTCAAGTTGGTAAGGTACACAAGCTAAATCTGTTACTCAGGTATAAAGCATGTTTTACTCCTGAACTATGCTGTATTTTTGGAATTCCGAAATCAGTAATATCATGTCCGCTTGATTGCTTATTAAACTCGAAGAACCCCACCCCGCCAAAGCTGTGCTTTGTCTCCCCTTCCCGCAGGCGGGGAGGGGTTGGGGGTGGGGTTCTTTTATTATGGGTAATTTGGCGGACATGATATAACACGAGAAAAAGCTAATTCATCAAGGATGACTATATGAAACTGCTTCCTTTGGATAAACTAGGAGCTAGAGAAGCCAACGGTATTGTTGATTTTGGACTATTTCTGCCTTGGGTTTCTCAAAAGGATGGAAATCGGCTAATAATTAAAATTATCCACGAGAAAGATCAATTTATCCAAGATATTCAGCCGTTAGAATTTGAACTCAAGCATTCTATCGACTCAGAGTATGGTGATTATTGGTCAACTCAAATAGATATCAAAACTCAATCAAAACCCAGTGCCAAATCTGCATGGGGAGAACCGGGTAGATATGTTTACCGCTATTGCTTACAAAATCCCAATCAGGGAGAAATAGATTGGATTATTGACCCTTTTGCCAGAGAATTTGGTGTAGGTAAATTATCCGCTTTCACACTTGGCTATCAACAATATGAGTGGAGCCAGAAGGAAAAAACTTGGAAAACTCCAAACTTAAAAGATATTGTTCTCTACGAATTGATGATTGATGAATTCGGGGGCAATATTGATGGAACAATTGAAAAACTCGGCTATTTAGCAGATTTGGGAGTTAACTGTCTCGAAATCATGCCACTCTCCAATGTAGCCTTAACAGTAGATTGGGGTTTTTTACCAATTGGCTATTTTGGTGTAGATGAGCGATTTGGTAAAAGAAAAGATTTACAAAGTTTAATTGATGCGGCACATCAAAACAACATTGCTGTAATTGTAGATGCCGTTTATGGTCATACTGGTGATAGTTTTCCATACTCTTATGTTTACAGAAAACTAGGGTATCGTGAGAATCCTTTTATGGGGACATTTGCTAAAGATTATTTTGGCGAAAGCACAGACTATAATCGCAAGTTTACCCAAGACTTTTTCTATACAGTCAACTATCACTGGCTAGATGTTTATCATGTTGATGGCTTTCGCTATGACTGCGTACCCAATTACTGGGATGGTTCTACAGGAGTTGGTTACGCTAACTTAGTTTTTAACACTTACAAAACAGTCAAAGAAAAGAGACAAGCTGGCGAGTATTGGCAGAGATTCTTTAACAATGACACGATCAACTTGATTCAGTGTGCTGAACAATTAGAAGGACCAAAGGAGATTCTCGAACAAACTTATACCAACTCTACTTGGCAAAATGAAACTTTTGGTGCAGCTGAAAGTGTAGCTCAGGGAAATAAAGGTGATTTAGCTAATCTTGGCTTTAAACTTGGTCTGGATGGCTATCCTTCAGAGATTACAAACAATGGTGACAAAATTGCTAAAACAGCACTGCAATATCTAGAAAATCATGACCACTCCCGCTTTGTTTGTAACTTTGGTACGATCGCCCGCGATAATGATTTATTAAAAGAAGGTAATCGTGACTTATGGTATAAAGTCCAGCCTTACCTAATTGGGATTTTCACTGGTAAAGGGATTCCGTTATTGTGGCAAGGTCAGGAATTTGGTGAAAACTATTTCCTGCCAGAACAAGGTTTTGGTAGAGTGATGTTGCTTCGACCTGTACGATGGGATTATTTTTATGACCCCATTGGTAAGAGCGTACTTTCCTTAGTACGTAAGTTGATTAAACTGCGTAGTCAGCAACCGCAGTTTACGGAAGGCGACCATTTCTTTTACAACGATTATGACCGCTATCATTCCAAAAATGTGCTGCTATTCTCGCGCAAACATGGTAACAAGTTTAGCCTAGTAGCACTTAACTTTAGCGATCGCGATCAAAATGTACCCTTCTGGTTCCCAATTGCTGGCAATTATCAAGAAGAACTAAATGGTGAAAACAATTTAATCGGGGTTCCCAGTTATTCAGAATATTGGGTAACTATTCCCAGTAACTACGGAAGGATCTGGACAGTGACAACCAATACCTAATCTATTATTAGGTTTCATCTGGCCAGAATTAAACGCTACAAGCAATGTAGAGATTTTTGCACAGTAACGCAGAGAATTAACGATCGCTCTGCGTTATTTTGCGTTAACAAACAGTACAAGACCTGTACGCTGGAAATTCTACCCGATCTAGTGCCACAGTTAAGCTAGTGCGCGTCTAAATTGCACATTTTTCGTTAAGACTGTCCTAAGTCAATTGGTGATTCACAACAACTGATAAATGACAAGTGACAAAGGACAAATTTCACGAATAAATAAGCAATTAAAATGCGTCACAGCCTAGCAATAATTGCAGTTTGCTCTAGAAGTTTAGTATGACAAAGGCATTCCCAAGCATAGCAAGGCGCTTGAAAAGTACAGGAATCAAGTTGTTGAAGATGGGAACCTTCCTAATAAACCGTTTTATTGAAAGCTGGAGACGCTTTTTCCTGGGTGATACTGTTGATGTTCGCCCCTCCACCTCTGGCTCCTTTGATGTCCGTCCCTCCTTAGCGGGCCCAGTCCTGAGTTTGGGTGGGGGAGGCCCCGATGTCGATGATGCTATCCAGTGGATGATTAACCAAGTTAGGGGAGGTAATAACTCCAGCACTAAAGTTAATGTTATAGTTCTCCGCACTAATGGTAATCACGATTACAATCAGCTAATTTATGCCATGAAGGGCGTAAATTTTGTGGAAACTCTTCTGGTTAGGGATAGACAAGAGGCAAACAAAGCTGAGATTTATGAAAAAATCCGAAATGCTGATGTAGTTTTCTTTGCTGGCGGGGATCAATGTCAATATATCCGCAACTGGAAAGATACCAAGCTTGAGGCTGCTGTTAAGTCAGTTTATCTTAAGGGGGGTGGTATTGGTGGCACTAGTGCAGGTGCAATGATCCAAAGCGATTGTGTCTATGATGCTTGCGCTTCTTCCGAAAAAGGCATTGAAACTAGAGACGCACTCGAAGATCCCTACCGAGACATTACTTTTACTTACAATTTTTTCAATTGGAGTAATTTGAAGGGAACTATTGTAGATACACACTTTGACAGACGGGAAAGAATGGGTCGAATTATGACTTTCATTGCCCGTCAAATTAAGGATGGTGTATCTAGCAGTGTTTTAGGTATAGCGGTTAGTGAAAGTACATCGGTTCTTGTGGATAAAAACGGTTTGGTGAAAGTTATGGGTAGGGGTGCGGCATACTTTGTACTTGGCAATCATCTGCCAGAAGTATGCGAACCCCGAAAGCCTTTGACCTTTTCCAATTACAAAATTTGGAAAGTCCGCAGTGGCGACACCTTCAACTTAAGAAATAGACCAACTTCTGGGTACTATCTCAGGAGTGTCAAAAGGGGACGGATTGATTCAAATCCCTATTGAGTGGGAGGGCTGATTCAGCCTATTTCAAACAGGATTTGTCAAAATGGTTAGCGAGAAAATTGTAAGTAAGCTGTTACGCATTTAATTTGTATATTTACTCGTGAGAGTTGTCATTGGTCATTGGTCATTAGTCATTTGTATTTCAAAGGACAGATGACCAATTGACTTAGGACAGTCTGAATGCAAAAATGTACAATCTAGACGCGCATCAATTTAAGCGTGAGAGTTGTCATTGGTCATTTTCCTTTTTCTCTTTAACCGAACTGTATTGCCCCAACCCTTCCCCGATGCTTTGGACAGGGAAGGGTTTGCCTTAGCAAATGCAGGGTAGAGTTCTTTATTTTTGATTTATGCAAGAGGTCTAATTTTTAATTGTTATAACTCTTAATTTTTACTACATTCTAATTTTGAAAATAGCTTCCAGGAGCTTTTAGCTGACTTGTGTCAGAGAGGATTAAATAAAAGTAATTTTAGAAAATAATGTGACAGAACCTGAGCTTCGATTTTGCTCGGCTCAACCTAGCATATATAAGATTTTGAAAGTAATTTCGGGCAATATTTAGGCGCTGATAGGTTGTTCAGATTCAATTAACTGATTATTCGGTACATCAAATCTAATAGTACTAGCTGCCCAGTCTTTAAAATCAGGTGCTAGCCAGACTAGCTTACGCAGAATTTCATCATTGACCCACAACACCAAGGGAAACTGAAACTGTTTCCGAAACTCATCTCGCATGATATTGGTACTAATAATCAGTTGGTTAATTGCCACTACAGATTCTAAGCCTCGTACCATCAAAGCTTCGGGTTGAGTAGTACCAATTTCACTTGTAATAGCTGTGTATAATTTGTCATCAGTAGGGGAAAGCAAAATTTCGTGGATATCTGCTGATGAAAATTCTGTTAGCAAATTCAACACTTGCTGCTGCTTTTGAACACAGTTACAACAAGCCAATAACAGTGAAAACTGTCCGCCAGAAACCATCATCGCCCTTGCCAGTCTCTTAGTAGCTGCTGTGCTGCTAACTGTGCCGTTTTCTGAATTGGTTAAGCCGATCATGAAAAACACCCTTCTTTTGATTTTCAAGCATATTCAGTGATTCTACCCTATTAATTTTTATCCAAAAGTGTTAATTGGGTAACTTTGATGACTTTTTTCTGTAATATTAAGCATTATATAACGAACAAGCAGATGGTGCATTATCTCATGTTCACAATTTAGGGAGAATGTAAAGAGAATATCAACACAAGGTCTGCAACAGGGGACATACGAAGAATTAACAATTGCATTATCACTGGATTTTCATAAATTTTTGCATCTGCTAACAATTAAGTATTTTTTAATTTATAGTAAAACAAAATACTCAGTAAAAGTCTAACAGTAAATGTTAGCAAGTGGCAAAAGTTATAACAGTTTTCAAATGCACCCCTACTTAAACATTAGGTTTTCCATGTCACCCTTCTTTTGCGATCGCCCTATAACTTTGCTTCACGCTAACACCAGTTATCAACAGCAGTAAACCCCCTACAGCAAGAGTTAACCGCGTCACAATGTCTTTTAAATCAGCCATTTGGGGAGGGATATTGAGTCGGGAGTAGTAAAATAGTCTCAACACAAGATGCAGAAATCTTGTTGCATTAAAGCTAACTCATCCGTTTGATAGAACTGTAGATTGAAGATGTCGCTCCGTTAGTGGAGGACAGGGAATATTTAGCTTTCTAAGATCGATTTAGAACATCTGAACTATACCAACAAGTTTAAAATTTGCTCAATTGCTACATTTTTTGAAGTTGATAGCCAATAACAAACGTACTGTAAATATTTATTTAATTTTTTGGAAACCAATTAGGAATATTTAGGAATATTACATCATGCTATTTAAAAATCGGAGGTTTGCAGGTCAAGTTTTGGCTCAAGAGTTAACCGCTTATGCTAATGACCCAGATGTTGTGGTATTAGGGCTACCAAGGGGTGGTGTACCCATTGCTTTTGAAGTTGCCAAAACCTTAAATGCTCCCTTAGATGTTTTAGTGGTACGTAAATTGGGTGTGCCCGATCGAGAAGAACTAGCGATGGGAGCGATCGCTTCTGGTGGTGTGCGGATAGTCAATAAACATATTATCAACTTGGTGAAGATATCCGATGAAGTAATTGCCAAGGTGGCGCTACAAGAAGAACGGGAGTTAGAGCGGCGGGAACGGCTTTATCGCCAAAATCGCCCGTTAAGAGATTTGAAAGGACGCACAGTCATTTTGGTAGATGATGGTTTAGCAACGGGTGCAACGATGTGGGCTGCTGTTGTAACTGTACGAAAACAGCAACCTGCTCAGATTGCGATCGCTGTGCCTGTGGCTGCACCTGAAACTTGCCAAGAGTTAGAAACTGAAGTTGACGAAATTGTTTGCATCTCCAGACCCAACCCTTTCCAGAGCGTTGGCCTTTGGTACGAAAGCTTTCCTCAAACGACTGATGAAGAAGTCTGCGACTTACTCGCAAAAGCGGCAAAGAACGGTGAAGCAATACCTCTTGGTATGTAGAGAAAGATTAAGTTTATGAGATAGTCTCAACTCCCGAATTGAAGTTTTAACGGGACAGAAATCAAATGGCGTGATGATAGCGGTTCGGATTAGTGATGTTGCCGATACAAAAACGTCGATCGAGTATACAAACTAGTTGATATGGTTAAATAATGCTGAGTTCATCTAAAACAGCACCCGATGTTTCACGAGCCATACTCAATAATCCCCAGGAATAAATATGTCTGAGATTCAAAACAAAGTGGTAATCATCACCGGAGCCAGCAGTGGGTTAGGTGAGGCAACTGCGAAGCGACTTGCTGCTAGTGGAGCTAAACTGATGCTGGCTGCCAGACGCGAAGATCGGCTAAAAGATTTGGTTGGAGCGATCGCTAAATCAGGAGGAACTGCAACCTATCAAGTAACGGATGTCGCAGATAGCGCCCAAGTGGAAGCTTTAGCCAAGGAAACTTTGAGTACATACAGCCGGATTGACGTGCTAATCAATAATGCCGGATTGATGCCGCTTTCTGCCCTCGACCAAGTAAAGGTGGACGAGTGGGAGCGGATGATCGATATCAACATTAAAGGCGTTCTTTATGGAATTGCTGCCGTGTTGCCGATTATGCGTCAGCAAAAGTCTGGTCACGTCATTAACCTATCATCAGTGGCCGGACATAAAGTGTTTCCGGGAGCGGCCGTCTACTGTGCCACTAAGTACGCAGTGCGGGCGATTTCTGAGGGGCTGCGGCTAGAGTCAAATGGTGAAATCCGTTCGACTAATATCTCACCAGGAGCCGTTGCCACTGAACTGGGTAACACGATTACCGATAAAGACGCAGCAGCGGGAATTAACCACCTTTATGAAATCGCCATTGATGCAGATGCCATTGCCCGTGTGATCGCATACGCCATAGAGCAACCCAGTGATGTTGATGTGAATGAAATCATCATCCGTCCGACACGTCAAGAACTTTAAATTTAGGCTCACAGAGCAAGCATTCGGCTCAGATAGCCAGACGATATCTTGAACACGCGAGTGAATGTACAATCTTACTAAAAAAAACTCTGTGTACCTCTGCGCTTTCCTTAGCGTCGCTTTGCGTTTAAAAACGTAACTATTTTAGGCAAAGCTGTATAAATTATCAGTGTCAGATTAATAAATCCAGTTTTGCTTAGTCTGTAAACTGTAGTGGCGTGGCAAGGCTAAAATGTTGTATTATCACTTTCTTGTGGGATGGGCTTCTAGCCCGTCCGGTGCAGGCAAGATGCCCACACCACAAGAAAATTTATTGCAACATTTCAGCCTTGCCACGCCAGTAGGCTTTATCACCTATGCTCTCTAAATCTGCAATGGGCATGAGTAGCTGTGTAGGGAACCCAAATGCACCCAAGCATCGATTTCACCTCGGCAAAATCGGGGCAGCGCCTTCGATTGTGTCAAATAAATTGGTTCAATGCCACTAAAATCAAGTCCGACTTTTGCTTGCGATCGCACAAGCACATAATGGGCGTTTGAGCCTTTGTCAAAAGCGAGCTTTTTACTCTTTAGGTCGGCCAGCGTCGGAATCAGCGAATCTTCCGCTACTAGAATCTCTTCACCTTTGGAAGCAGTATAGTTCACTATACATATTTATTTTGGTATTAATAAAACGTCGATACATGACAGATATATAATTGATTAAACTTTGTTTTTGAGCAAATAAATATGAGTAATTTTGACCATTCTCAGCATCGAAAAGATTATCTTATTTTATTAGTAATTTGGGTGATAGCATTAGCTATAGATAGAGCTTGGTTTTTATTAGATAACTCAATTCCAGCCTTCGATCAAAGCGCACATTTAGCTACAGCATTACATCATTATAAAGTTTTTCAAAACTTCAATATCTTCTCAGGGAATTGGTGGTTATCTCTGTGGCAATTAACTCCAAGTTATCGCGCTCCTTTTGTATATATTTGCACTGTCCCATTTTTGATATTGTTCGGCCGTGGATATGACCAAGCAAGTTTGGTCAACTTATTGTATACTGCGATGATTATATTTTCAGTATATTATTTAGGTAATTTTTTATTTGAAAATCGAAAAATTAGCATAACTGCCAGTATATTTTGTGTATTATTTCCTATTTTAGGAATTATTCGGACAGATTATTTATTAGATTATGGTTTGACAGCAATTGTTACAGTAACTTTTACAGTCCTGACAATTTGGAAAGATAGTTATATTAGGTTTTGGTCATGGGTGTTAACTATCCTTTTGGGCGTTGGAATAGGTTTAATTTTGTTGGCTAAACCTACAGGTTTTATTTTTATTTTAGTTCCTAGTATTTGGGTATTAATTAGTTTTATTAGAAAACGTAGATTTATCAAACTAATTCAAGCTTGCTTATCTTTGATAATAGCTTGGTTAATTTGTAGTTTTTGGTATGGCTTAAATTGGTTAACAATTATTACATCGGCATTAAATGCTAACCAAGTTGGAAAAAGGGAGGGCGATCCTTCTGCCACAACTATTGCTGGATGGCTATACTATCCACAAATGATCCCAGAAAGCGTTGGTTTCCCAATATTATGTGCGAGTATTGGCATTTTATTGGTTTATCTGATTAAATATAAATTTACTACTAATTCAATTTCAGCGAATCTCCATAAATCGGCTCGAATTTGGTTATTAGTTACCTTAATTAGTAGCTATATAATTTGTTCTTTGGGTACAAATAAAGACATTAGATTTATTCTGCCATGCTTTCCGATAATTAGTTTGATATTGGCGGATTTATTCAATTTATTTGACAATATATATTTTGATAGACTGAGATTAGCCACTTTAGTGTTAAGTTGCATAGTTTTACTAAACAATTTGTTTCCATTGCCCCTAATTCAAGCATGGGGTGGTAGACATTTACCTAATAATGATGCTCAAGAATATCCTTTAGACAAACTTATACATAAAATCACCGAAACCAATTTATATTTAAGGTCGAATTTAGGGGTAATTCCTGTTTCTACACCGCAGATAAATGAGTATACTTTAAATTATTTTGGAGCATTAGCAGATTTTCGCGTATCTGGCAGAAAATTAACAACCAAATTATCTCAGATAGAGCAAGATTTACAATATTTTTGTTGGTATATTACTAGAGATAATGAACCATATAGACCTGGAGAAAGTGGAGAGACTAAAAAGAAATTAAAATCTTTAGTCGAATCTTCTCCTGATTTGAAATTACAGGGCGATTGGATATTACCTCATGGAGATAAAATGCGTTTATATAACTGCAAAAATCCTCCTGTAACTGTTGAAAAAATCAATAATAGCGAGTCTGCAATTAGTTTAGAAAAAGTTGTGATTTCTCAGCAATTAATTTTAGAGCAAAACAATCCTGTAACCTATGAAATAACGGGTTCATGGCATGATTTGCAAAATGGAATATTACTGTTAAAATGGCAAAATGACCAATCATCCTGGTATCACGATCATGCCATTGGTTTAGGTAATTTATACTGTGGGATCAAATGTCATCCTGAAGGAACTTTCCGGGTGAAAGAAGCTTTAGCTACATTTATTCCGAAAACACTACCACTAGGAAAATATCAGCTATCAGCACTATATTTAGATAGAATAAACAACAAAACCACATCTTTAAATATTCCAGATATTACTGTAAATGTGACAGATGTAGGAACAGTAGAAAAATCGCCAGCTTTAGATTTAGTTACCCGAACTTCACAACTAGCACAAGAGTTACAACAGGGTAAATTAAATAATATCTTTGTGCAGATAGGTCATTTCAATCAATACGATCCCACTCAGGATTATTTAAAACAAATTGATTTCGCGGCTAATTATTATCTGCAAACAGAGCCAAATAATTTAAATTGGCGTTACACTTTAGTTTTATCACAACTTTTACAGCGTCAAGTCCCAGAATTAATCCAAAATTTAAAAGAATTAACTAAATATGATGCTCAAAATCCTTACACATGGATTTATTTAGCTTTTGTTTATTTATATAATTTTCAACCTACACAAGCTGAACCAAAATTAGCGATCGCAGAACAATTAAAACCAGATATACCAGAATTAAAAACTTTAAAAACTGTAACAAATATTATGAAATTTTTGCCACTACAATGGTTTGCTACCAAGGAATAAAAGAAATTCAGATAAAAAGCATTATTGGGATGCAAGTAGCTGTAGTTAAAAATTGACTATTATCAAGACATATAAATAACTTTAGTTACTGATTGTAAAAATATAAATAAATATTTACAATAAAACAAAAAAAGTAAAATAATGTCAACGAATTTGATAGAAAAAACATATTAAATCTGTCCAAAAGTAGAGATAATTTTTAGAAGACGAAAACAATACAAACCATTTACTTGGATAAGGTTTGATGTCGAGAAACTGTTCCAACTTCAGGGGAGAATTCAGCACGTGAAGGCTCCGGTGTTATAAACCTGAAGAGTAAATAAAAGGGACTGGGTATGGAAAAGAGGCATCGGGGCAGGGTGCAAAAGGGAAAATTCTCCCTTGCTCCCTGCCCCCTGCTCCCTTGCCTCTTCCCCGGTTCCCGATACATAGAGAAAAAGTTAAGCGCGAGGACATAGATTTAGTATGGCTAATAGCAGTGCAATCACCGCAGCACGACACTTGAGTGAAAAGTTACCTTCACCGCTCAAACGTTTAGCAGATTTGGCTTATAACTACTGGTGGAGTTGGAGTGGCGATCGCATCTCCCTATTCCAAAGCATCGATCCCCAAGAATGGGAACGCTGTGGGCATAATCCAGTCGCAATTTTAGAGTCGGCAACTTATGAGCGTTTGACGCAATTAGCAGAAGACCCATTTTATTTAAAGCAGATATCCGCCCTCGCACGTGAGTTTGACCAATACATCAACCAGCAAGATACTTGGGTTAGTCGAGTTGCACCGCAAGTATCCAGAGAGCATCCTATTGCTTACTTTTGCGCCGAATTTGGCATCCATGAATCTCTACCCGTCTACTCTGGCGGCTTAGGAATTCTCGCCGGGGATCACTTAAAATCATCATCAGATTTGGGTGTGCCGTTGGTTGGTGTTGGCTTGTTGTACCGCCAAGGTTATTTTCGGCAACGCTTGAACCGCCAAGGTTGGCAAGAAGATTATTATATTGACAACCCCTTTGACCACATGCCCTTGGAGTTAATTAAAAATGAGCAAGGGGAATCGGTGACTATCGAGTTACAAGTTCGCCAACGGGTTGTAAAAGTGCAAATCTGGCGAGTGCAAGTTGGGCGAGTCACCTTATATTTATTAGATAGCGATCGCCACGATAACGATCCCATTGACCGTTGGCTAACGGGACACCTATACGGCGGTAACTTGGAAACCCGCATCGCCCAAGAAGTCGTTTTGGGAATTGGCGGTGTTCGCGCCCTACACGCCTTGGGAATTGAACCTTCTGTCTATCACCTCAATGAAGGACACGCTGCATTTTGCACCTTAGAAGTTGCGCGGGTAGAAATTGAACGGACTGGTAAATCTTTCTACGACATCGAAGCCAAGGTGCGCAACAGTTGTGTATTCACCACCCATACCCCCGTTCCCGCCGGTCATGATGTCTTCTCGCCCGATTTAATCGACTCCTTCTTTGCCAGCTATTGGCCGCAATTGCGACTTTCGCGGGAACAATTTTTGTCATTGGGTGCAAGGCGATTGGGCGATCCTTGGGAACCCTTTGGGATGACCGTTTTAGCATTGCGGATGTCTCGTGCTTGTAATGGCGTGAGTGAATTGCACGGTCAAGTTTCCCGTAAAATGTGGACAGTTCTCTATCCGCAGCGATCCGAAGATAAGGTACCAATTGGTTACATTACCAATGGCGTTCATGCACCCACTTGGACTGCACCCTTGTTAGGTGACTTATATGAGGAATATTTGGGAGAAGACTGGAAAAATCGCGCCGTCGATCCCAAGATGTGGGCTAAAGTTGACGAGATTCCCGATGAGGAATTGTGGTCGCGGC
Source organism: Nostoc sp. DedQUE08 (assembly GCF_034530895.1). Lineage (NCBI taxonomy): Bacteria > Bacillati > Cyanobacteriota > Cyanophyceae > Nostocales > Nostocaceae > Nostoc > Nostoc sp. DedQUE08. Next base: position 36,385 of record NZ_JAVRCD010000066.1, read on the forward strand.
ATCTCATTCTTAAAGAAAGATTGATTGCCTTCACCCGTTATAAGGTAAAGAAATCACGGGAGTTGCGTGGCGAAAATCATCAACTCATTCAAGCAACCGAAAAATTACTCGATCTCAATGTCTTGACCATTGGATTTGCCAGACGCTTCAGCCCTTATAAACGCGGCGATCTGATTTTGCGCGATGCCGAACGCGCACTGAAGATTTTTGGTAATGCTCAACGTCCAGTACAAATTATCTTTGCAGGTAAAGCCCACCCAGCTGATGAAGAAGGTAAGCGGATTATCCAACGCTTGATGGAGTGGTGTCACAATTCCGGGATTATCAACCGAGTTGCCTTTATTGAAGATTACGACATTTACACTGGTCAAAAATTGGTGCAAGGCGTGGATGTTTGGTTAAATAATCCCCGTCGTCCCTTGGAAGCGTCTGGTACGAGTGGGCAAAAAGTCTGTTTTAACGGCGGTCTGAATTGCAGCGTTTTGGATGGCTGGTGGTGCGAAGGCTACCAAACAGGGCCCGATGGTAAAGGAATTAACGGTTGGGCAATTGGTGAAGATGCTCATACTAGCGATCAAGAATTGCAAGATGGGATTGATTCGCGATCGCTTTATCAGCTGTTAGAAGAAGAAATCGTTCCTCTATACTATGACCAAGATGCCCAAGGCATTCCCCATCGTTGGGTGCAGATGATGAAAACGTCCATTAAGACGAATGCGCCGTTATTCAACACCGACAGGATGATTGCCGACTACGTTTCACAGGTGTATGTTCCAGAGATTTCTAAGAGTGTGGAACCGATTTTAGCTAAAGTACTGCTTTAGAGCATTTTTACTTTCCTGGTTAAATAGGGGGCGGGTTTTCTGCCCCTTTTTTTGCTCTTATATCATGTCCGCTTGATTGCTTATTAAACCCGAAGAACCCCACCCCGCCAAAGCTGCACTTTGTCTCCCCTCCCCGCAAGCCTACGGTGTACACACAAGTTATCGAATTACTACCAGTTCTCGAATTACCCCACCCTAACCCTCCCCTTGTAAAGGGGAGGGAACCGGATTTTTCTTGTTTCCCCCCTTTACAAGGGGGGACTAAGGGGGGTAATTCGACTTGTGTGTACACCGTAGCCCCGCAAGCGAGGAGGGGTTGGGGGTGGGGTGTAATGACTGTGGTTAGTATAACTAATTATGCGGACATGATATTAGTATCGCTTGCGATAAGATCGAGAATAAATTCATGCTGTGTTTATGGCAACCCAACTCAGCCAAGCCAAATCACCAATAGAACTGGTAATCTCTTGGGAAGCCTTACCCAAAGATTTTCAACTAGAGGATGAACCAGTGGAGAATACCGGTCAGCCGCTTTTAGCTGGTGCTTTGCGTGAAAGCCTAGAAATCAGTGGATTCATCCAACCCCAGATGTTGATAGCTTCAAACTTTGGTCTTTGTGCGACAGTCAACGAGCAATTTATTGCCAAAGCACCAGACTGGGTTTATGTGCCATCGGTTAATAAAATGGTGGCTAACCGCAAAAGTTATACACCCAATTTAGAAGGAGATATTCCGGCGATCGCTATCGAATTTTTATCCGATACTGAAGGTGGAGAATATTCAGTCAAGCGAACTTATCCACCAGGAAAATGGTTTTTCTACGAGCAAATTTTGCAGATTCCCATCTACGTGATTTTTGAACCTTATGGCGGTTTATTAGAATATTATCAACTGGAAAATAAGCGCTATGAGTTAAAGCAACCTGACGAAAATGGTCGTCATTGGATTGATGTAATGGGCTTATTTTTAGGAACTTGGCAAGGAACAAAAGAAGGTCGCACTGGTTATTGGTTGCGCTGGTGGGATCGAGATGGTAATTTGTTACTGTGGGCTGTAGAACAAATTGAACAAGAACGCCAACGCGCCGAACAAGAACGCCAACGCGCCGAACAAGAACGTCAGCAAAAAGAACGACTGATTACTTATTTGCAATCTCAGGGAATTGATCCGAATAACTTGCCCCCGCTTGAGTAGAGGCAATTCATGAATTGTTCTTACAATCATTATCTGATTGTGTAAAACTAACTAGTTTGCGATAACAATCCTGAATCATTCCTAAAAAACAATATCCCCGAAAAATTTTCCGAAGTCGGGGATCTATGAATTGCAGTTTTCAAAAATAAAATAGGATTGCTATAGAAATCCTATTTTATTATCTGAATGGATACTCATCACTCTGGGAATATCTTTTTGAGTTGAGAAATATAATTGAAGTTGGTTATTTTCCAATCTTCCCATGCATTTTGAATAGCTTCTTTTTGTTCTTGAGTTAACTGCCAAGAAAGTGGAGGATTAATTTTACCACGAGGAAATTTAATAGGAATATGCATAATTTCTATTCCTTTTTGGCAAGATTTATCTTTTAAAAATTGCTGCACTTTTTCCGGCTCATCATGCTTGTAGCCGCATTTATACTTGTCTGTCAAAAGTTCTATCCCTCTTGTGTCACTTTCCGGGTATTCTGAATAAAAGAATAAAAAAAGAAAACCCTGAAAGATAAGTAGGGCAATGGATGTAGAATTACAAATCCTCAAGCATTTGGCGAGAGACGCTCACCCAACAGTTGCGATCGTAGATGAATATTGTGCAGAGTATAAAGACCTGTTTAAAGAAGTAAGAAATTATGAGTGCTTCAAATATTTACATCTGGGGATAATGTCACCAATCAAAAGAAAATCGTTACCAGAGATAGCGAAAGCCGTAAGTATAAACTCTGCACAGTCATTACATCATTTTTTAGCTAATTCAGGTTGGTCAGTAGAGGAATTAAAACAACGAAGATTAAATAAACTAAAAAAAGCATTGGATGGCAATGCAATTACAGTAGTAATAGATGAAACAGGAGATAGGAAAAAAGGTAAAAAGACTGATTATGTAGCCAGGCAATATTTAGGGAGTGTCGGAAAAGTCGATAATGGAATAGTTTCAGTCAATGCTTATGGACTTTACTCTAATATAACTTTTCCTTTAAGTGTAAAAATATTCAAACCAAAAGGGACGCTAAAAGAAGAAGATAAATACAAAACTAAAATAGAGTTAGCATCAGAAATTATTACAGAGCTAATTGAATCAGGCTTTACTATTGAATTAGTACTAGCGGATAGTTTATATGGTGAAAGCAGCCAATTTATTAGAAAACTAGCTGAATACAAATTAGATTATGTCGTAGCGATAAGAAATAATCATGGAGTCTGGTTGCCAGCAGGACAGAGCGTTAGGGCGAATAAGTGGTGTAAATTTGAGAGAACATTTAGCAATCAGAAATCAGAAATCAGAAATTAGATACATTAGGGAAATAGTTTATGGTAAAAAAAGAGCAGGAGCTTCAAATCTCCCTTTTTTTTGGCGAGGTTTCAAGATAAAATAACCTAAGCCATAAACAATTAATAGAAAAATTGAAAATACTGTTATTGCAGCAATTCCATAAGATAAATCACCATTGGCATCTACATAACCCCTTTGTATTCTTTCTGGTAAAAAATAAATTATTTTTAATAAAGCCTGTTTTAAAAACTGGTTATGTTCAAAAAAATACTTGTTAAAGTAATTAGTTATTAGCAATAAAGCTCCCGCAATAATGCCAAATATAATTCCCCAACCTTCCCAGCTACGATCTGCTTCTTGTATTTCTTTTTTAGAAAGCTGAGTCGCCTTGATGCCAATTGGAAGACTTAAGATAATAGCGATTAAATATTGGAGAAATACTGGAATTACTTGCTGCTGAGGTACATCAAAACGAAGATGGGAATTATACAAGATGATATCGAAAACTTGTATCGTAGCCAGTCCTGCTAAAACTGCACCTCCAATAACTAAAACCAATTGATTATTAGCGCGAAGTACAAATAAGTTTTTTAAAATTGCTGATAAACCAGAATTCACTGAAATTGTTGGCAAGAATAATAGCAATAAACCAACAATTATAGGTACTCGCAAAAAGAAAATATATTGCAATACACTGTAGAAATTTTGTAGCATTAAACTCAAGAATGCTAGTCCCAACCACAAGACAATGCCGTTAAAAACCTGTTGTTTTTTGTTCATAACAAATCTCTGTAAATATACAAAAATTTAATTTTTTTTGTTCATATTGGCTTATATCTTGTACTCAGCTTTCAGATAAATGAAGATTGAAGAATAATTCAGGAGTCACAATGGGCTAAACGCCCCGCTACCGCTAACAGGAGCGGAGCCGGAGACGCTCCACCTTTGCTCATTCCGGTGAGAATGAAGACGCTTGTGGACTCGCTCTAAAAGCAAGATATAAGCCAATAAAGTTTGATACACAAGAAGATATCAAAATTCCGCAAAAGGGATTATAAAGTTATATTTATACCAATTCTCTAAAATCTGGGAACAGATTCAAACCCTGAAACTCAGATCTTACCTGACTTTCTTAATTACGAATTCCGAATTGGTATTAGTTAAGTATTAAAAAGTGCTAAATATGTATTGATACCAGAGTCTAAAAAATATAAAACATAAGCAGATTTTATCACCCAAGTAAATAATGCAAGTTGGAGCGGTTATACTTTTGGGCTAATTGATAAGTATAGGTTAATTGCCTGGATTCGTTTACGAAATATATAGCTTTCCAGGCTATTTACCTGATTTTAATCTTCAAGCATTTCCAACAATTGCGTCTCGCTTAACTGCGTAATTCCCAAGGAAATTGCTTTGTCTAACTTGGAACCGGCATCTTCTCCTAAAACTAAATAATCGGTTTTTTTACTCACTGAATCAGTTACTTTTCCCCCAGCTTTTTGAATCAAAGCCTTTGCTTCATCTCGCTTTAAGGTTGGCAATGTACCTGTAATTACAAAAGTTTTACCTGCAAATTTTTGATTACCATCCCCAACTATTTTTGTTTCCTCAGTAGCAGTTAATTGCAATCCTTCTGCTTGTAAGCGTTCTATCAACCTTTGGTTAGCATCAATCCGAAACCACTGATACACAGATTGGGCAATTTCAGCACCAATACCATAAATGCCTTCAATATCTGATTGCTTTGCTGCCGCTAACTGCTCTACAGTAAAATATTTCTGAGTCAACAATTGAGCATTGACACTGCCAACATGACGGATGCCTAAACCATACAATACCCTTGACCAAGGTTGATTTTTTGACTGGGCGATCGCATCCACTAATTTCTCTGCCGACTTTTTCCCCATCCTTTCTAATTCACATAATTTCTCTGCTGTCAACTCATATAAATCGGCAACACAATCCACCAAACCTTTATCAACGAGTTGATACACTAGCTTTTCGCCCATACCTTTAATATCCAAGGCATCACGACTTACCCAATGTTCAATGGAACCTTTGAGAATCGCCGCACAGGAAGCATTGACGCATCGAGTCACCGCCTCACCCAATTCTCGCACCACCAATTGGCCGCAGACTGGACAATGGGTGGGCATAAGGAAGGGTTCGGTGTCAGCGGGACGGAGTTCTTTGATTACCCTCAGCACTTCTGGAATGATTTCCCCAGCTTTGCGGACAATCACAGTATCGCCAATGCGGATATCTAATTGAGCAATGCGATCGCTATTATGTAAAGTGGCGCGGGAAACTGTTGTTCCCGCCAGCTGCACAGGGCGCATCTCTGCTAATGGCGTTAACGCCCCCGTTCTCCCTACATTTACAGCAATATTTTCCACACGCGTAGGTGCTTCTTCGGCTGGATACTTTAAGGCTACTGCCCACCGGGGGAATTTCTGCGTAAATCCTAGCTGTTCTTGAAGTTTAAAAGAATTCAGCTTTACTACTACCCCATCAGTCATGTAAGGTAAATTCAGCCGTTCCGTATCCCAGTATTCGTAATATTTTGCCACTTCTGCGATCGAAGCACAGAGTTTGTGTTTGGGGTTGACTCGAAAACCCATCTTTTCCAACAACTCCAACGCTTCCCATTGGGTATTAGCAATACTGGTGTCATCCCTACCAGGAATGTGCAAGGTGTAGCCAAAGAAATCTAGGCGCCGTTTAGCCACAATGCGGGAATCTAGTTGCCTGAGTGTACCAGCTGCGGCATTGCGGGGATTAGCAAATAATTGCTCGCTGGCTTTTTGCCTTTCCTCGTTGATTTGTTTAAATACTTCCAACGGCAAAAATGCTTCACCTCGCACTTCCACTCTTTCGAGAATTTCTAACCCTTCAAAATTCAAACGTAAGGGAATTGAGCGAATTGTTCGCACATTTTGGGTAATATCTTCACCCGTTACCCCATCACCCCTAGTTGTCCCTCTAACTAGAATGCCATTTTGGTAAGTAAGAGCCAAAGCAGAACCATCAATTTTAAGTTCAGTGACATATTCCACTGCATCTATTTTCGGTACTTGTCGCCGCCAACGCTGATCCCATGCTTGCAACTCATCAATATTGAATGCATTCTCCAGACTATACAAGGGGATATTGTGCCGCACCGAGGTAAACTGTGTTGCCGGTCTCTCACCAACCCGTTGAGTCGGACTATCGGGTGCTGTCAATTCTGGATATTGAGTTTCTAATTGTTGCAATTCTCGATATAGCTGGTCATAGACTGCATCCTCCATGATTGGAGCATCTAGGACGTAATAAGCATAGCTTGCTTGTTGCAATAACTGGCGCAATTCTTCTGTGCGCTTTACTTCAGGCTTAATCTGTGTCATAAAATTATAAAATATCTAAGACAAGGCTAACAAATCATACATTTGTACTATACAAAATTTTGGCTTTTGAGCCATATCCCCCGCTACCTAATACTTGTATAGGGCGATCGCATCGCAAACTTCAGTAGGAAGCTTCCCCTGAGTACTAAGTATAATTCCACAGGTAAATAATTGAGAGCGATCGCGAGTTAATAAATCGCTATATAAAAGAATGTAGAGCCGTAGCATTGCTCACAAGTGTCAACTTAAGCTGAAAGCCTTTTCAAATCTCGTTTCCAGCCTCTGGGCTGAAAATGCACTTCAATTGCGGCTCTGCCTCTAATATCATGTCCGGTTAATTAGTTATAATTTCCGTCATCTATGCAGAAACCGGAAAACCCTCTTTCCCCCTGCCCCCTGCCCCCTGCGTTCTTAATGATAAGTCTTTCACCGGACATGATATAAGACAGCATTCCCAGTCTGAGCAGGGGAACGAGACAACGAGACAATACATAAAAGCTGGTTTTAGGCAGGCTTTCACGTTAAGTTGACACTTATGAGCAATGCTACGGCTCTACAAAGGTAATAACGCATATTTAATTTCACCAGAGTCTATTAGCTCGACTTTATCCATTTTTAATTCAATCAAGCAGCGTAAACAGCAATATCT
>NZ_JAVRCD010000067.1:0-43395 GCF_034530895.1 Nostoc sp. DedQUE08
CCTTATCGCTATGCCCGTTGAGGGTGGTGATTGATTTACCTGTAGCCGCATCCCAAAGTTTGACGGTTTTGTCATCACTAGCAGAAGCGATGGTCTTGCCATCGGGGCTAAATGCTACACTGTAGACCGCATCGCTATGCCCCTTGAGGGTGGTGATTGATTTACCTGTAGCCGCATCCCAGAGTTTGACGGTTTTGTCATCACTAGCAGAAGCGATGGTCTTGCCATCGGGGCTAAATGCGACGCTATTGACCCCAGAGGTATGCCCCTTGAGGGTGGTGATTGATTTACCTGTAGCCGCATCCCAGAGTTTGACGGTTTTGTCAGCACTTGCAGAAGCGATGGTCTTGCCATCGGGGCTAAATGCTACACTGTAGACCGCATCGCTATGCCCCTTGAGGGTGGTGATTGATTTACCTGTAGCCGCATCCCAGAGTTTGACGGTTTTGTCAGCACTTGCAGAAGCGATGGTCTTGCCATCGGGGCTAAATGCTACACTGTAGACCGCATTACTATGCCCTTCCAAGCTGTTCCGCTCTTGGATATTATAAATTGCTTGCTTTAATGCAAATACAGCTTGCTGGTTAGCCGTTTGTTCTAAATTGTCATTTTTAATTTGTCTACCTAAGAGTTGTCTACCTGATTGTGTAGCTGCAACCGCAGCCTCAAGTTGCCTGTCGGACAGTAGGGAAGCTTCCGAAGTTTGCGCCAGAGCAATGGCACTTTGTTCTGTTGCTTCCTTGGCTTTGTTTTGAGCGTTATACCATTGATAACCTGCAAAGATAGCTACTCCAGCTAACCCCATACTAAACAATGTAACAACTCGACTTTGCCTTTGCCGCCGTGCTGCTGCCAGCTTTTCTTGTTGGCGTTCTTTTTCTTCTCGAACCAGGCGATTTTGCAGTTCTTGACTTTGGTGAATATACTCCTCGGCTACCCCATTGAGCATCTGCCAATCACCAAAGCTAGCTAAATATCCCTCTGCTACTGCTAATCTGTCATCTTTTCTCAGGAATCCTGACTTTTTATCATTCCTCTCCCATTCTTGGGCTTCTGCTTCAATCTGTCGCTCAATGCCTATTCCCGACTTATATTCCTCTTTCCACTCCCGCAACATTTGCCAGTGGCGGATTAAGGCTTCGTGGACAACATCTAAAATTACATCCTGGGAATCCGGCTCATCCGTCTTGGTAATTAATCGGGCATCTTTATTTGCTAACTTCTCACTTACGTATTGCAAAAGATTAAAGGAATGATGGGAATTAACCAACTCGCCCAAACGCACGCGCCGCCGTACATCTGTGGTTTCTCCCATTTGCGTCAATTCTAGAAAAATCCGCCGCGCCACAGTTTTTTCTGTTGGTAAAAGACTTTTGTAGACTGCATCAGCGCGTTTCTGTAGCGTTCCTTCCACCCCGCCTAAATCCTGATAAGTTTTCAGGCTGAGAAGTTCATCGCCTTGATTTCTCGATTCACGCCACAATTCTGTCAGGGTATATTGCAGCAAAGGCAAACTTCCGGGGTAATCTTCAACATCATTAATTAGTTGCTGTTTTAACCTGCCCTCTATCCCTAATCCTACCCAATCAGCCGGTTTAGTAACCGCTTCTTCAATTTCTTCACGGTTTAGGTGTTCGACGTTGATGTAAGGTTTATGAATTCTGCTGGCAAATTCGGGATATTCTCGCCATCTCGCCCGAAAATCCGATCGCATCCCAATGAAAATATAAAGGTTATCTGTACAGTCAATTAATTCTTGCAAACAGTCAAAGAATTCTTGGCGCTGGCTGTCATCGCACATAGTAAAGCATTCTTCAAACTGGTCGATAATCAAGATGACTGGTGTGTTTAATGCTTTTAACTCCTCGCCGATGACATGAGCAATATTTTCCGTTGTCCCGCCTAAGTTTTTAGATCCCCCTAAATCCCCCTTCAAAAGGGGGACTTTAAGAGATTCTTCGCTTCCCTTTTGAAGAGAAACTTTAAGAGATTCTTCGCCCCCCTTTTTTAAGGGGGGTTGGGGGGATCTAGGCAAGGAGAGTGCAAAAGCCTCCTGTAAACTGTTAACAGGAGATTCTTTTGGCGTAAACGGTGTAATATAAGTCCAGCGATCGCTCCCTGGAATCTCTTGTCCTAGCTTCAGCTGGTAGAGTAACCCAGCCCGTAACATAGATGATTTTCCACTACCGGAAGCACCTAATACAGCAATTAGGCGATGCTTATCTCTTACCTGTTGAATCAACTGCTGAGTTAGCGCACTCCGCCCATAAAAAACCTCAGCATCTTCCTTTGTCTCGGTAAAATACGACAGCGAACGATAAGGACACTTATCCTGAAAGCTTTTTTGAGAAAACTTAGTAGTCAGCAGAATTGCTCGTGGCGAATTGGCAATTAACGGACGCTGGACTGTATTCGGCATTCGGCTGATAATGAAATCTGCCAATTTGTGGCTATTGATAATCCCATCTGCGTCATTTTCCGGGTTCAATCCTGCGAGTAACGCCTGCGTCAACAACCCCTGCGTGTGGGGAATTTCGACTCCAGTTTCATAGGAACGGGTTGCAGTAATAAAACAGTAGTCTTTATCTGTAGGAATAAATTTTAACAATTCACCGCTATAGCAGCAATCTAGCCAAACAACCACTCGTTTAGCCTGACTTATTTGCAACTGCTCACCCAACCAACTTAAAGGTATACCATAAACTTCTGCTTCCGGTAAAACATCACTGGTAGCTAGAAATACTTCTTCTTCTCCCGCTACAGTTTTGCACCACCCATGTCCTGAAAAGAAGAATAACGCTGTTTCTGGGCTGGGGTTAGGAAGAGGAGGATTGAAAAGATTAGCTATGGCTTCTTGTAATTCTTGCACCTTTACCGCCCCAAGGCGATCGATTTTACTTTCTCCCTTCTGGTTTAAAGTTCTAGGTAAACATTGAGCGCGAAAAGGTCTATAACCGTATTGTTCTAATTGCTGGGCAATTTTCTCAGCATCTTCTGCTGCTGCTGTTAGCGGCTTTAGGGTGGTGTACTCTGGGTAATAATTAATTCCAATAACTTGAGCCGCCCATTCCGATGCCATTTTTATTACCTGACTAACCATTAGAACTTTTTTTTGAACTGTAGACACAATCTGTCCACAGCTTTAATACCTAATCCACAGCATTCTTTAGTTTCTACGGAAAATAACTAGGAAACCGTGCTAGGACTTACGCACCTCTGAGAAAAAATAAGGCTTTGCGATCGCTTCCCTACCCTGCGGAAACGCTAACAGCGAACGGTCGCAATGACGAAATTACGTTATTGTTGCGTAATATCATGTCCGCTTGATTGCTTATTAAACCCGAAGAACCCCACCCCACCAAAGCTGTGCTTTGTCTCCCCTCCCCGCAGGCCTACAGTGTACACACAAGTCTGAAATAGCTGATTAACCCAAGGTTTTACCCCACCCTAACCCTCCCCTTGTAAAGGGGAGGGAACTAGATTTCTTATTTCCCCCCTTTACAAGGCTACGGTGTATACACAAGTCCTAAAATCATTGCCTGGTAAGATACAAGCCTTGGTAGGCAAGGTTTTGAGTTAAGCGAACTGATTATCAATAGTGTCAGCTTATTGATAGAGTCCTAACGGAAAATCAAAGATTTTAAAAAAAATTTTCTGTTGTTTTTTGTTGATTTGATTGCCAACTCGACTTGTGTATACACGGTAGCTTTACAAGGGGGGATTAAGGGGGGTAATTTGACTTGTGTGTACACCGTAGCCCCGCTCTTCGGGAGGGGTTGGGGGTGGGGTTCTTTTATTATGGGTAATTTGGCGGACATGATATAAGTCCTGCGTGCAATAAACTATATTAATTTCCGCAATAACAGGTATAATAAATAACGTTTTATTGTGTAAATTATTCTTTCTAGACATAAAGAATCAAAACTGAACATCAAGGTATCTGCTGTAATCATCTCATTCTAAATTATATTTATATTAGTCGTAGTGAGTTTGGTATAAAAACCTATGAAGACCAAGGCTGACAATACTATCATTGCTTTTCTATTGGCGTTTCAAGACTTAAAAACCGCCCTCAAAGAACAAGAAAAACAGAATTTAAAAGAAGTTGCAAAGCAATTAGACACCCAACCCAAAGCTTGGGAAGACTATATTAAAGGACGTTTATTAGAAATAATTACTCCTAATCCTGACTTAAATCAATCTTATCAATTTTATAAATCTCAATTAGATAATCTAGAAGAAATTCCTCATGATTTACTTCCAACTGAAGCAGAAATTAGTAGCCTCAATACTTTTGACAAGTATCCAATAACTAGAGGCTTTAAACCCAAATATGAAGCTACAGGTTACGAAAGCCAACTCAATAATGTTGTAGTCATTGTTGGGAGTTCTTCTCAACCAGAAGAAACAGTAAAACAAGTCAAATTTTTAGAAAAATGGAAACAACTTTTATCTCAATCCAATCAATCAAATTAGTTTTGCCCTTGTGATGAGCGATTTAATCTATCCTACACTTGATTTGTTTCTATATGCTTTAAAAAGTTCTTTAAACACAACTGACGCAGAAACGCAAAAAAACAAAGCAGCTTTTTTAGAACAATTACCTTCTGATACTCAATTCTACGATCCTGACATTGAAACCGAGTATTTAGAGATTACCCACCCTCCTCAAATTAACTTTATTCCCGACAATAAAAGTTTAGAAGGATACTATTATGCTGTTAGATTAAATGATACTTATGGCTTACAAATAGATTGTTCTATTAATAATCAAACTGAGAGTCAACCAGCTAAGTCTTTTGCAATTTTAAAGACTGAAATCGAACAAAAACTAAATAAAGAACTGAAACTAATTGGAAAAACCTGGTTGCTTTCTGGTTGGCTAGCAGAAAACTCATCTCAGAGCCATGAAGATATTGCCAAAGATTGCTATTATGCTTTATTTAAAGATACTTCTTGGCAACCAGAAAAAGGTACTTTTTTAGATGGTAAAGTTTTTGAATTAGGACGCTCGCAATATATAAATCAGAGCCTAAAAAACGTAACAAGTTCTCTAAATAGTAATGAATATGATGTGATTATTACTATTTACAATAATCGAGAGAGCGCAGAAAAAGCTGCGGAATTTTATAAAGATTGGATGGGTTTATTTTGTTATCGAAGTAAGATTTCGTGGGCTTATTGGCAAAGTCGTTTAGTCAAAGAATCTCTGCTCAATCATTATAAACAGATTGAAGAAAATAGAAAAATTACTAACCTAAGCAATTCTTGGCAAGAAAAGCAGAGCATTACCAATTCTCGCAAGATTTTAAAAAACATTGACAACATTCTCCAACAATACACAATCGACTTACTCAACCTCTCTTTCCAAAAACAAATAATTGAAATTAATTTATCTAATTATCAAATTCGCTTGGCTTTGATTCAAGAAAAAGCAGGTCAAAATAATCAGTTAGATTTTTTAGAAGAATTTAGCGGACTAGCTAACAAAAAATATTTACCACAAATTACTAAAGATATCGAAAATATGCAGCTTGGGTTGCAGCTTTTAGAAGATACAATTAACGCTACTCGCAGTCGCATAGAAGTCGAGAAAGCAGAACGCGATCGCAATTTTCAAGAATTAGTAGCTGTTGCTGGTTCAGTAATAGCAACAAATTCTCTACTACAATCACCCGCCAAAGATTTTTGTAGTAAAGAAAGTAAGAAAGATATTTTCCCTAAAATCCCTTATGTTTGCGACTACCCTTTTAGCTCTAGTCTGATAGTTGGAATTATTGTTGGTTTTGTGGTTTTGTGGCTGAGGAAACGATGGCGATCGTGAAATCATGTAATATTCTCAGTCGATTTTCTTAGCTGAGGAACTAGCACAGACAGCACCACATCAGATTCAATCACCAGTTGTTTGAATGAACTTGAAAGAAGTTATTTTTCTCCTTCGTAAGCTAGAGCTTGGTCGCCTGCTTGGGCAAATGTTTGGGCGAGTTCAACTAGCTTTTGTCGCTCTTGATCGTTAACGATACCAGTCGGAGGTGGCATCAGTTTTTCTTTGATTTGGCGTACCGTTTCGTGTCGTAATGAGAGCGCTTGATTTGGATAACTCAGCATTACTAAAGGATTTTGTTTAGCCGCGTTGTCTGGACTATGACAAACAACACAAGCGTGTTGACGTAAATTAACCTCAAATGCACGATAAGCAGCATCAACTTTAGCAACGTATGGGTTCGATGGAGAAAACAAACGAGTATACAGTGTCACATAAGGTTGTTTCTCACCATGAGCATCATTCCAAACCCAATTACCATCCCATACATGATTTACTACTGGTCTTTGTGGGTCAACCACAGCTGAACGCAGCGCCCCTTTAAGCTTTTTCTGTTCTAGAAACAGAAGTAATTCAGTACTTTGCTGGTAAGAATTCCACTTTTTCGATGAGTGCCAAAAAGGATAAGGATAAGCGCCAATATCAAGCTGATTACGGAACTGAATGGGAAGGTGAATCACAATTAAATTGTTTACCTGTTCAACCTTTGGTTCACCTTTGAACATAAAAGTAGCTAGGTAAATGCGACGCCAAACTAATGGATTAAATTCAGTTGTTTGATTATCTTTGAGATTATAATTACCGACTTTGCTTTGAGCGCCCCACAAGAAGGGTGCATTCATGGTTTCGCGGAGGGTTGTTAGTTTAGCGAGTTTGTCAGCGCATGAGTTGAAGGCAGCTAAATTTTTAGCATCAGAGACAACAGGACAAGCAGCAATAATTTCTTTACCGATTTTCTTAGCTAGTTCTATGTCCGGTGATGCTTCTTTTGCTGATACTATATTTTTGGGATTGAGTGCTTGTGTTGTAGATATCAAGAGCGCGTTCGTTGAAGACGTTAGCAAAGCTATCGCTACTGCTATGCTCAATAACATAGATCGCGACCGAGAGTAAAATCTCCGAAGATCAGACATTGTAAAACTCTGAAACTAAATAGGATTTAAGTAAATATAGAGACACGATATTTCGCGTCTCTATATTTTCTAAACAGTTAAAGCCTTAAATTGTGATTCTTGTACCATCAAACTTGGTGAAGGTGAAACCTGCAAATTTTTCGCGGAACGTTAGCTTCTCATCTCTGAGAATACTAATTGCGATCGCTTCGCCAAGGGCTAACGACGCTGCTGCATCTGTGCGCCAGTGAATCCCAGCACTATCACGACCCAAGCCAATATTTGCCGCCAGTTTGTTTAATTCGCCGCCCACGGTCAGCAGTGGCCCTTGATAGGGAATCAACTTGGTGGGATCTTTGGGATCGGGTACCACCGGATTCGGAATCACATAACTTTCATCAAATAGTGCTTTCAAAATGGTGACACTGGCACCTGCGGACACCGAAGCGCCCCCTGGATAAGAAGAGTGGAATGGTGCCCCTTCAGGAAAAGCTTGCGGTAGCAAATAAGATTTGTTTTTACTAAAGAAGCGGTCTAGTACTTCTGAGTTAAAAACATCGGGGTGAATCGGATAGTTTGTTTTATTCACCTTGTTGTTGTGAACCAACCCACCATAAGCCTCTGCTCGCAGACGACGGTGAACATAGTACTTCTGCCAATAAGCCGCTCTGATTGCATGTGGAGCAACCCAAGCGATGAGAGATTGTGAATACCCTGGGCCAAATGTCGCAGTACCACCCGCTTGGGTCTTCGAGTTGTTATAAGGATTACCGGGATTGTAAGGTGAGCCAACGCCACCAGCTAGGAAGTCATTAATGACTGGCTTGGCGAGTAGAATTAGAGCAGCATTTGCATAGACGGGTGGTGGTGTGTGGGCAATCTCTGACTGGTCGCGCCCGTTGATAAAATAGCGAGGGGTTGGGTCAAATTTAATCGTTCGACCAGGATCGCCACCATTTTGCACCAGCAACCACTCGTTATAGTTGGTTTGAAAACTGTTTTCAGGAATAGCTAGGGGAACACGGTTAAGCTGAACATAACTCTGTGTTCCTGCGGGCACAGGACGCAGTAAAAACTGGGAGACGTATGGCCCCACATCTACCCCTGGTAACGTGTAGTAAGTCGTTCCACCAGAGCCATTAACGTAAATCGCGGTGCCTCGAAATAGGAGTTCGGGTGTAACTCGTCCGTTCTGTTTAGGCCCTTTGAATGCTGACAACCGATTCAGATCCTGAACTGCTGCCAGAATCAGCGGGTTAGTTGTATTATTGCGGAACTCACTAAAGGGTATATCCTGCAACAGTTGTTGCCAAGCAACTTCGAGGAATTCAGCCGCCTGCTCTGCACTATCGAGGGTAGGTGGCACTGGAATTGTCAATTGGGTCGGATTCAGCCCACTCAAGCTAACCGCTAATGGACCGAGCGGTTGTACCAGCTTGCGTTTGCCACCCAGGATGATATTTTCATACTCATTGGGATCATCGGAGGTCAACGCATTAATAAAAGATTGATAAGCCTTCAGATCCACTTCGCCCAGCTTGTTATGGGGTAATCCTCGTGTATCCGTCGCAATTTTGTTAGCATACTTCGCCTCATCTCCATTGGTGGGATGAGGAGGAATAGGAACTTCCGAATTAACCTTGGCTGCTCTTGTACGTACTTGAAAAGCTCTATTACGAAAGTTGCTATAGTTAAACGTTGCAGGAGTAAACGTTGCAGGAGGTCTTTGGGCCTGGACAACATTTCCTCCTTTCTTCAAGGAAAGAGATGAGCTGAAAACCCCTGCCACAACACTAGCTGCACTAAACAAACCGGCGCGACCAAGAAATGAGCGTCTGCTGGCGTGACTACCAAAGAAACGTTTGCTAGCTACACGGGGTTGTTTCAGTTTATCTATTTCGCTATTAGCCTGAGTAGTTTGCTCGGAATTTTGATGAGAATTTGGATCTACTTGCATGAGATGTTCTCCACTAAAAAAAATAATCCAAAAATTTAGTCATAAGTGAATACATGAGCATCTGAAAACTAGAACAACTAGCCACACAGAAAATGCCCACTCCCAGAGAAACAGGGAAATTGAATCTGATTTGGGATGATATCTGGGGTTACTTTACTGGTAATGGAAGGTAACTTGCATAAGAGTGATATCAAGTTCGGTTAAACACTTAATAATATCTGTAGGTTACGGTTGATTGAAGAACCTAGAATCTAATGCGAATAGCATCTCCTAGAGAAAGGGCTTCTCGCAGTCAAACCCAACATTTGATCCTTGTTTAGGTTGGGTTTGACTGCCGTTAAACCCAACCTAAATTGATAGATTTTATTAGAAGTAATCATCCAAACTTGATATGATTCTCCTGACAGTCATACCAGCACTGAATGCCGATATTATGCCTTCATTGCATGGCTGTTATACTTTTGTAGTTGTAATCAGTGCAATCGAATGTTGCCGGATTAAAGCACAGCTAAAACCACGGCTTGCTTCCAGTCAAGCTATATATTACCGTAAATCTATCGATTTACCGTATTTTATAGATGTTAAATCAGACTTTCTCACAATCGATGATAAAAATCAAGAGGTTTTTACAATAAACTTAGCAAGAACGGGAAACCCTAGAGTAACAGCACACAGTGTTGTATTCTCTGCTTGAGACTGTGGATAAAACGCAACGCGGTGGGTTTTGATCGAGTATCAACAAAGGCGGTTGTTGTTGAAAGGTTGAGTTGAGAGAACTACGAGTAGGCGTAGCCCGTCATAGACATCGCTTCCAGACAACATCCCATCAAAGCGGATTTAGCCTTTATTGGACTGGGCAATTAAGCCCAACTCTGCATAAATTGGATGCACTATTTTTCTTATTTGGGGCAGTTGTCTACTAAAAAAATATGCTCCTAAAATGCAACAAACACCGCCAAATAATAAAGAATTATTAACACCAAAGTAACCTGTTAATGCTCCAAAAAATAAATTACCAAAAGGTAGTATTCCTAAAAAACCAGTTGTAAATATACTAGTTACTCTACCTCTTTTGTCTTCATCAGGAAGAATTGATTGTACAAAGTTATTGATTGAAGCCAAGGTGAGAGTATTATTCATACCGATGATAAACATGAATAATAGACAAATCTCCAAATTGTTTGAGCGAGAAAAAACTGTTAAACCTAAACCTAAAAGTGCAGCAGATATTGCTATAATTTTTCCCAGTCCCATAACATTTTTTCTAGAAATGAGATAAATACCTGAAACTATGGAGCCAAAAGCCGAAGCTGTCATCAGAAAGCCCATAGTTTCAGCGTTTCCCTTTAGTACTTCTTGAGCAAAAATCGGCACTAGATTTACATGAGTCATTCCCATAAAACAAATAATAAATTGTAATATTAATAAATATCTAATCGGCAGAAATTCGTATGCGTAAACAAACCCTTCTTTAAGGTTTTTCCATATTTTTGCTTTTTGAGCCAAGGAATTATTGATAACTGGGTTAACTTTGATAGTTAAGATTGCAGATACAAATGGTAGATAGCTGATACTATCTACTAAAAAGCAGGAAGCTGCACCAGACCTAGCAATCAGTAAACCCCCAATCATCGGGCTAACAAACTTCGCTGTATTAATCAAGAATGAATGGAAAGCCATTGCACTATAAGTATCTGATTTCTTATCCAGAAGTCTGGGAATAATTACCTGACGTGCTGGTAAATCGAAAGCTTTTACCGTTCCCTGAAGCGTGCCAATGACAATAATCCATGCAACATTGATGTTATCGCTAAGAGTTAAAAAGGTTAAGGTAGAAGATAGCAGAATAGATACTAGCTGAGTAGTTAATAGAACATATCGTAAGTTCCAGCGATCTAGCAATACTCCTACCAATGGTGTAATAATTAAGCCCATAGCTTGATTTGTAAATCCAGCTACACCCACTAATACAGCCGAATTAGTTAGCTGATAAACTAGCCATACCAAAGCAATTTGAGTCATCCAAGACCCAAAAAAAGATAAACTTTGTCCAATAACGAAACAAGAAAAGTTTACAGATTTAAGCGCAGGTGGAATTTCAAAAAAAAACTTTGGTTTGTGTTTTTGGACTTTTACTCTATTACTTGGTATCATCAGTTTTTCCTTCTTTGCAAATTATTCCAACCCTGTTTAATATTTTCATCCTTTGTTCGTTGTTAAAACTTACGCACAAGAGATCCATTCGCCCCTTTTTTATCCTCTTTTGTCACTTTTTTAGAATGCAATAACCCAAAACTTTATCGAGTTTTGGTTTCTACTTTTTGTCTACAATTTTTAGTTTATGTTAAAAAATAAAGCTTCAAAGTTTGATTCAACCTAAATCTCAGAATCTAGATTCGATTATTGTTTTTTGAGAGTAGCAAACCAGGATTAAGGGGGGATAGACGTTTCTAGTTGTTAGGTTGTGTTGCCTTTCGTGCGCTTTGTGTTCACTCTATTCATAGTGTTTTTTCCTTTAACCTATTACCTTTGGATTAAAATAATTTGCACGGATGAGGACATTGGTAAAAACGTTGAAATCCAATGTCTCTACTAATTTTTTTGATGAAGTTTTAGCAGCCTTGCATATCACCAGCCTTGAAATAGTATTAGCAAAGCTTAATGTTAGCAAAACAGAAATTTTGTATGCTTAGTATTGAAGTAAAAAATAGCACTATGATAACTAGAATGCATATAATACCATGTTTGGTCGAATAGCTACAACCCCTACCGGTAAACAGCAAGGGTTTGAGGTGGTTGATGCTCAATTAAACCCAGTTGAGATCGCAGCCAAGCGCGATCGCATGGAACAGGCCAGAGTTTATCGTGTCCAAGTTGTTTAGCTGCCAGATGTGGCCAGTAAGGATTGCGAATGAGCGATAAACGCCACAGCCAACAAAAAGCATCCCAGAGTACAAACGCCTGATTATGTCTAGCTATTTATTTGGTTGCACAAATAATTAGGTATGCATATTTTCATAAAGACTGTATACTATTTAAAATACATTAAATCGACCGATAAACTGTAGTATACCATCTAGTTCATGTAGATACCTGCCAGTCAATTATTTAACTGCACTAATCAGAAAACAGAATGGTTTCTTTCATCCATAGTGGGCGATCGCTCATGAACAGCTTCTGTTTTATTGGTTTAGTTTGAGTTGTGCAATCTCAACTAGTCTACATGTCACGATTATTACAAGGAAAAAATTTCATGAGCAACATCCAACTGTACTTCGCCAAAGCCTCTACCTTTTCTCAACGTACTCGTGTAGTCTTACTGGAAAAAGGCATTGACTTCACCCCGATAGAAATTGACTTACAAAATAAACCAGATGGGTACACGCAGATTTCGCACTATGGTAAAGTTCCGGCTATCAAACATGGGGATGTTGAAATTTACGAGTCCGCCATTATCAATGAATATCTAGATGAAGTTTTTCCAGAGCCACCTTTGTTACCCCGCGATCCCGCAGCTAAAGCGATCGCTCGGATTTGGATAGACTACGCCAATACTCGCCTTGTCCCGGCTTTTAACAAATTTTTGCGCGGTAAAGATAGCACCGAACAAGAACAAGGACGAAAAGAGTTCACAGAAGCGCTTTTATATATTGAACAAGAAGGATTAGGCAAAGGTGATTACTTCTTAGGAGATCAATTTAGCCTAGTTGATATCAGCTTCTATCCCTGGTTTGAACGTTTACCACTCTTAGAACACTTCCGCAAATTCACACTACCAGCAGAAACACCTCGTTTGCAGACATGGTGGAACAGGTTAAGCGATCGCTCCTCAATCCAAGCAGTAGCAAACCCTGTGGACTTCTATTTGCAAAGATTCGCCAAGGTTCTCGGTGAACCTGTTCCCGTTGGTGCATCTCAAAAATAGGGCACAAAGGTATGGTAATGGGGAGTGAACCGTTAACTGTTGAGTATTGACCAAAAATTAACCAAAATCCAAAATGGGATGACCTATGAGCTTAAATAACCAAGTTCTAGATAGACCGATTTCCCAAGAACTGCCATCCGTAGAGGCTAACCTCACTTACCTGGTTCCAATGGCAGAAAAACCTGTTAACTATACTTACGAACCGCCAACCGGGATTCCTCGCACGAATGCAACTTATCAGACGCACAAACTGCCAATTTACAACGCTCGTTCCATCTCAGAGAACATCTCGTTAGATCGAGAAGGATTCGCCTTTACTGGACATAATACTAATGTCCGCAACTTTTACGATGAAGACGAAATACGCCGCGTTTACTATCCAGAAGCCGAGCAATTGTTAAAAGAGGTGACAGGTGGAACTAAAGTAGTGATATTCGATCATACCTTGCGTAACGCCGGTCAGTCAAAGCCAGGTGAGAATGATATTAAAGAACCCGCCAAGCGCGTACACAACGACTTCACCGCCAAATCAGGCTATACTCGCGCCCGTTTGGAACTAGCAGCGCGAGGCATAGATGATGATGATATTGATACGTTACTAAAACAACGATTTGCCATCATCAATGTTTGGCGAGCGATCGCACAACCAATCCAAGAGTCACCTTTAGCACTGTGTGACGCGCAAAGTATTGCACCCACAGACCTTGTAGCTGGCGATCTTGTCTACCGCGATCGGGTTGGTGAGACATACGGTGTCACGTATAACTCCGAACATAAATGGTTCTACTTTCCGCAAATGCACAGAAACGAAGCTGTATTTATCAAATGCTTCGACTCCGCAGAAGACGGATACGCCCGCTTTGCCGCCCATACAGCCTTTGAAGACCCCACCAGCCCAGCCAACGCTCCCCCACGAGAAAGTATCGAACTCCGAACATTGGTCTTTTACCCCGCATAGATCGTAGAAACTTGTCTTAAACTCCTACTCTTTGCGCCTCTGCGTCAAACAAATTACATCAGTTTTCGTGTATTTGAACCACACCGTTAGTAGGGGCGTAAGGCCTTGCGCCCCTACTAGCGATCGCCCATATCAACTCAAAATGAGCCAAATTGTAGAAGAAGTTCTGGCAGCTAATCTTAGTTACACTGATAAATTCGGTGATAAAGGTAATCTCACTATACCCCCATCTCGTCGGTTTGCAATTCTCACGTGCATGGATGCTCGACTTGACCCAGCTAAATTTGCTGGACTAGCCGAAGGAGATGCCCATGTAATTCGTAATGCAGGTGGACGTGCTAGCGATGATGCGATTCGCTCTTTAGTGATTTCTTATAAATTACTTGGTACGCGTGAATGGTTTGTAATTCATCACACTAATTGCGGGATGGAAACCTTCACTAATGAAATCATCAGCAATTTACTTTCTAGTAGCCTCAAAACAGCCAAGCTAAATGAAATAGGTTGGTCAGATATTGGATCTGGGTCGGGATCGGGCGAAGGCAAGTTTATCAATTGGTTAACTATTGATGACCAAGCTAAAAGCGTCTATACAGATGTCCAACGAATTCGTTTGCATCCCTTAGTTCCGAATGAAATTCCGATCTATGGCTATATCTACGATGTCAAAACAGGACAATTGATTGAAGTTCCTGAAGCTACTAAGCTTGGTCAAGTTGCGTAGTTTTATCGTGTCACGTAAAAGTAGTATTTAATGAAGTAGCTATTTGTGTAAAAACCTCCTTTGCTGGTGAAGCGTATTCGTTTATCGCAATCGGATTTCCCGTATCACTACCGCTACAAATGCGGGGATCGATGGGAATTTGTCCCAACAGAGGCGCTTGTAATTCTACGGCTAATTGTTCGCCGCCACCACTACCAAAAATCGGTGTGCGCGAACCACAATCACCACAAATTAAATAACTCATATTTTCAATAATGCCAAGAACAGGAACACCCACTTGGCGAAACATATATATATTACGTCGTACATCTGCAACAGCCACTTGTTGAGGAGTTGTCACTAAAATGACTCCACAAATTGGGCTTTCTTGGATAATTGTAATTTGAGCATCACCTGTACCGGGAGGTAAATCGATCAATAAATAATCTAATTCTCCCCATTCCACATCTTGCAAAAATTGCGTGATAATTTTATGCAATACAGGCCCCCGCCATGCCAACGGACGATTTGCTTCTGCAAGTAAACCCATTGACATTATTTTTATTCCCTGAACTTCTAGAGGTAAAAACTTATCACCTGTGGGAGTATTAATCACTTGAATATCAGCTTGTCCCAAACCCAACATTTGGGGAACATTGGGGCCATAAACATCAGCATCTAATAGTCCTACTTTTGCACCTTGTAATTTTAAAGCTGCGGCGATATTGACGGCTGTTGTGGATTTGCCTACACCACCTTTACCGCTAGAAATACCTAAAGTTATTTTTACGCCTGGAATTGTACAAATTTGAATATAAGTTTTTTTACACCAAGATAGAGATGATAATTTAGATTGAATTTTTGGCTGTAACTGGTGCTGATGAGAACCAATATATAAACGTAAGTAAATATAATCATCAACTATGCGGAGATTTCGCACCATTCCCAAACTAACAATATCATTTTTCAAAATAGGTTCGATGATTTGTTTGAGTAGTTGGACGACTTCTTGCTGATGGACTGTAGTCATATCTTCTGGATGTTATAAAGGATATTTGTGTACCTCATGTTGGTATAAGTTCTCCTAGATAATTTGAAATCTGCTGTATAACCTTTAATAATTTATGAGTATGTCTTACGCACTCGTACATTACCCCAATATTAACACGGAACATATCAATCAAATAAGGCAGAAATATGACCCACAATTTGATTTAATGGAACCACATATTACACTTGTATTTCCTATAATCGAGTCTATTAATGAAAACAATCTCATTCTTCATGTTGATAGTATCTTGAGTAAATGGACAACATTTCCTATTTATCTCAAAGGATTACAAAAATCATGGGATGAGTATATGTTTTTAATGGTTGAAGAAGGAAAAGTAGATATGGTAAAACTACACGATGAATTATATACAGGTATATTAGCTGAATATTTCAGGGAAAATTTACCATTCGTTCCACATTTAACGCTAGGAAAATTTACAAAAGATACAGATAAATTGTTGCAAGTGTTAAAAGAAGCACAGCATTTAGATTTAAATTATCGTTGTTTTGTCGATCAAGTCCATCTGATAAATATTGATGATAAGCAGAGGTCAATAATTTGGAGTAAAGAATTTATACTGCGAAATTAGCAAAGCTTCGATCGGCTTGGTATTTCTCTTAATTATTTACTGCTCCCTTGAGACTATTCTATCTGTTTGAATCTTCTGAATTGCACGTTGCGCTTGGATGGACACTTCTTTGTCAGGGTCATCTAAGGCTTGTTGTAGGGGGTTAATAACGTCGGGATGAGCTAAATTTCCAAGTGCGATCGCAGCTTCTTTGCGGACATCTGCATATTCATCTGTTAATGCTTGAATTAATCTCGGTATAACTTGAATATCTGGAATTTTTTGCAAAGCTTGTGCTGCTGATTTCCTCACTTGCCAATGTTCATCATTTAAAGCTATTTCTAATGCTGAAATTGCTCGATCATTTGCATGAATAGCCAGAGATTTAGCTGCATTCCGGCGAACTTGCCAGTCACTATCATTTGTAAGTGCTTGACAAAGTATTGCGATCGCTTCTGCATCTTGCAAATGTTCTAAAGTTAAAGCAGCAGCACGACGTACACTTGCTTCCTCATCAAAAATTAAATTTAAAGCTTGCGGACATTTTTCTAGTTGATTGATATATCGCAGTGTCGTAACGGCTGCTTCTCTTAACTCAGGATTTTTTGATTCTAAAAATGGTAAAATGTCGGGTAAAGATTGAATATCATGTATCTTCCGCAAAAGCACCAAAATATTTAATTGAATATTTACATCATTATTTTGGAGCTTCTCTAGTAAAAGGAACAATTCATCTTGTGTAACTAACTCGTTTAATGCTGATGCAGCTTCAGAGCGAATATCTGTATCTGCTGAACCAAGGCATTCAATTAAAGCTGGGATGGCAACAGGATTAGCAATTTCCCAAAGGGCAGATATTGCTATTTTCTGAACAGTAATATGTTCGTCTTTCAAAGCGATAATTAAAGCATCGATTGTTTCGTCATCACCTAGATGTTGCAAGGTTTTGACAGCTACTATCCGGTCGTTTACGTCAGGCGATCGCAACATTTCCAGCCAATGATTGAGTTCATCGTTCATTAATTTTTACCACAGATAGTTAACGTAATAAAAAGGGAATTTGCACAGTAATTGCATTGGTTGGACATTCTTTTTCACAAGGTAGACAAAACCAACACTCATCATATTTCATGTAAGCTTTGCCTGTTTCTGGATTTTTCGCCAATACATCCAAGGGACAAACTTCAATACAGGCTGTGCATTTTTCTAAACATTTTGATTCATCAACGATCACAGGAACATCTATTCTTTGATTGATTAAAGCCATAAAATAACTCCAATATTTTGTAATGAAACTGCTAATTGCTAAAATAAATGGGGTAAGCTTAGATGAATTATCTCACGATTGTAAGTTGTTTCTGAAAAGTCAGTGATTGTTTTATATTGGTATAACCAATTTTCTCATAAAAAAAGTGAGCTTCTTTGCGTTTAATATTAGAACGTAACAAAACACTATCACATCCAGCCAGAGAAGCCCACTGTTCAATTTGTTGCATCAAAAAACTTCCAATTCCACTATGACGATAATCTTTATCTACAACTAATCCCAAAATAATCGCTGGAGTTGGAATAACTATTGATTCACAAATATGAGCGTGCGCCCAACCAATTACATATTCATTTTCTACAGTGGCAACATATACAATATGAGTATCGTTATTTTTAATTTTAGTAAGGCGTTGCTCTATTTCTTGATTAGTCACAGAATATTCAAGTTGTTCGCAAAGACTAGCAATCCTCGCTACATCTTTAATCCCAGCTTGTCTAATTTTAACTTTGTCACCTACACTAACTTTATTTGTCATAATTTAATTTTAAATTACAATTATTTAGTTATCCAGCGTTGCACGGATAAAACGATAGCCTATATCAATCTCTGTCAAATTGTAAATATCACCATATTTTTTGCTCCATTCTCCACTACTTAAATCTGCTGCAAGTAACTTTACTCCTTGCTTTGCTAAATCTTGATTAGCTAAAGCAAAAGATGATATCCCTGCACGTACTTCTGGTTGAAGATATAACTCTGGTCGTCTCCAGCCTGCTGCTGCGAATAAATCAGATAAATCGTATGGTAAAAAAAGGGGTATAGCTTCAACACGCCTTTTAGTATTACTCTGAATTAAATTAACCTGTTCGTTAAGTGGTAAAAATCGTAACGCATCTTCCCACAAAAACGGAAAATAATCATAAAGCCATATTTTCTGAGCTAATCTAATATCAAAAGTTAACAAAATTATTGCTCCATCTCTAATTATTCTGTTCATTTCCTGAAAAGCTTTTTCGAGATGAGAAAAGTGATGAATTGCCAGGATACTTACAACAGCATCAACAGATTTATCTGGTAGAGGTGAATTTTCTGCATAGCCAGTAAACCACTTAATTTGCTGATGTTCTACTCCTTGTTTTTGCATCACTACAGAAGGTTCAACAGCATTAACAAGAAATCCTTTATTAGCTAGTGCTAGACTGTAACCACCAGTACCAGCACCAATATCAGCGATAATGCTACCTTTGGGTAAATTCAGTAAATCAATTATTTTATTGACAATACGGATATCAGGAACGCGAGTTTTAGAGTATTGTTGACCAATTGAATTATATATAGACATATTAAAATATTACTCAAAACAATTTACAATAAACTAGTTAAAATATAACTTTATATGAATCAATGAAAAATCTGTTAATTAAACAATTTCAGCAAATTTAAGAGTTCACTTATCATGAATTTTGGTTTTGCTTCTTGTGGTAAATTTTGATTTTTTCTGTTGTAATAACAAAAATCAATTTTGACTTGTGTTGCTCCCGCATAGTCGTGCTTTAGAGAATCTCCAACGTAAATAACTTCTGCTGGTGTTAAATTTAATCTAGATAAAGCATGATGGAATATTTCAGGAGATGGTTTAGCAAAACCAATTGCTTCAGAAACTACAACTGCTTCAAAAAAATGCTCAATTCCCGCAGCTTGCATTCTCGGTGTTGTGCTGATACAAAGCCATTGGTGATGACAGCCAAACGATAATTACCTGCGAGAACAGTTAGTACTTCATTTACATCAGGTTCCATTACGCCCGAATGATTAAAAATATGCCAAAAACTTTGGCTAAGATTGCTTATTTTATCTGTTTGTATATCTAATTGAGCAAGTGTACTTTGATAAGACATCTCGATTAACTCAGTAGGAGAAAATATTTCTCGCTGTTTCCAATACTTGGAATTATAATTTTCAAATGCTTCCAGAAAAATATTTTCACTTATTTTATGTAAATTCAAAGATATTGTACAAGCTTCCAAGGCGCCAAGAATAGCTTGACGTTCACATATTTCAAAATTTAACAGGGTATTATCGAGATCGAAAATTATGGCTTTATAACTCATTCAATTCTTTTATTTACGAAAATGCTCTATGCAATAGTTGAGACTTTTCTAATTATTTTTAGTATTCCTCTGAAATCTTGACTATAAAGTTTATAATTTTTATCATTAGGTTTCCTAACTAAAATTGCTTGTATACCTGCCCGTAATGCTCCAGCAATATCAGCATTGTAGCTATCACCTATCATTACACATTCTCTTTTTTCAATCTTTAAATCATTGATGACGTAAGCATAAAATTTGAGATTGGGTTTTTCATATCCAATTGTTCCAGACGTATATATTTCTTCAAAGTATTCTGTAATATTTAATTTATCTATGATTTCGTGTAGTTCAGGTATATGATTTGAGAGAATTATATTTTTATAATTATTTTTAATTGCATCTTGCAAAGTAGGAATTGCATCATCATATAAATGCCATTTTTCCAAATTTTTATATTCATTCTGGACTTGGGAAGAATATTTTATCGCTTGAGTTTTATTTATTCCTACTTTTTCATATATTTCTGCAAAATATTCATTCATATACCCCCACCAAGTTTTACCATTAAACAATAAATTATGGGAAGTTTCAGGCGAGTGCCAAGGAAAGACATTCTTCAAGAATGGTCGAATATCTTCTGAATTTATATTAAAAATTCCATTCAATATTAAAATTGAATGTAATGTTTCACTCCACATTCCTTGACGATAACCTAGTGTATTATCAAAATCCCAAAATAAATATTTCATATTTATTTCACTGCTATATCATAAATTTCATGATGTAAATTGATATCCACAATGTAAGGATCTATAGGACGTTTAAACAATATCATTTCCCCTAACTCATCTTTCTTTAAATTGACATGACAAAACCACTCTTCATCATTTTTGTCTGGATAATCTAAGCGGTAATGATAAAGCCCCCAACGAGTTTCTTGACGATATAATGATGCTCTTGCTGCCATTTCTGCACAATCGCGAATAAAGTGAACTTCTAGACTACGCATCAATTCATGAGGATCGCGAGCGCCCATTAAATCTAATGTTTCTTGATATTGCACAAAATGTTTTAAACCAATCTCAATTTTATTACCTGATTTTGGTGGTTGCAGATAATCATTAACTAAGCGTCTTAATTTATATTCTACCTGGGTGTGAGGTACACCATTGGGACGTGTTAAAGGTGCATAAATTCTGGATTTTTCAGCTTCTAAAAAGTCTGTATCTGGTTCAATAAAATCTAAATCTTGGATATATTCAATGGCATGAGTTCCGGCTATTCGACCAAAAACAAATGCCCCAATCATGTAATTATGGGGAACGCTGGCCATGTCTCCAGCTGCATATAAACCTGGAATGGTTGTTTGAGCATTTTCATTTACCCACACACCAGAGGCACTATGACCGCTACATAAGCCTATTTCGGAAATGTGCATCTCTACGCCGTGGGTGCGATAATCTTCATTTCTACCTTGATGAAAACGTTCTCTACTTGGTCGTTCATTCGCCCAGAGTATTGATTCAATTTCAGCGATTGTATCCTCATCAAGATGGGTCATTTTCAATTGGACTGGCCCTTTTCCAGAATTTAATTCTTTCCAGATTTCCAACATCATTTGACCACTCCAATAGTCACAGCTAATGAAGCGATTTCCTTCGGCGTTAGCAGTATGTGCGCCAAAAGGCCCTGCAACATAAGCACAGGCGGGGCCATTGTAATCTTTGATTAAAGGATTAACTTGAAAGCATTCAATATTACTAAGTTCTGCACCTGCATGATAAGCCATTGAATAGCCATCTCCGGCATTAGTAGGATTTTCATAAGTGCCGTAGAGATAGCCGGAAGCAGGTAATCCTAATCTGCCACAAGCACCTGTACACAGGATGACTGCTTTAGCTTGAATGACAATATAATCACCGTTTCTGACATCAAATCCCACCGCACCAATAGCACGTCCGGCTTTGACTAAGACGCGGGTTGCCATGACGCGATTTGTCACTTTGACTTTATGGCGTTTAACTTGTCGGGTGAGAATGGTTTTGAGGTCTTTTCCTTCTGGCATGGGTAAGACATATTTACCCACACGATGCACTTGTTTTAAGTCATAGTTGCCTTGAGCATCTTTTTGAAATTTCACACCCCAGCTTTCTAGTTCTTGGATAACTTCGTAACCTAATTTGCCTGTTTGATAAACGGCTTTTTGGTTGACAATGCCATCGTTAGCAAGGGTGATTTCGCGCACGTATTGTTCTGGTGTAGAATGGCCGGGAATAACTGCGGTATTCACGCCATCCATACCCATTGCGATCGCACCACTCCGTCTTATGTTAGCCTTTTCTAAGATCAGCACCTCTGCATCGGGATTCGCTTGTTTGGCTTTAATTCCAGCCATTGTCCCGGCTGTACCGCCACCAATGACAAGTACATCCGTTTTTATTTGTTGGGTGTTGATGTCCATAAGCTTTTGCGAGTAGGGAGGAACTTCTAAGATTTATTACCGTTCCAAACAATATCTTTGACTTGGATTTGCTTGGGAACTAGCTTGATTTTGTAAAAAGTATCGGCAATGTTTTGTTGCTGAGTAATTACCTCATCTGTTAGCGGTAAAACGCCATATTTTCGCCGTTTTTCGGCAATCTCTAATGCTGCTGCGGGAATACCTAACTCTGGTTCTAAAAACTTGGCAACTTCTTCTGGATTATTTGTTGCCCATTCATTTACTTTGTTGACTTCATCTAACAGGGTTTTCAACAAATCTGGGTGAGATTTAACAAACTCTTGACGCGCAAGATAGTAACCCCGATTCGGTGCTAAATTTGTCGCATCTGTTAATTTTCTAACCTTTGTGTCGTGTTCAACTGCTGCTAGGTAAGGGTCCCAAATTGCCCAAGCATCAACGTTACCACCAGTAAATGCTGCACGGGCATCTGCTGGTGTTAGATGTGCTGGTTGAATGTCACTATATTTTAATCCGGCAGCTTCTACAGCTTTGACAACAAGATAGTTACTGTTCGAGCCTTTAGCAAAGGCTAATTTTTTCCCTTTAAGGTCAGCAACCGTTTTAATTGGTGAATCTTTCGGTACAATAATTGCTTCAGCTTTGGGACTCCAAGGATCGTAAGCAACATAAAGCAAGGGAGTACCTCCAGCTTGGGCAAATATTGGTGGTGATTCACCTGTATAGCCAAAGTCAATACTACCTGCGTTCATTGCTTCTAGCATGGGTGGGCCGGCGGGAAATTCTGCCCATGTCACCGAAGCACCAGCAGTCTTTAAAGTTTGCGCTAAATTGCCTCGGTTTTTGAGAGCACTGAGGATAGTCGCCGCTTTTTGATAGCCGATACGAACTACCACACCTTTATTTGCTGTCTGTGTTGCTACAGAGTTACCTGTATTGGTGGCAGAACACGCAGATATCACAAGAGTCAAAGTTAACCCACAGGTAAAGAATAAGGCAAATATGCCAATTCGGGATATTTCATAATTTTGAAGAAAGCTGCTGACAATCCTCATCAGTCGATGTGGTAAATACTTACTGAACATACGTACATTAAACTATAAGCAATATCAATACTACGATAATTCGAGCAATTTGCCGTATTTTGCTCATAGAATATTCACACAGATAAGCTGCAAATGCAAGATCCGAAAAAGTATATCTACGGGTAAAATAATTAATCAGAAATGGGAAAGGTAGCCACCATCAACAGCTAAAACCTGTCCAGTGATGTAAGATGCGGCTGGAGAAGCGAAGAATACAACAGCGCCTGTAATTTCTTGTGGAGATCCCCAACGCGCGAGAGAAGTTCGATGTTTCAACCATTCCGTGACTTCTGGATCGGCAACTACATCAGCATTACTCTCAGTTGCAAAAAAGCCTGGAGCGACTGCATTGACTGTAATTCCAAAAGCCCCAAGTTCTGCCGCAAGTGTACGGGTTAGGGCTTCAAGTCCTCCTTTAGCTGTCGTATAAACTGCGTCACCCGCACCTGCTAGTTGTCCTGCAATTGACGTAATATTAAT
Source organism: Nostoc sp. DedQUE08 (assembly GCF_034530895.1). Lineage (NCBI taxonomy): Bacteria > Bacillati > Cyanobacteriota > Cyanophyceae > Nostocales > Nostocaceae > Nostoc > Nostoc sp. DedQUE08. The sequence goes on from NZ_JAVRCD010000067.1 coordinate 23,491, forward strand.
GATTCGACCTTCACCTCTGTGCATCATCAGTTTTGCCGCTTCTCGTGACAAATTGAATGGTGCAATTAAATCAGCATTGATTAACCGACGCACTGCATCCATTTCAAACTCGAACAATCCACGGCGATCGCGCATTCCCACATTATTAACCAGAATATCTAAACAGCCGTGCTTTTCTCGAATCTCAATAAATGCATTTTGAACCGCAACTTCGTCTGTCACATCAAACGGTAATGAAAAACCTAATCCGCCAATTGATTCAATAACTGCAACTGCTTGATTAAGGCGTTCAAAATTTCGCCCATTGACGATCGCACGCGCACCAGCTTTGGCAAGTGATTTGGCAATTTCTAGTCCCAAACCTTGTCCGGCTCCAGTTATTAAAGCAATTTTTCCAGCTAATGAAAACTCTGATAACGTCACAAAAATTACTTTTCAGGGTGCTATTGAGCCAATATCTGACCAAAAACTTGCTTGGCTGCAAAGGCTTGATTCTTAGTTGTATCCCTCTTTCAAGAAACAAGGCAGAAGGCAGGAGGCAGGAGGCAGAAGGGAAGAGAATTTGACTTGTTTCTTCCATTCGTAGCGGGTGGTGTGCCGCCAGTGCGCCTGCTCCTCAGAATCAAGCCTACTCACATTAACTTTGATAGGGGCGCGGCAGTTGGCGTAGTTTATGAGCAGTATCTAATTCACTATTGTTTTTTCTGCCATATCCCCAACCCAAGATGCGACGATATTCACCCATGATGCCACTTTCAATTAAATCATCCTCATTGACTGCAACATTGGTGTGAGATTGGGGCGCAACATAGAGTGCATCCGCAGGACAATATGCCTCACACATGAAACAAGTTTGACAGTCTTCTTGCCGGGCGATCGCAGGTGGTTGGTTCGGTACTGAGTCAAAAACATTAGTAGGACATACTTGGACGCACAGATTGCAATTGATACAGAGTTTATGGCTGACAAGCTCGATCATGATTCTGTTCCTATTACAACTTTGATACAGAGGGTGTGGTTTGAGAGGTTGGTACTGGTGGTGTAGCGATGGCATCCTTAATCCAATCGCGCCTCACCCAAAGTTTATCTAAACCGCCAGTTGCTTGGTAATAACGCTGATTTGGATCGGTTTCGGGATAGTCCATACGAATATGTTCGCTGCGCGTTTCCGTGCGATGTAAAGCACTAAAATATGCCCATCGCGCTACAGCTGTCAGAGCAGCCGCTCGACGAGAAAATTCCACATCGCGCACTGTATCTTGTTTCGGGTTCCCTTGTACTTGCTGCCACAGGGTTTCTAATTTGGCTAGGGAATCCAGAAGTCCCTGCTCAGAACGCAAGTAGTTCTTCTCCAACGGGAACATCTGGTCTTGTACGCCACGCACGATCGCCTCACTATCAAATGTTTCAGAAGATGGTGAAGGCGATGGCGTTTTGCCCACCGTAGGCGATCGCAATCCCACTTGACCAGCAGGACGCGCAACCCGTTCATTTGCTTGAGCGCCCAAACTTTTAGCAAAGTTAGCTGCTCCAACTCCAGCCCATTGCCCTGTGGAGATTGCCCAAGCAGCATTGGGGCCACCACCTCCAGAAGCTAACCCGGCTAGAAACTCCCGCGATGCTGCATCACCGGCGGCGTAGAGGCCAGGAACCTTTGTACCACAACTATCATCGGTCAAACGAATTCCACCTGTACCACGGACTGTACCTTCTAAAATTAGTGTTACAGGCACTCGTTCTGTATAGGGGTCAATGTCAGCTTTTTTATACGGTAGAAAAGCGATGAAATGAGACTTTTCAATTACTGCTTTGACTTCAGGTGTGGCTTTATCCAAACGAGCATAAACGGAGCCTTTCAGCAGGGCATTGGGAAGGAACGATGGATCGCGACGACCATTGACATAGCCACCAAGATCGTTACCTGCTTCATCACTGTAACTAGCCCAGCCAAAGGGAACACCCCGCGTCACTGTGGCATTAAAAGCGGTCGAAATTGCATAGTGATTAGAAGCTTCCATGCTAGAGAGTTCGCCACCAGCTTCTACTGCCATCAGCAGCCCATCACCGGTATTAGTATTGCACCCTAATGCTTTACTTAAGAATGCACAACCGCCATTTGCTAAGACTACTGCACCAGCACGAACGGTATAGCTACGATGATGTTGCCTCTGCACGCCTCTTGCCCCGGCTACTGAGCCATCGTCAGCCAATAAAAGTTCTAGAGCCGGACTTTGGTCGAAAATTTGTACACCAACACGCAAAAGGTTTTTGCGAAGAACCCGCATATATTCAGGGCCATAATAGCTCTGGCGCACAGATTCCCCATCTTCTTTGGGGAAACGATAGCCCCAACTTTCCACTAAGGGCAAACTCAGCCAAGTTTTTTCGATCACACGCTCGATCCAACGTGAGTTAGCGAGGTTTTTTCCTATGCGATAACGCTCCGATAAAACTTTGTCCCAATTCTCTGGAGAAGGAGCCATGATGCCGTTACCACTAGCAGCAGCTGCACCGCTCGTACCCAGAAAACCTTTATCAACAATGATGACTTTGACTCCTTGGGATGCGGCTGCCCATGCTGCCCATGCGGCGGCAGGGCCACCACCAATTACCAGCACATCAGCAGATAGTTGTAGTTCATTTTCGGTTAGCAATTCTTTTCCTCCTTATTTGGCAGTCAACATATTTCTTTGCCACTCTGAGCGGACTTTACAGGCAAAAATCCACCCGCCTGCATTTTAAGCACCACTTAATTTGTCATCAGTATCATCTTCGACAATGAGCTATATACTGGTGTGTTTTGCTCATCTGCTTTTTTGTCTATAAAATTGCGTTATCGGTAGCTATACCAAAAGTTTCGCTGGTTTGTCTGACTAAATTATGCAGTAGATAGAGTTTGCATAATATATACAAAGAGTGTAAGGCAAATTACAGTTAAAATGATACTCTAATTGTTAGTTTGTCAAACATTAAGTATTGCAAGTTAATTTTTTATTCGGTTGGAACTGGTGTACTTGAAATACCTGCAACCATTCACCAGAATAGCGATAACGTTCATCATGGGGAGGGAAAGGGATATTAGTATGCTCCATTTCTGGGCGAAACCAAGCACTAATTAGGTTGATGGCAAAACGTCCACCACTGATTGCATCAATACCCAAGGCCATTTTGGCTAGAACGGCTGGATGAAATAATAAAGGTTTAATCGCGGCGATAATTTCTATGCTTTCCGTAGCTTCAGCCAAGGCCGCACAAGCTGTCCAAGTTTCCAACTGTTCTAAATCTAGACTACGGGGATTAGCAAGATGCTGTGCGACTAAGGTTGTCACATATCCTAAACGTTCTGCTTCTAATACTAGTGATCGCGTGCGTTCATAACTAGCATCAATCGGTTCATCTGGTGTATTGAGAGGGCCAAAGTTACCCCCAACAGGAACCCAAATACCATAGCGTGGTTCTGACATTCTTGCCTCCAAATTAAATGGGGACTGGGGAGATATACCTTGTTTTTTATCCTCACCTATGCAAATCTCATATTATACTACTATAAATCTACCAATTTACAGTATTATTTTTAAGGTGCAAAAATAAAGTTTTAGTGCCGACTACAAAGGTTCTAGAAAGCTATGTCTGAACCACACTATGGGATTTGGATTCCCGTTTACGGCAACTGCGGTGTGATGAACCATCCTCTTGAACCTCGTGATGCTAGTTACTCACGAGCTAAGAATTTAATCCAATTGGCCCAAAAGTGCGGATTTACCACAACTTTAATCGCGCAACATATCATCAATCCCAGGAATCAAGAACTTGACCAGCTAGAAAGTTGGACAACAGCAGCAGCTTTGGCAGAAGCAACAAACTCTATCGAGATTATTGCAGCTGTTAAGCCATTACTATTTCATCCTGCCGTCTTAGCAAAGATGGCCTTAGGTATTGATGCAATCAGTGGTGGACGCTTTGCTATTAACTTAGTAAGTGCCTGGTTCAAGCCAGAAATAGAAAAGTCGGGGATAAATTTCCTTACCCACGATGAGCGTTATCGTTATTCAGATGAATGGATTAGGGTCGTAAAAGCTTTATGGAGTGGAGAGAAAGTCAACTTCTACGGTGAATATTTTCAAATCGATGATTTGAAGCTCAATCCTCCACCTATAGCCAAACCACATCCGCGTGTGTATGTAGGGGGAGAGTCAGAACCAGCCCAAGAACTAGCCGCAAAAGAAGCGCATACATTTTTCCTGAATGGTCGTCCGATTGAAGTCATCCGCGAAACCATTGCGGCTGTTGCTCAAAAAACTAAGTTTCGCTCTCAACCTCTGGGCTTTGCTATGTCAGCTTTTGTTATTGCTCGACCAACAGACGAAGAGGCGGAAGCGGAATATCAGAGCCTTAGAGCAATGGTAGTAGCACAAGACGATCGCTCAGAATTACTCAAAGGAGTAGATTCGGAAGTAGTTATGTTCAAAAACATGGCTAAGTACCCTGGTGTGGGGAGCAATGGCGGTACAGCAGCAGGATTGGTTGGTAGCTATGAAACTGTAGCCCATCGGATTGCTGAATTTACCAAAGTAGGAATTGGTACTTTCATGCTGCAATTCCAGCCTTTTGCCACAGAAATGGAACGTTTTGCTGCCGAAATTATACCAAGAGTGCGAGCGTTAACGGTAGATAGTGAAGCGATGTCTGCGACGGGTGGTTCCTGAGCGCAGCCTAAGGGCTGCGCCTACGCTAATTTGAACTTTGAGGTCATAGATTGAATATCATCAACGTCCTAGCATTTTATCTCGCAGATGCTTAATGCGATCGCGCAATTTTGCCGCCTCTTCAAATTCTAGTTTCTTCGCCGCTTCTTTCATCTGCGCTTCTAACAGAGTAATCAATTGGGGAATCTGTTCTAATGGCAGTTCATCTAGATGTTCATCTACTACTTTTAAATCAGTTGCATTCAACCGCCGAGATACATCTAAAAAAGCCAAAATTGCATTACTTGATTTTTTCACAATCGGTTGTGGTGTAATCCCATGCAATCGATTATGTGCTGTTTGAATCCCACGCCGCCTGTCTGTTTCATCAATAGCTTTAATCATGCTACCTGTCAGATTATCGGCATATAAAATCGCTTGTCCCTGAATGTGACGCGCGGCTCTACCAATAGTTTGAATTAAGGAACGCTCGGTTCGTAAAAAACCTTCTTTATCTGCATCCATAATTGCTACTAATGAAACTTCCGGTAAATCCAAACCTTCTCGCAGCAAATTCACACCAACCAATACATCAAAATTTCCCTCGCGCAAATTCTGCAAAATTTCGATGCGCTCAATAGAAGTAATTTCGGAATGTAAATATCGTACCCTGATACCGTGGTCTTGCAAATATTCGGTTAAATCTTCCGCCATCCGCTTAGTTAATGTGGTAATCAAGACTCGTTCATGGCGGTCGGCTCTATCTTTAATTTCGCCTAATAAATCATCAATTTGTCCTTCTGTGGGACGCACAGAAATTTCTGGATCGATCACCCCAGTTGGTCGAATTACTTGTTCAACTATATGGTCTTCAGAAACTTCTAATTCCCAATTTCCGGGAGTTGCTGATACAAAAATACACTGATTTACTTTTTGCCAGAATTCCTCGGCTTTTAAAGGACGGTTATCAGCAGCACTAGGAAGCCGAAATCCATGTTCAATTAAAACTTTTTTTCTAGCTTGGTCGCCATTATACATGCCGCGAATTTGTGGCACGGTAACGTGAGATTCATCAATAACTAATAGCCAATCTTTGGGAAAATAATCAATTAAACATTCTGGTGGTTCTCCAGCTTGTCTTCCTGCTAAGTGACGGGAATAGTTCTCGACACCGTTACAGTAACCGACTTCGCGCAGCATTTCCAAGTCATAGCGTGTACGTTGATCTATGCGTTGCGCTTCTAATAATTTGCCAGCTTGTTCTAAGTCTAGTTTTTGCTGTTTTAACTCGGCTGCAATGTCATTACAAGCTACTTCTAAGCGTTCTTCTGGGGTGACAAAGTGACGTGCAGGATAGACATTTACGGCTTCCAAACTTTTGAGAATTTCACCTGTCACCGGATCGATATAACGAATTGCGTCAATTTCATCACCAAAGAATTCGACGCGAATAATTCGGTCTTCATAAGCTGGGCCAATTTCTAAAACATCACCCCGGACGCGAAATTTTCCGCGACCCATTTCGATGTCGTTACGGCTATATTGAACGTTTGCCAAATCTCGTAAGATTTGACGCTGATTTACTTCCATACCTATCTGAAGAGGTATGGCAGCTTTCAGATATTCTGACGGCATTCCCAAACCGTAGATGCAACTGATGGAAGCAACGACAATGACATCACGACGTTCAAAAAGCGATCGCGTTGCCGAATGCCGCAACATATCTATTTCATCATTAATCGCCGCCGTTTTTTCAATATAAGTATCGGTGACGGGAATATACGCTTCTGGCTGATAATAATCGTAGTAGCTGACAAAATACTCAACTGCATTGTTCGGGAAGAAATCCCGCAACTCGTTACAAAGCTGTGCAGCCAGGGTTTTATTATGCGCCAGTACTAAAGTCGGCTTGCCAATTTTCTCAATAACTGCTGCTACGGAAAATGTTTTGCCAGTTCCAGTGGCTCCTAGTAAAGTTTGGTAACGATTGCCTGATTGGATACTAGCAGAAAGTTTAGCGATCGCTTGTGGTTGATCGCCTGTGGGACTAAAGGGAGCTTGAAGACAAAATTCTGTCATACAGTTTTGCTGTAAATACCCTATTTCATGGTGACAATTCCGCTCTGTATCTATTGTAGCTGGCTTATTAGAGCAAATAAATAGTAATAATTATTTACAAAAATTATTGCTTTAAATTTACTTATGTATTAGTTTTAAAGATTCTTATATCTATATGAGGTTTTTTAAGGTTAAACTCTAAGGTATATGGGAAAAAATTTCATCTTTCCTTAATTATTGTAAAATTCAGTTAACAAACTAGAGGTGTTCGTTTATGACTAATAGCAACACTGGCAAAGCAACCAGTTCTCGGCAGAAGTATGCCAAGTCTACACAGGAAGTTGAAAATCAACAAGACCAGAGCTTGAATGCAGATAAAGCCGAGGAAGTTAATGAACTGCCAGTAGGAGCTTCTGGAACACTCGCCATTTCTGGAATTCGCCCCATAGGCGCTAGCGACTTAGAAGTTGCTGAACACCTTTCAATTTCTGGGGTGCGTCCTGTTAGCACCAGTAGTTTGGAAGTAGTTGAAACCTATAACGCAATGGGTATTCGCCCAATTGGTGCTAATAAATTCCAAATTGTTGAAAGTATGAATCTCTCTGGAATTCGTCCAATTGCCTCAAGTTCATTGGTAATTGATGAAAGCTATTCGACATTCGGTAATCGTCCGATAGCATCAAATGAGATTGACAATTCTGAAAACCTGATGGGTTTTCTAGATTAAACAAAAAAACATCCCCATAACTTTATTAACCCATTTTCTATAGGAAACTGGGTTTTTTTATTTAAAAAGTAAAAATTACCATCTGTGGCATTTGTTCTATGTCTTTTAGCATAGGTAACTAAACTATTCTCACTTTATTTTACTTTATTTTATATTCAACTAACAGCCAGAAGGCTTACTAAAACTACCTTTCTTAATTACCAATTACCAATTACGAATTACAAATTATTGAATCTGCCTTGTGGTAGAAGGCTTTAGCAAAAACTTTAAGTTACTGTGTAAAGGTAATAACAAAGAGTTTCAAAGTTAGTTTATAGCTTTGAAATTAGTTTTTAATTAAATCAGGAGTATCAAAATGAGCATAGAAGATCGCGCAAAGGCTGCTGCTAAAAATGTTGAAGGTAAAGCCCAAGAAGCATTAGGAAACGTCACTGGAGATCCAGAAGATAAAGCTGAAGGTAAAGCAAAGCAAGCTGAAAGTGAAGTACGTCACGGAATTGAAGACGTGAAAGATAATGTAAAGAAAAACATTGACTAGTAATTCATGATTTTTTTTGCAGAAACTCTAGGGATATAAATGGGGTGCATTCCATTTTTGCAAGAAAAAATTACGAAATGCTAAACATTCAATGCTATGCACCTTTATTCTATTCTTAGCAAGGGTTGAAAGATAAAGGACTAGCTTGATTGACAGAAATTTTATAGAGACGTAATTAATTACGTCTCTATATCTATGCTTAATTTATTTTTATAATTATTAAAAAGCAATAATGGCAATGTCTACGACGAGCGTAGCTAAGAGGATGAATGAACAAGTATTTTTCATAACATCAAAGCCTCGCAAACCTAACCCCCCTAGCCCCCCTTCCCTACAAGGAAATGGGGGTTTCAAAGCTTGAATTCCCGACTGATAGCGCAGCTCCTTCGAGTCCGCAAACGTCTTGATTCTGACTCCTGTTAGCGGATAGCTAAGGTTTAGCCCATTCTGGCTTCTGAATTATTTTTCAATTTAAATCTCAAAAATTGTAGTAATATACCACAGGCATTAACTATCTTCAGCTACATCTGATAGTTAGCGCTTTTAAATTCACAATCGATGAGAATATACGGTGAACCTAACTCTTTATTTCCTCCGTCACGGACAGACAGAATGCAGCCGCAATAATTCCTTTTGCGGTTCTATAAATTCAGAACTTACTCCAGAAGGCTTGGAGATGGCAAAAGCTTTTGCAGATACATATAGTTCTATGGATTGGACAGCAATATTTTGTAGTCCAATGCAGCGAACTGTATTAACAGCAAAACCTTTGTATGAAGCAATAGGGATAGAACCACAACTTAGGGATGGTTTGAAGGAAATCAATTATGGCTTGTGGGAAGGAAAAACGCCAGAAGTAATTAGTCGTGAATATCACGATGATTATATTCGCTGGTCAGCAGATCCCGCTTGGAATGCGCCTAATGGTGGAGAAATGGCAGTTACAATTGCTTATCGTGCCTTGCAGGTAATTGAAGAAATCAAGCAAAATTACACTAGTGGCAATGTTTTAGTGGTTTCACATAAGGCAACTATCAGAATTATTCTGTGTAGTTTACTAGGGGTTGATGTGGGACGCTTTCGTTTTCGTTTGGGATGCCCTGTTGCTTCGGTCAGTATTGTAGAATTTAGTTCGCATGGGCCGCTATTAAAGGTTTTGGCAGACCGTACTCATTTGGATGAGCGGTTGCGAAATTTACCGGGAACGTGAGAGAAGTTAGGAGTTAGGAGTTAGGAGTTATTATTTCCTTGCTCGTTATTTGTTATCTGGCTCAGTGTATTTGCACAAAACATTTATTCCGATTTTTAAAATATATAATACGACAATTGTGGCGATCGCACCATCAATCGGGATGCCATGTACTGCTGCAACAGCTACCAGTGAGCCAATAACACTGTTAAACAAAGAAGCACTACCAGGGTTATTAGTGTATTCTTTGATTTTGCCCCGTAAACCATCATCACCACAAATTTCCGCGCGGATTTCGTCGAGGGTGAGTTGTAAGAGAGATTTTTTGCCCCGACTATAATCTGTTTTGCCGACTTTTTCTTGCCAGAGTGCATCAAAACTGGTTTCTAGATTACCGTTGTGTTGTTGCAGGGTAGTAAGTGCATGTTGCGCTGGGGTGTCGTTTGGCAGAAGTTGCTGAAATTCTTGGATTTCGACAGGGGTTAATTGGGCATTCATATATATTTAACTTAATTATTTATGGAGTATTTGTTAGTTCCTGAATCAACTCTTCAGGTGTGATAATTCTGGGAGTAGCAACTGGAAAATCTCTAGGGTTGCGAGTAATAATAGCATCTAAGTGATTGAGTACTGCACTGCTGTATTGAATAGCGTCTTCAAAATCTCTAAAGTTAAGGTTTAGTGCCATGTTGATTGTAGTACTGTCTACGATGGCGACTTGGCAGAAGTTGACCAATTGCCTTAAATAAGTAAGTGTCCACTCTCGACCTCTTGCCCTACGGATGATGTAATACAAATCACTAAAAGTTGAGGCGGAAATATAACCTTCTACCTGTCCTTGTTCAACTAACACCAACACTTGTTCGCTTGCTTCTAGAAAAGGTTCACGCTCAAGGGCATCATCTACAATGATGTTGGTGTCTAACAAGATTTTCACAGATTATGTTTCTCCTTTAAAGCTTCCCATCGGGCTTGTTCTGGGTCAAAGTCTGGTGGTGTGGGTGGGGCATTTTCAAATAAACCTTCAAATGCCTTGACTTTAGACTTTCTTCTCGGCTTTTCTGGCTGTGACTCAGTAGAAGTTTCCAAGGATGGAACTGGCTGCAAAATAATCACTTCCACTTTTCCAGGAGCAATATTTAGAGGTTCGTCAATAATTAAATGACCGGATTCGTCAATTGTGGCGTTCAGCTTGTAGGCTTGCATATTGCTTTTCCTCATTTATATATAATTAAATAATATTTCAGGCAATTTCACAGATTATGTTTCTCCTTTAAAGCTTCCCATCTGGCTTGGTCTGGGTCAAAATCAGAAGGTGTAGGTTGTGTTTTTTCAAACCAGTCTTGCAAAGCTTTGATTTTTGTTTGTCTTTTCGGCTTCTCTGGCTGTGACTCAAAGGATGGAACTGGCTGCAAAATAGTACCTGAATCAACGATCGCAGTTATAAGTGAATGTCTTGTCGTCACCAACATTACAACATTAAGGCTTAATGCTATAACCTTAAGGCTTAACCTTATAACCTTAAGGCTTAACGCTATAACCTTAAGGCTTAACACTATAACCTTAAGGCTTAACGTTACAACATTAAGGCTTAAGGTTACGACATTAAGCCTTAAGGTTACAACTTTTTGACAAAAGCTTATGCGATCGCTCTTTAGGGTAGTGCGGTTTGTGCGTAGGCGTAGCCCGTCGTAGACATCGCCAGCAATGCTTAAATAAAACTTATGAATGGTTTGACGTTGGCAATAAATCTTGCATTGCACCCTACTACTCTGTTTCATAGCCTATCTCGTGCTGCCCAAATATCCTCACGCAACTTTCCAGCGCACTCTTCACCCATCGCCTCGCGCCAAATAACTTGAAACTGGCTTTCTCCTAACTGCTTGAGTATACGGGCTAAATCATCGATATCTGAAACAAGCCAATCTTGATTATGCTCTAGGTCAATGGATAAAGCATGAATGTAAATTTGCAAAGCCTTAGCGTAATTTTCTTGAGTTTCTAAAACCTCTCCCCATAGCATTAATGTTGATGAAGCTTTACGCCAATCGCGGAATTGCTCATAAATTTCGCAATCTTTTTGATAATAGTTAATCGCCACATCAAACTGTCGTTGCTCTTGGGCTACCCTGCCTAGTTGGTGATAGACAGTAGCACAACTATACAAATCCTCAGCATCTTCAAATATCTTCAGTGCCTTGTTGTAGTAATCAATTGCCACATCAAATTGCCTTTGCACTTGGGCTACTATGCCCAGTTGGTGATAGTCACTAGCAGCACTGTACAAATCTCCGACATCTTCACGTATCTTCAGCGCCTTGTTGTAGTAATCAACTGCCACATCAAACTGCCTCTGCTCTTGGCTTACCATACCCAGTTGATGATATTCTCTAGCAGCACTGTACAAATCCCCAGCATCTTCATATATCTTCAGCGCCTTGTTGTAGTAATCAACTGCCACATCAAACTGCCTCTGCTCTTGGCTTACCATACCCAGTTGATGATATTCTCTAGCAGCACTGTACAAATCCCCAGCATCTTTATATATTTTCAGCGCTTTATTGTAGTAATCAACTGCCACATCAAACTGCCTCTGCTGAAAGGCAACATTGCCCAGTTGGTGATAGACAGTAGCAGCACTGTACAAATCCCCGGCATCTTTATATATTTTCAGCGCCTTGTTGTAGTAATCAACTGCCATATTAAACTGCCTCTGCCGAAAGGCAACATTGCCCAGTTGGTGATAGTCACTAGCAGCACTGTACAAATCTTCGGCATCTTCACGTATCTTCAGCGCCTTGTTGTAGTAATCAACTGCTACATCAAACTGCCTCTGCTCTTCGGCAATATAACCTAAATTATGATTAACAGTGGCAATTTTGCCATTCACTGAAGGGTCATTTACACCTATCAGTTCATCCAGAATTTCTTGATAGACTTTTCTAGCTTCTGCCAACTTAGCATTTTGCAGTGCCTCATTAGCTTCATTTACTCGTAAATACATCCAGAAATTAAAAGCATCTTCACCCTTTGCTTTTGCATCTACCAAGTGCATACTGACTTGCTTTAGCGCCCGTTGTCGCAGCGACTTAAATTCGGGTTTGCGCCCTATCCGCTCATACACTCCTCCCAAGGCTTGTAGAATCGATTGTGCATAAGCCCATTCCTGTTGATGTTCAGCTAGGCGCAGGTTTTGCAATAGATTTGGTGCTTCGACTTGCAATACAAAAGTTGCTACTTCTGCCTTGCTGATGAGTTGATTACAGTAGTAATTTGCTAAATCAGCATAGAAAATCAGCAACTTTTTTTCCAGTTCGTTAATCACCTCGTGGGAAGCTATTTTGTTTAACTGCTGGCGCAAATACCAAGGTAATGCAGGGTGAATTTTGTAGAGAGTCTCACACAACAAATATTCCACAATACCTGCGGCGGCAGCTTCATTGAGAATCTGTAACCAATCAGCTTTTTGCAAGTTCTCTCCAAACACCACTCGATAAACTTGTCCATAGTAACCATCAGGACTTTTTGAAAAATCATGCAGCCAATCAGCATCAACTCGTTCCGAAAACAGCGCCAAAAATGGTAAATGTCGTCGTGTACGTTCCGACAACTTTGCAAAAGAATAATTCAAAGAGACAGTAAGAGATTTTTCTCTCCCTTCCTCCTCTTGTCCTCTAAAAGTATCCAACCCCCGCCGCAGTGCCTCAATTAACTGCACGGGTGTCTGCGTCTTTAAATGCAGCAACACCACCCGCAACGACAAGGGATGTCCTCCCAACAATTTCAGCAATTCCAAATACTCTGCTGGCAGGTTCTTTCTCTCCACGCCCACCGTTTGCAAAATCTTCGCGGCTAACTCTTGGGCATCCGCTTGAGACAACCCCCGCAAATTGATTAAACTATACCCACAATCCAACCAAGGTTCTTCGCGGCGACTGGTAATTAATACCCAAGATTTACCACCCCGCAATTCCTTAAGAAACCGCTTCAGCTTATTTCTTTCTTCCCCACTCAGTAAAGGTTCATTCCCCGTAGGAAAACCGTTGACAGGTTCAAAGTTATCCCAAATCAACAAACAAGGATGAGTTTGCAAATATTGCCGCACCACAGCCTCTTGCTGTTCTAGCATCATTTGGGAAAATCTCTCACCGCCCAACGCCCTCCCAATTTGGTTAATTACCTGACTCAACCCCGCACCTTGTTCAAAGGAAGTGAAAAAAATATGTTCGCGTCCTTGGGTATCATCTAACCACCGGGCGAAACCTGCGACTAACTCGGTTTTACCAACCCCGCCCATTCCTTGCACCAGCACAACATGATTTTGCCGAAATGCTCTCTCTAAACGCAAAATCTCATAATCTCGCCCAATAAAACCATAAGCGCTTTCATCAGGTAAACCTACAGCTTTGCTGCTTGCTGGGGTGTTGTCTGCTTGCGCCATCAAATCAGCAAAACTGGGTGCTGTCTTTTGAGGAACAAAAGGCGTATAGGGTTCCTGCTGATACAGCACCGGCACAAGCCAATCTTGTAAAGGTAAATTTCCTTTCGGACTGGGGCGCATTTTTTCAATAGACATGGACTTGCGCCCAGCTGCAACTGCTGTGGCGATACACTCTCCCCTGACTAATTCCCCATACAACCGCCCAATAAAGTGTTCTGCACCTTTGGCGTAAACTGAATACGCCATCGCTACTACACCCTTTGCCCCCAATTTCACCAACTGTCCCGCCACAGAAGAAAAAGCTTCTTCGCCTACTTGCCCAGATTTGCAAGCATTCAGTACAAAAATCGGCACGCGACAATCTGTTAAATATTGGGCAATTTCTTTGGCACTAACAAGTTGCTCGTTTCCCTGCTCATCTTCAAAGACTAAAACTCCTTGAGTATCGCTGTCAAAATTTCCATGTCCATCAAAATGGACGATATGGTAAAAACCTTTATTTGCCTGGAGTTCTGCTTCAAACGCTTTCAAGCTAGGGGGACGCAATACTTTCAAGTTGACTCGCTGACGTATTGGTTGCAACGCCGCCAGCAAAGGACGGGCAATGGTTTTAAAATTTACGTCTTGCTCATCATAAGGGCGGGCAATAACTAATAAAATATTCAGTTGGTCATCGGGCATTGGTGGCAATGGTGCTTTTACGCCCTGAGTGCTGAGACTGCGATACATCCCCGCCAGTGAAGGTGCAAGAAATTGATAATCGGGGGAATATAGCAACTCCCAAGGCAAGTTCAGCACTTCAGCGTTATCAGAAATGATGCCCAGTTCGCATTTATCGAGTCCTTCCCGTGTAGCTTCTTGAAAAAACTCTCTTCCTTTTTCTGTGCTGCGAAATACTAGCTCAAATAGCTGTTGTCCCCACTGCTGTAATTTTTGTTCGATTTTTGCAGCATTATCTGGAAAAATACCGTAAGGAAACTGTAAATAATCTTCTAAATACCAGCGCAATTCAGCCGCGTTTTCTTCATCGAAGGGTTGTTGGAAAGGGACTGCTGGGGCTAGGCGAGGATTTTCGTATCCGCGTTGCCAAGAAAGTTGGATTGTTTCGCCTTGATGGGTGATTCGCAACCAATTTGTTGCCATTACTGCTGTGCTGGTTACTGGGTAAATTGATGCTAGCTTAATTTGAGTAATTCACGCAGAGGCACAGAGAGGAAGATTGAGTTTTAATTCAGTACAGATACAGCGATAATGTACTCAAATTATCAGCGAATTATTTTATGCAGCCAGATATTGAGACTATTGTATTACGTCAAATGGCTTCGGGCGATCGCCTATCCTTACAACTATACAAATTCATCGGCGCTCAACCTGGTAAAAAGGTTTACATTCAATCTAATCTGCACGGTGCAGAAATTGCTGGTAATGCCGTTATTCACCAGCTAATTGAGTTTTTATTAACAATAAATGATACAGATTTAACTGGAGAAATTTGGCTAGTTCCCGTTTGTAATCCAATGGGGACGAATGAACGCGCTCATCATTTTTCCCCCGGACGTTACTGCATTTACGAATCTAAAGACTGGAATCGCATATTTTGGGACTACGAAAAAGAAGCTGATGATTTAGTAGCTTTTACTAAATCTCAACTTCATATCGATCTAAAGGTCGTTCGACAAAATTATCTAACTATAATTAAGCAACAATTTGCGAAAATTTTAGAAAAAATTAATTCTCCTAGTGCAGTGCCCTACACTGAGCTTTTTGGCTACAAGTTACAAAACCTGAGTTTAGATGCAGACTACTTAATTGATTTACATAGTTCTACAAATCAAGCGTTAGACTATGTTTATTACTTCCGAAATCGAGAAGACAGTGCAAAACACTTTCTACTCGATTTTGGAATCTTGCTTAATAAATACGATGGTGATGCTTTTGATGAAGCTTTTATCAAACCTTGGTTAGCGCTGGAAGCTTGTTTTAAAGAGTTGGGTAGAGAAATCAAGTTTGATGTGGAAGCTTGGACACTAGAATTAGGCTCAGGAATGCAAATGAATCCTGATTCAGTTGCTAAAGGTGTACGGGGTGTAAAAAATTATTTAGCACAAAAAGGTGTACTGCAAATGTCTGTATCAAGTGACACAAAAACCCATGAAATGACTTTTGCATCTAGCAGCAACCGAAAAAAATATTATGCGATCGCAGGTGGGATGATTCAATCGAGAATAGCTTTAGGTAGTACAGTCAAAGCTGGAGACAAGCTGTATCAAATTCTCAGTTTTAATAAAGAAGGTCAACTACCTAGTGTAATTGATGTCTGCGCTCAACATGATGGATTAGTTTATGATGTCGCAACCAATCAAGCTGTTAATGAAGGTGAGTTTGTCTTGGGAATTGTTAGTTAAGGAATAGCAGTTCGTAATTAAGATAGGAGCAATAAGTTAATGCGATCGCGTTTGGGTTTGTGGAGTGCGATCGCTCTAAGTTTTTCTTGCTTCTCAACTTTCATCTTTATAAATATTTTTACGATGTCCGACTTCCACAACATTTACCATTAGAATATCGTCGAAAATATCATAGATAACGCGATAGTCACCTACTCTAATTCTATAAGCATTTTCTTTCCCTTTTAGCTTTTTAACTTTATTCGGACGTGGTTCTGTAGCTAAATCATCAATTTTAATTTGTATACGTTCTTGAAGTTCTGACGGTATTTTTTTAAGTTGCTTCAATGCACCCCTCGATATTTCAACTTTATAACTCACGCCACTTCCTTGTTTATTCCTGTCTTTAGTTCTTTTTTAGCTTCTTCCCATGACACTGAATTATCAAGATTAGCTTCTTTTTTTGCTTTGTCGTAGGCTTTTAAATCTTCTTCTTCTTCTTCTTCTTCGAGTGTTTGAAGTAGTGCGTAAATCTCATCTAAAGTACTATCATAAGCTTGATTTAACAGTACGTTAATCTCTTTAATTAATTGTTCGCGTTCCTGTTCACTTTTCATAATTTGTCTTTCTTACTCTAAACTTAGGTTATAAATTCAATTATAAATGCAATCGCGTTTTGGTGTTTTGACATGGCGATCGCTATTCATTTTATACTGGTGTAATTTCTTAATTTTGCCCTAACTTCCTGTGCGGAAATTACTTTACCAGCTTGACTGTCAGTAAGTCCAGCCGCGTTGCGTCTACGCATTTTTATTTTGTAAAGAAGTACGATCGCTTTTTGAAAATCAATTTAACTTCAACTACTTTGTTGCTGTTCCAACCACAGCTAACAAACATTATCAAAACTCACAAGATTAACAGACATAATATTATGATTATATTAATCTGAAATGGTCTCAGTAATTATTGTGCGATCGCGCAGATGAAGAAGTTATTGCATCTGTATTTTATTTCCCCAGTGGTAAAATTCCCGCGTCATTTACATCTTCTAATAAACTTTGTACTTTGATAGGCACAGCATAGCTGTGCCTGTACCATGTATATTCAGTCTCCCAAATAAATACCCATACCACGAGCGGTTTTAACTAAAGTACCATTGGGATCGACAGCGCTATATTGAGCGATCGCTTCTATAATTGGTACACTTAATACTTGGCGATTTTGCCATGTTACCATGCGATCGTATTTACCCTCTGCAATTAGATTAACGGCTGCAACACCAAAAGCTGTTGCAACTAATCTATCTAGTGGTGAAGCAGTTCCACCGCGTTGAATGTGTCCTAAAACTGTAACTCGTGTTTCTACACCGATGTGTTCAATAATTTTATCTGCCAAATATTCACCAATTCCGCCATATCGAGATTGACCTAAGCGGTTTGTAATCGTCACATTTTCCCCATCGTGGGTACGAACCGCTTCAGAAACAATTATCAAACAATAGTTTTTGCCTTTCTCTTGGCGTTCTTTGATTTTGTGGCAAATATGCTCAACTGTGTAAGGAATTTCGGGAATTAAAATTACATTCGCTCCCCCCGCAATTCCCGCAGCTATTGCTATGTGTCCAGCATCACGACCCATTACTTCCAAAATCATGACTCGGCTATGACTTGCAGCAGTAAAATGTAACCTGTCTAGTGCTTCCGTGGCAATATTGACTGCTGTATCAAAACCGATGGCGTGTTCGGTAACGCCAATATCGTTATCAATGGTTTTGGGAATACCTACTAAATTAATACCACCTTGTTGAGCTAGGCGACGCAAAATTGCCAAGCTACCATCGCCGCCGATACCAATCAAAGCGTCTAAACCTAGCTCATGATAACCCGCAATAATTTCTTCGGAGCGATCGCATAAACTTCCATCCGCCATCGGAAAAGCAAAAGGGTCGCCTTTATTGGTCGTCCCCAACATTGTGCCACCCGCAGTTAACAATGAGTCAACTCGGTCAACTTCCAGGTTGGTAAATTGCGGCGGACGCGCCATTAATCCTAGAGTCGCTTGACGAATTCCTAAAACCTCCCAGCCGTAAGTATTTACAGCACAATTTACTACAGCCCTAATCACAGCATTTAAACCAGAACAATCACCTCCACTCGTAAGAATTCCTATGCGTTTGGGTTCTCCCACATTTTTTATTGACATTTTGATCCAAATGTATACGTTAAGTAGTCGATGAAACTTAAGCCAAAGTTAGCAGTAGATTAAACTCAAGCAAAAGTCCTCTCTGTTAATGCCAAAGTAATTTTATGTTTCTTTTGGATCTAAAAACAAAACAAAGTCTAAAAATTCAGCACCTCTTGAGCTAAAAGTCAAAATTTATGTGGGTTTAGTACGATCGGCGATGAAATGAGGTAAACTTTGAGTTTAATTTTTTTAATATTCTGACTACTGAATTCTGACTCTTGAATACTACAACTAAGGTTATCTCAGCTGTAAAATATAAGTGTAGAGCAAGTAGTAGATTAAACCTCGGCAAAAGCAAACCCTAAAAATGCCAGGGTAATTTTATGCTTGTTTTGTGTCTAAGAAAAAACCAAGTTATCCCAGCTAGAAAATATGAGGGTGGAGCCAAAGGTGACTAGTATTGAAAATTACACTTTCTCTTTTTCAGAAGAAGTAACAATTCCCCAGGCTCCTCCTGAATTCAAATCAGGTTTTATCGGCATTGTTGGTCGTCCAAATGTCGGTAAATCTACTTTGATGAATCAGTTAGTAGGACAAAAAATTGCCATTACATCACCAGTAGCACAAACTACACGTAACCGTTTGCGCGGTGTATTAACTACACCAGAAGCGCAGTTAATATTTGTAGATACACCAGGAATTCATAAGCCCCATCATCAATTGGGCGAAGTATTGGTGCAAAATGCCAAAATTGCCATTGAATCGGTAGATGTAGTGTTATTTGTGGTAGATGGATCTGTAGCTTGTGGATCGGGCGATCGCTACATTGCCGAATTGCTTAGTCGCAGCAAAACACCAGTAATTCTGGGTATGAACAAAACCGACCAACAACCGGCTGATTCGCAGTTTCTAGATGATAGTTACGCCCAAATGGCCCAATCCCATGAATGGGAAATCGTGAAATTTTCTGCCAAGACTAGTACCGGATTACCGCAACTTCAAGAATTATTAATTAAACATTTAGAAATTGGGCCATTATATTATCCTCCAGACTTAGTAACTGACCAGCCAGAACGCTTTATTATGGGTGAATTGATCCGAGAACAAATTTTATTATTGACTCGTGAAGAAGTACCCCATTCAGTAGCGATCGCCATTGATCTAGTAGAAGAAACTCCCAGCATTACCCGTGTACTTGCTACCATCAACGTCGAGCGTGATTCTCAAAAAGGCATACTCATCGGCAAAGGTGGAGCGATGCTCAAAGCAATTGGTAGTGAAGCCCGCGAACAAATCCAAAAGTTAATCGCTGGTAAAGTTTACTTAGAATTGTTTGTGAAAGTCCAGCCAAAATGGCGACAGTCGCGGATTAGTTTAGCAGAGTTAGGCTATCGCGTGGAAGAATAATAATTGGTCATTTGTCATTAGTCATTTGTCATTGGTCATTGGTCATTGGTCATTGGTCACTTGTACTGAGCGACTTGTACCGAGCAAAGTCGAGGTAAGCCGTTGACGCAGCCTCTCCAAGAGTTGTATTGTCATTGGTTATTGGCAGGTGAAAAAAGCAAAAAACAAAAGCCAAAAGACTAATAACTAATGACAAATGACAAATGACAAATGACAAATGACAAATGACAAATGACAAATGACAAATGACAAATGACAAATGACAAATGACAAATGACAAATGACAAATGAC
>NZ_JAVRCD010000068.1:0-43385 GCF_034530895.1 Nostoc sp. DedQUE08
CATGACCTTTGTGAAGGTTGGCTGCTTGCAAAAGAGACTTAACGGGAAAAGTCAGATATTGCACCTAGCCGTACAATCACAGGTAAGGTAAAAAATGCGTGATAAGTTACTTGTTTTATGGGTTTTGTTACTAAATCAAGGATTATTTTCTATTAATGAGTAATACAATCACGTCAATTAATCTTGGTGCAAAATAATTTAAAATTATTGTGAAATATTTTTGCTATTCGCCTCCCAGCATGAAATGCATAGAGTAATTTCATTATCCCCTAAACGTTTCATAACTTCAGGTGAAAATGACATATTACACTGTTCATCATATTCATAATACATCCACACAGTTATATCATCTTTGTTAACTCCAATGATAGAGAGCTTTTGATATTTTCCTTCTAAAATGTTTAAAAAATCATCTACGAAATTTACTGGAGGGTCTAAAGCTTCTTCAATCAGTGTTTGCTCCCAATATGAATTATTAGAATTAGAAGTGGTATCAACTCCCAAAATATCGTTGACTATTTTTATTTTGTGGTTTCCACAATCAATTCTCAAAATATATGTATACTTCACAACTTGGCTCCAAGTTTTTTTTTATTTACTCATCAAGCAGATCAGGGGCATCAGATACATCAGGTATGTCACTCTTGCCAAAAAAGTCAGATGCTAGAATATCTGTTTTAAAACTTTTTCCTTTAAATTGGCCTGTCCCTGTCAATACTATCTTCCCATTCACAACTTTAATATCGGGGTTCTTACCAACCTTGCCCTGAAATTTCCCTGCTTTGCTTAAAATATTAGGTTTAATATCTTTGTGAAAAACATCACTGTCAGCCTTAACACCATCTCCAAAGTAAATATCTTTACGGGCATTATGTACTAAAATTCCGAGTTCTGAAACATAATATGTATGAAACTCTTCAACACTAAAGTTATAAACCTCAAACTGCCCTTCTCGCTTCTCAATTCTATCAACATCAATAATTCTGCCATCTTCAGTTTGCAGCAATGACCCCACTTGCAAATCTTTAGCTTCCACCCAACCCTTATCAGGTGTCCAGAAAGGATGTTCCCCAGTAGTAGAAATAACTTCCCCATCCACATATAGATCAACTAAAGCAGTAGTTTTGCGTACAAACGTATCCGTTACCTGCCGTGCTTCAATTTCCCCTGGTGTAGTCGGATCATCAGCAATCACCCAATCGCCGACCTTAATATCCTCAATATTCTTTATACCTTCGGTAGTAAGAATTTCTGTACCAGCAACAAAGCAATTCCCGATTTTAGTTCCTGTATCTTGAGTCATTCGCAGGACATTATCAGGGCCTTTAGTAATATCGCCAATGACATCATCAGCACCAGCATTAATCGCCTTATTAGCAGCAAAGAACTTCTTAGTACCTAATATTGCCCCAGCGAAAGGTACATAAGCCAGGAGATTCCAAACATCCTCTCGTTCAAACTTACCGTTATCTTGGTAGCTTTGGTAAAGGTTATAAGTTGACTTAGCTGCATCGTAGGCATCTAACGCATCATCTATACGAGATACCCACTTCAGAGGGCCAACCGCAGTTTTTGCCCACGTCGCAGCCTTCATTCCAGTTATAAAAGATACTCCAATCCCCGCAATATTACCCGCGTTGTAAAGCATGGCGTGTTTTGGTTCAATCTTCTGACCAGTGGTATATTCATAAACATCAGTCAAGAAACCACCAGATACACCGCTAGCAAAACCTGCCCCCCATTCGCCAAACATACCCAGGATTTCTTCACCACTTGCACCATTAGCCGCAGCACCAGCAATGTAACCGACTCCAAAACCAATGCCACTAAATGTAGCCAGTTGCCCTGCAAGGGTAACAGCAGCCATTGCATCTCCCAAAGTGAAATAGCCACTGGGGTCGGTATATCTAACAGGGTTTGCGTGAGCATACTGGTAATCATGCTGACTGTAAGGGTCGTTTAAGTATCCAGGAAACTCATCCTTGGAGATAAACCGTCCTAAACTGGAGTCATAATACCTCGCCCGTAGATAATCCAACCCAGTTGCAGCATCCCGTTGTTCACCTGCAAACCCGAAGGAATTGCCAAAAGTACCTGTCTGATCTAACAATCCACCAAAGGCATCATAAGTGTAGCGGTCGGTAATCAAACCAACATTATCAGTAATTAGCCTAGTTGAACCCAGCCCATCAGTGTGGTAAAAACCTTCTCGACCATCATGGCGCGATTGCACCAATCCCATACCTAATGTATAATCAGTCGTGATTTCCCCAGCAGAGTCATATTCCATCAACACTTGGGGCAAATCCCAAATCGGTGCAGCCAAGTAATTAGTTCTTGCCCCATCAGAGATAGTGGCAACTCGGCTACCAAAGGCATCGTAGATATATTGTTGCTGAGAAATACCAGTTGCAGAAGAACTAATCACCCCAATCAGGCGATTTTCCCCGTCATTAATCCAATTGTAATTGATTGTCTGGCTACTATTAGCACGTTGCTTGAGTGAACCATTATTATCGTAAGTAAAGTTTGTGACTACGCTACCGATTGTTGTATCCTTGAGTCGATTATTGGCATCGTAAGTGTAGGTAGTTGACCCTTCCAGGGAATCAGTTTTGCTTAAACGATTACCTGCTAAATCATAGGAATAGCCAAAAGTGCGGTTGACTGCTGTGGCATCAGTGATTTTTTCTTCAGTCAGACGATAGAGCGAATCGTAAGTATAATCAACGCTGCGACCAGAGTATTCTTCTACTTTCTTACGGTTGCCGACTGCATCAAGGGTATATTTAAAGTCAGAGAATATTGTACCAGTAACGTTTTTCGTTGTTACTTGGGTTAAGCGATCGCGTGTATCATATTGCCGTGATTCAACAGAACCGTTAGCCAACTTCGTTTGAATTAAATTGCCAACAGCATCATAATCGTAATCTGCTAAGGTGCGATTGCCATCTTTAACGGTATCCAAGCGATTGAGCTTGTCATAGCCGTAGCTAGTGATTCCCGCTTGTGTTGTCAAGGATGTAACATTATCTAACAAATCATAGCCGTAGCTAACAAATTGCTGGTCAGGTTGAATGATTTTGGATAAGCGATCGCGCTGGTCATAGTTGTACTGTGTTACCCCGCGTCCATCCGTCACAGTCTTCAACTGGGATGTAATTGAATCGTAAGTGTAAGAGACTGTTGCAACTCTGGGGTCTGTGAAGGTCTTTTGTTGGAGGCGACCTATGGAATCGTAGCTATAGTTAATGGTGTCGCCATTAAAATCTTTTTGACTACTGACTTGTCCAAACTTATCGTAGACAGTTTGATTCCGCTGACCCATTGGCAGAATTGTTGCCGTTAAGCGATAAAAGTCATCATACTCATACTGAGTGATATTTTGATTTGCATCTTGAGTCTGAGTTAAAAGACCGAGATTATTGTAGGTATATTTTGTTTTTGCTTGATTAGCTTGTTCAACTTGAGTTAGTTGACTGAGATTGTCGTAGGTGTACTTAGTGGTATTTAAATTCTCGTCTGTAACACTAGTGACTCGGCTAAATTGGTCATAGCCGATTGAAACTTTATCGCCGTTATTGAAGAGAGTTTCTACCTGCTGGGCATATTCATCGTATTTGTAACGGGTAGAGTGACCAAGGGCATCAGTGACTTTTACTAGATTCTTGCGTTGATCGTATTCAAACTCTGTTCGCTGATTCAGAGCATTAATGACTGCGCTTACTTGACTGAAAGCATCGTATTCATAAGTGGTTGTTTGATTGAGTTCATTTGTTTCGGTCTTGACCCGTCCCAGTTCGTCATAACTTACTTGATAATGAGAGTTATCGAAGAAAACTGTTTCTTTAAGTCGCGCTTTGTCATCATAAACATAGCGGGTTGTGCGAAGGCGGGGATCAGTCACCGTCTCAATTTGCCCACCCTTATTGTAGGTATAGGTGGTGTCATTGGTGAGAATATCCTTTAAGCGAATTAGCTGACCCAGGTCGTTGTAGAAATATTCTTCCCGATTACCATAAACATCAGTTTGGGCTTTGACGCGACTTGCGGCTGAATACTCTGTTTTAACTGTTGGGTTGTCGTCCCAGTTATCGGGTGTTAAATCAGGTAGAATAGTCTTTGCTAAACGACCTAATTCATCGTAGATGTAGCGTGTTTCTAACCCAGTTGGTGAGATTTGTGCTACTAGATTGTTGGCTTGGTCATACTTCTTGATAACTTTCGGGTTATCGCTGTTGTCCAAAGGTGTATTATCTGGCAGCGTCATTTCATCGATGCGAGTGACGACTGACCCAGGTGTGGTTAAGGTATTGTTTTGCCCAGATGTCCCTTGCAAATCGTAGCGGTAGGAAGTGACATTCCCGAATACATCCGTCATTGATGAAACACGCCCAAGAGCGTCATAGCTCATCGATTGGCTGTTGCCTTGGGAAGTTCTACTAGCAATGGTTCGACCATTATCGTCATAGTCATAATCCATCCATTGGCTATATGTCTGCCCATTTAGGATGAATGTGGTTTTTGCTTTGTCGATTCTGCCATTGAGGTCATAGTCAGCTTTAACTTCATTTCCTCGGCTATCAACCATGCGGTTAATATGTCCTGAACTGTCATAGTCAAACTCTGTGACTTGACCATCTGGTGCAGTTTGAAAACGCAGTTGACCTTGTTGGTTGTATGTGTAAGTGGTTTTTAGACCATCTGTATCAATGCTTTCGATTAAATTGCCACGGAGATCGTACTTGGCACTAGTTGTTAAACCTGTTGGCGAAACAATATTATTTGCTTGACCTCTACTGTTATAGGTCATGCGGGTGATGTTGCCATCTTCATCTTCAATGGTCAACAGATTTCTGCGGTTATCGTAGGTATATTCGGTTGTGACACCATCTGCATCAGTTTCACTTAGGAGGTTATTGTCATTGTCATAAGTACGGGTAGTAATTCCCCCCTTAGCATCAATTTCTTGCAGGACATTTCCGCGTTCGTCGTAGATGTAAGTTGTAGAGTACCCGCGTGTATCTTTAACTACCTGCCTGGAGTTATTCGGGTCATAGGACATCTCGACGGCTTTACCGTTAACATCGATGATTTCCTTCAACCGCCCATCATCACCGTACTCGTTCTTAACACCAGTCCTGCCCAAGGGGTCGATGATTTTGTCAAGGTAGTGCTTACGGTCTTGGTCATACTCCATGCGTGTGGTGTTACCTTCTCTATCCGTAACACTAACTAAATCGCCCTGAGCGTTGTAATCGTATCGAATTTGCTTACCAGCCGGGTCAGTCACCGTCGCAATTCTGCCCTGCGCGTCTCTGCCAAAGGTTATTTTTTGCCCCGTAGAACTAGTGATATCCGCATCTGTATAGGTTAACATGTTCCCATTAGTGTCAGTAACAGTGAGCAAATCGCCCGTTGCGGCATCAATTTCATATACCACCCCTTCTTTCGTGGTTAACTTATACTTGCCACCAAATAGCGGATCGGCAGGATTGTAGGGGTTTCCTTGGAAGCCGTAGAATTCGTCGGCATCTTGTTGCTTGGTGATGAAATTGCTTTCAACGGTCAATGTACTCGTTACACCTTTGTCAGCAACAAATTCTGGCTGATAGAAATACTTAGAAAAATAGAGTAAAGAGCCACCATCGACTTGCTCGACTTGCTTGGCCTTAAATGTAAATGCTTCTCGTTTCCCACCAGGGAGAGTTATGTATACTTTAGTACCATTTTTGAAAGGATTTTGGTAGCCCACAAGTTGGCTGTCTTCGCTGGGTGGACGCAGAGAAGTCCGCAAGTCAGTATCTCTGAATTCCATCCGCCAGCCATAACCAAAGTCATCTGTGCTACCAGAATTTAGGCTATCGTAAGTACGAGTTAGGGTAATGGGGATACCAGTAACAGGCACAGTCAAATCTGTAAACGACAACCGGAAATTGCCCAACTTCAAATCCCCAGCAACATCAATCACCTCATCGGCGTAACTGATGTGACCACCATTATCCGCAACTTCCAGCCTGAGAATATACGAGTCATTTTGCAACAGCGATGGGTCGAATTTACCCAAGACACCATTAGCGATCGCACCTGGATCATTAACAAAGGCAATTTCTTTGAATTCACCACCATTAATAGGCGCGACTAATAGGCGGTAGTAGTCTATTTCTCCATCGTCTGAAATCGACCCTTTAATCTCAATGGGAGCGGTAATTAGTTTCCCAGCATTATCTCCCCAATCAAGACTTACTTCGGGAGCAGCGACATCATCAGGGTCGCGTACCAGTACATTAAAGGTGACTTCTTGAGAAGGATTGCCTGCTGTATCTGTAGCGATCGCTCTGGCTATCACTGTTCCTGCCTCGCTAGGAGTGAATCGCGCTATGCCATTGCCATCCAGCACTACTGGTGTATCGTTGATCCACAATCTTAGCCCAGCAACCCTAATATTATCTGTAGCCCTTGCCTGGAAAATGATAGTTTCGCCAGGGTCAACTACATCGTAATTTGCAATGAGTCTAACTTTCGGCGCTTCTGTGTCAGCTGCCACCACAAGGTTATACTCTTGTGGTCTGGACACAACGCCATCACTGACAGTTAAGACAACGTGGTGAGTGCCAACATTATTAGCAGTTGGTGTCCATCGCAAGCGCCCCAAAGCATCGAGGGTCATACCCAAATCACGGGATGCTTGGTCGAGATTATAACTTAGGCGATCGCCATCCACATCGCTAGCAATGATATCGTAAGCATAAGTACTACCAGGGGTTGCAGTTAATTTAGGATTAGACTGAATAACAGGGGCATGATTCTCTCTTGCAGTGAGAGTAAAGCCCTGTGCAGCACCCAAACCAGCAGCGTCCACCGCACCGACAACAATTTTGTAGTTACCAGCAACAGGATTATTCCAAGTCAGCAAACCAGTGCTTGGATCAATGTTGATACCCGTAACACCCGCAGGAACAGAAAGTAACTGATAAGTCAGGCGATCGCCAGCATCTGGGTCAGTAGCCTGTACCTGATAACTGTAAGGACTACCAACTGCGGCTAAGTATACAGGTGTAGAGGTGATACTTGGGGCAGTGTTGATAGCAGTTGCACCCACTTCAATGGCATAAGTTTGAGTGGTTATAGCACCTTGAGCGTCGCGTGCAAAGACTTCAACTTGTTGAGAACCGATTTGCGACGCTTGGGGTGTCCAGCGAATTGTGCCGTTGCTATCAATGGTCATCCCCGCAGGTTTGCGACCTAAGCTGAAGGTAAGGGGGTCGTTTTCTGGATCAGTTGCGACAACAGTGTAAGTGTAAAGCTGATTTTGGGCGGCTCTGGTTATAGGATTGGAGACAATGGCAGAAGGTGTGTTAACTCCAGTAACATGAAGTGTAAATTCTTGAGCAGCATAAAGACCATAAGCATCAGTGAGGCGGACTGTAACTGTATGCTCACCAATCTGGTCTGCTTTGGGTTGCCAGCGTAACGCCCCAGACTGTGGATCGATAACCATACTTGCTGGGGAAGAGTCCAAACTCCACACAAGCAAATCGTTATCTAAGTCGCTGCCAGAAAGGTTGTAAACGTAAGTCCGTTCTAAATTGGTAATGAGGTTAGGAGTGGAAGTAATATTTGGTGCATTGTTAGTGCGAATAGTGGAACTGACAACATCAATATTGAAAGCTTGAGTTATTACTCCACCACGACCATCACTAACTTTAATATTGACAGGGTTAGAACCAATTTGCGTCGCTCCCGGTTGCCATGTGATTCTGCCTTGTTGGTCAATGGTCATACCCTGGGGAGCAGTTTCCAAGGAGATAGTTAGGGGGTCGTAGTTGGGGTCGCTGGCTGTGACTATATAGACGTAGGATTGGCCCAGAACTATACTTTTACGAGGAGTTGAGGAGATAATAGGAAGGTTATTGGATGGAGATGAAGCTGCCCCAACAACAGAAATATTTAAATATTGAGTCGTTTTTCCACCTCTAGTATCGGTGGCAGTGATAGCAAAGAAAAGGTTAGTGCTGTTACCGTTTAAATCACTAGGTTTTGGAGTATATTTAAATACCCCTGTACTACTGTCTATAGTTGCTGTAGCTCCAGGAGGAGTTGAAGTGAGACTATAAGTAATCGCCTCATTTTCAGGGTCTTCTGCATGAACTTGGTACTGAAAAATTTGTCCAACAGCCGTTGTAGTGGATGATGGAGATGTTGTAAAAGTAGGTAGTGTGTTTGGTGGTGCAACGTTGATTTTAAAAGCTTGAATATCTTGTCCGCCTTGATTGTCCTGCACCTGCAATATGACATCGTGCATTCCTTGCTGACTTGTTGTTGGTTGCCAAACAAGAATACCCGTTTTTGAGTCAATAATCATCCCATCCGGGTTGACTAAAAGGTTATAAATAAGGGTGTCTTGATTGGGATCTTTAGCCACAGAGGAATAACGGAAGATTTGTCCACTAATCGCTTCCGTTAATGCTGTACTGACAAATACAGGCGATAAATTATCATTGGTTCCAATCTGATTGCCAAAATTTAAACCAGTAATAACTTGATCGCTTTTAAGAGTAACTTTATGGGTTTTACTTGTGGGGATAGTTTGCGTCCACCCAGACTGAATTTCTTCTGCAACTGTATAAGTTCCAGGATTGAGAGTAAACGAGTAAGCTCCATTAGTATCGCTTAAAGTAAAAGGTTCATAAGCATCGCGTTGACTGTTATTGTTGGTGTCTAAATAAATAGGAACACCTTGAAGAGGTGTAGGTTTTTTACCAGTCCAAATTTCAACGTTGTCTAAACCCCAAGATTCATTTCCAGTTTCACTTTTGACATCGCCGATGAAATTTAGGAGCATTGAACTAGCTGAATGATCGAAAGTGAAGGAGAGTTTATAAACTGAATCAGAGTATTGATTGTATTGAGGAAAAAGCCGTTTTATTTCACTAGCTCCAGTACCAGGAGCATTTAAGGGGCTAGAGGAATCAACAAAAGAATATGGGTAAGCTTGTCGTCGATTATCAACTCCGGTAACAGCGCCAAAAGCTGTCTGTAATAAAAGTTTTTCTTGTGTCTGCGTGTTACTACTGAATGTCAAGCTCCACAGGTCTGGTCCATAGCCATCATTGGGGTTGGTAATGCCAGAAGAGCTGCTTAAGAAACTACCATTCCAGAAACCAACAATGTAAAGGTCGAACGATAATGTAATAATGTCATGTTCGGGCAAATTCTTGAGAGTGAGAACTTGTTTTCTGTCAGGGCGATTGAAAAAGGTTTCAGGGTCATTTGTGGGTGAACCCTGATAAAGTCCGAGAATATGTCTGTTATCCACAGACGTTTCCCGTTTTGGTTGAGACCACTCACTGAGAGTCTTTGTTGAATTTTCAAAATCTTCGTAGTAGACTAGTTTGTCCTTAAGTCTGCCATCATCCTGATGGACTATTCCCATAAGTTGCCCAGGCTTGGTAGAAGATACATTTAATTGAAAGCTCTGGATATCAATCCCACCTCGATTATCTTGCACCTGTAGGGTCACATCGTAAGGTGTGGTATTTGCAACTGGATTATCCCAACTAATACTACCAGTATTGGAGTCAATCTTCATCCCAATTGGTGCAGTGACTAGTGAATAATTTAAGGAGTCATTATCTGGGTCAATAGCTTGTACAGAGTAGGAGTATTTAGGTTTTTGAACTATTGCAGCTAAATCACCTCGCCCAGCATTAAATTCAGAGATAATATTCGAGAAAAGTGTTGTTCGAGCAAAATTGGTATTTGGCTTATAGGAGAAAATATCATCTGTCAAGTTAACTTCGTAACCAAAGAGGTTACTAGTATTGTCCGCAGATGCAAAAGTTATCCCTGCTAGATATTGTCCAGGATCTGATATTAATTGAGTTAATGCACCTGTAGTAATGTTTAAAGTATAAATGCCACTACCACTGCCAAGAGAAGAATAAGTGGTTAAATAAAATTGACCTTGAGCATCTACAGCAATATCTGCTCCATCTAACAAGCTCAAAGGTTGCCCTGAAAACTTTAGGGCTATGGATTTCAAAATAGAGCCATCTAAGGGATTGAGATTGAGCAGTTCGCTTTTTGCAACATCAATAACCCAGAGATTATCATCTAAATCGAAAACAGCACCTCGAATCTCTCTATTAGCCAAAGGTATACCTAATGCCTTTGCTACAGACGTATTAGAGTTAATAGAGATGAGCGTGGAGCCAGTTGAGCTAAGTGCAAAACCCAAAAGTCCGTATTTCTCAGAAACAGCAAGTCCATCCGCATCGATTTGCGAATTGTTGAGAGTTACTACCCCAAGGTCTTTGAAGTTAGAGCCGTCGACGTTGAATGAGAAGAGTTTCGTAGGCGCTTGAGAAGATGCGTTGCTCCCCGGAGCTTGAGATTTTAAACCAAAAACGACTCCATCGAGAGTAGAACTAGGACTATAAACTTGAGTCACCGGTTCACTGATAATAATTGGTGCATGATTACCTGGTTCTGGCTGAACGTTAATCTTGAAGCTTTGATCGGCCACTCCCCCACGTTGATCTACGACACGAATTGTAACAGACACGAATGGAAGGGATTGAAACGATATTGTAGTCGGCACCCAGCTAATTTTTCCCGTACTCCCATCAATTGTCATTCCTGCTGGTGCATTGACAAAAGAATAGGTCAAAGAATCATCATCAGCATCGGAAGCATTGGCTTGGTAAGTATAACTAGTATTAATCGCTGCATCGACCACAGGAGTGGAGGTAAAAACGGGGGGACGATTCGGCGGAGCATCAATTACCGACAAACTGTATTGTTGTTGCGTTATGCCACCATGACCATCACCCACTTCCACGAGAACTGTTTGATTGCCAATATTAGTAGTTGCTGTATTCCAATAAATTAAACCAGTAGTTTGGTCAATGGTCATACCATCAGGTGCAACCAGTAGTTTATAAGTTAAGGAATCACCATTGGGGTCTGTGGCATCAACGTCATAGCTGTAAGAATGACCAGCAATTACTTCTTTATTTGCTTGAGTTAGAATCACAGGTGCAGCGTTTAACTGACTCAACACCGTTAGATCGTAAGTAAACTGCACCCCTTGAGGGTTATAAAATATCAAAGAACGCTCAAAAGTGAGTTCATTAGGGTCAAACTTGGTATCGCCAACCAACTTACTGAAATCATAGTAAGGCAGACCATCAGGCGTAAAACCATCAGGATTGCGAACTAACACTGTGGGGTCACTGATATGATTGACAGCAACAATTAGGGAAGAATCTACGCTGTAAGAGCCGATGTTACGTAAAGCGATGTCTGCATACAGAAGGTGAGTATCAGCGTTGAAGCTGGTGCGGTGATATTCAGTACCTATACTGCTAGAAACATCTACCAATAAGTTAAAATTAGGTGCTGTAGTCTGGCTTATTTGTTGGGGAAAATCTGTTTGTATAGGAGCCTGAGTACCATCAAGTGCATTTGTGAAAGCAAAATCAGTAATCCGCACATTGGTAGTAATGTCACCATCGTTGTTTACCAGACGAAACACCAACTGAGCATTGGTGCCTGGGTTAATACCAGTAAGATTTAAGCTGACAGTATGGGTTGCAGCATCATAACTTGTACCTGCACCTAAAGCAGTAGATTCGCCCTCAGTCCAATTGAAGAAAGCATCGCGCTCACCAGCAGCAGTATGAACTAGGGAATTACCATTGGTATCAACTAATGCCACTTCAAAAGCATCGTTAATTGAATTTACACTAGTAATGTCAAACTGAGGATCAATCTTAAAGCTAAGGATGGAAGGGGTAGATGGAATCAAGAGAGGTAGAGAACGGAAGACTGTAAAATTGTTTTCTTCTATATCATAGATACTAGGAGCAATAATAAAGTCTTGAACTGCTGTTAATCCAGCCGCATCTGTTACCAAAAGGTGAATGTTGCTGTTGAGATTGGAGAGGAAGTCTCTTGGTGTCCCACTCAAAGTTGCAGTTCCATCAAAGTTATCAACTAAAGTTAGCCAGCTTGGGAGATTCTCTGTAGTAATTTTGAGATTATCTCCCGCATCGGGGTCAGCAGCAACAATGTTGTAAGTGTAAAGACTGGCTAAATTGGCTGTAATTACAGGTGTAGTGAGGAATGTGGGAGCTTCATTAACGTTGGTAACAGCGATCGCAAAAACTTGGGTTAAGCTTAAGCCGTTAGCATCAGTACTGGTAACTGTAACAGAGTGCTGAGTACTACTTTCAAAATTGAGTAAAGTACCATCAGCAACTTGCAATTGATTGCCAACAATGCGGAAACGCTCACCAGCATTATCTTGTAATATATAAGTGTAGGTGTCATCAGGATCAGGGTCAACACTACTTAATTGACCAATGACTGTTCCAGTAGAACTGTTTTCTGCAACAGTATTACCTGTTAAGTTAATTGCTGTAGGGGGACTGAAACGGTAGATATTGCTAAGGAAAGTATTTTGATTGCCAGCAATATCAGTTGAACGTGCAGTGAAGGAGTTATCCCCGGTTGCTAAGGAAACATGGGCAAAGGTAAATTGTCCATTGTTGTCTGAAGTTGTTACCGCACCCGTTTGTTCTAAGACTACAGTAGAATTGGCTTCGGCAAGACCAGTTAATGTTACGGTATCAAATTTGGTCTGGAAATCACCAATTACACCAGAGTCAGATACGGCATTGAGATTAAAAATAGGTTCTGATGTAGTGCTGTCAAGAGTGAAGGAAAAGTCAAAAATATTGGATGTGTTTTGAAATTCATCCACTGCTTGCAAATGCAAAGTATGGAATCCATCCGGCAATGTACCACCATATATCTGCTCTAATTGGGCACGAGTCAAAGTAAAACTGCCGTCTGCAATCCTTTGCGCCAGAACATTTACAAAATTAGCGGGTTGTGTGCTGTCAAAACCAGCTTTGAATTCAACTACACGGCTAGCATCAATAACAGTTCCAGTAATTGTGGGGTCAAAAGTAATGGTATCGCTATTGGTTTGACCGTTAGGAGCAGTGTCTCGCTTTAAAGATGCAGTAATAACAGGTGCATCCAGATCAATAATAACTGTTACAGTATATTGAATTGTTTTAATATTGCCGGCGGTATCAGTAGCAGCAATAGTTAAAGTATGTTCTCCATTGCTCAGACCAGTAAAGTCTAAAACTTGGTCAAATCTGCCATTGGCATTAAAATTTAAAGATACATTTTGAAGATTGTCGAAGCGATAGCTTAATGCTGTGACTGGACTACCAGTACCATCAACACTGCCAGTAAGTTTATCTCCCAAATGCAAGTTAGATTGGTTGACAGGAGTGGTTAAACTAACCTGTGGCAAGGCACTGTCTATTGTGACATCTATTGCAGCAGAGGTTTTGGTATTTCCCGCAGTGTCGGTAGCAATGGCGTTGAGTCCGTAGACTCCATCAGTTAATTCTGATGTCGTGATTTGCCAAGTGCCATCTGCGGTTGCAGTTGTCTGTCCTTTGAGTTGACCATTGTTAAATAGTTGGACTCTAGCAAGAGCTTCTGCCGTGCCAATAATAGTAGGAGTAGTGTCAAGAGTAATGCGATCGCTATTACTCAAGCCACTATCGCTATTTGCAGATAGCTTAAGTGTAGGTACAGCAGTAGTGGTATCAAGTGTAAAAGAGATATCAAAGTTATTGGCAACAGAATATTTATCTACTGCTTGTAAGTGTAGAGTGTGATGACCGTCTGGTAAAATCCCGCCATAAATTGTATTTAATCGGTTGGGGCTGAGGGTAAAACTGCCATCAGAGTGCAAATCAGCAATTACATTTAGATAATTGGCTACTTGTGTGTTGTCGAAACCTGCTTTCAATGAAATAATCTGATTGGTTTCAGTAAGCGATACATTTGCGACAGCATTGACAATAGGGGTAACAGTTGTTAATGCATTAATAAAAATGCCACGATTAACAACTTTAACTGTGCCTGTAGTAGTGGGATCGAAGGTAATACCATCAGTGTTGGTTGTGTTGTCAGGAGCTGTATCATGGGCTAAAGCTGCTAAAATAGCAGGTGGTGTGGCAGCAAGATTTACCGTTACAGAAAAGCTAGCAGTAGAGAAATTGCCTGCAAAATCAGTAGCTTTGAGAGTAAAGGTGTGAGGCCCATCGTTGAGTCCAGTAAAATCAAGGGCATGGTCAAAAGCGCCGAGTGGACTAACTGATATGGGCCCAGCAGCTAAATTATCAAAGGCAACTGTGAGTGAGGCAATGGCGGAACCAGTGCCATTAACGATGCCAACAACTCTCGCTTGTGGCGAACCTGGTAGTAAATTGAGCGGCAGGACTGTAGCAGAAAGCGTAGGCGGTAAGATGTCAGGTAGCAAGGACGGTATTGAAAGAGAATTATTAACACTTCCAACTACTGGATCGCTAGTGCCAACGTTAATTAGAGGTGTATTAGTTGTTGCTCCTGTAAGTCGATCGAAACCAGTTTTATTGTCAGACTTTGTAATTTCTGATTGTTGAGATGTAATCAGACTAGAATTTTGCTGATTTTTGAATAAAGGTGAGTAATTGTTGAGATAATTAACGGGATTAGTACGCTTATTAGAGAAGTCTACAGAAGACTTGAACTTTTCCAAGTCATCTGTAGTACCTGTTAATTTTTCCTGACGTGACAACTCTGAAGAAATTGGGTCAGAACCATTAGGAGGTCTGAGTTTTATTTGCAAAGAACTTAGGGCAGAATTGTCATCTAATGCGGCACTTAAAGATGCACTATCTAGTAAAGATAGTGGTAAGATTCCGCCATTAGTAGAAGATGCACTATTAGTTCCTAAATTCTCAGAGCTACCCATGACTAACCCCTTGCCAGTAGTAAATTGTTTACTGTTTTAATTTAATAAAAAGTTCAGACGATTTTGTTTTGGAGTCAATATAGGACTCATATCTGATTTTTGAACAAGATTTCAGATAAAACCCCGATAAAACGGGCTTTTCAGTCTCAGTATGTTTTCAGAAATCAAATAGTAGTCCTATAGCGATAATATATTGTTGACTCCATCTCAAGATACAAGGCGATAAATCTACTTGTTGTGATGATTTTGAATAATGGAAAGCGAGGAGAACACCCAAGAGTTTTCTCCTCATCGTCAATTTTATATATAAATATTAGGCTACTGCACTAGCAGTCATCGTGAATACATTTGGCACCAACGTTGTATTGTCAGGAACTTTAGCTAGAAACTTGGTGCTAATAATCTCTTGATAAGCTGCCAAATCTGCTTGCCAATTATCAATAATTTGATGCAAATTTCCGAGACGTTCTGGTGCAGTTACACTCTTGACTTCATAGCTAAAACTGCCATTGAACAACACAATTGGAGTACTAGTTTCGTCTGGATTCCTTAATGCTGCTTCACTGACAGTCAGATAGAATGGGCAGCGATCCATTGTATAAACTAAGTTTAGTGTCGCTCGTACAGGTGCAGTCCCAACTTCTTGCCAAGGGCCAGGAGAGAGTAACGTTTTAGCTAAATACTGACTAGCTGCATCTTGCTGTCGATCAAAAGTTATGTAGCTTCTGGGATTAAGACCTACAGCTTCGTATTCTACGTTTGGTAGTGTTTGGACATATTTTTTAGCAATGTCTGCAACTATAATTTCTGCTGCTGCTTTACCTTCAATAGCTTCTATAAATATGACTCGCGTCGGTTCAGCTACTATCATCACACCGTTAGTGAAAGCAATTTGGGATACATTCTGAGTCGATATTGGTTGACGAGCCAATTCCCATTCTGCCGGAACTATACCACTATATTTGAGAAAATCTGGATTGAGGAGCGTGGGGTTATGATTTTTTGCAGCAATAATAATTCCCAACTCTTGAGTAATTAAGCTTTGACTCATGATGCTTTTCTAATAACTGTTAATTCAAATACAAAGGTTTTGCGCCAATTGATTCTGACGTAGGCTTGAAACTCTTGGCCCATAATCCATTACTGGACACTAGACACGTTTTTTACGGTCACTTGTAACTTTATACTCTCGTTATTCAGATTTACACCAGCGAATTTATGCTTAAAATTGCTTCGATACTTACTTAAGTACTAACTAAATTAAGTATATTTTTTTGATAAAGTAGCTAATATATTTAGAAAATTTAATTTTTAACAGTTTTTCTAAGTATTTCTAAGTATATGTAACAGGTTTTTTTGGGGAAATATACGTATACTTATCATTGTCATAAATAGAACCTACAATACATGATGCGATAGGGAAATTATTACATAGGTTCCTCTACCCTAACTTTCTAGCACCCTATGGCTCACCTAAGAATTGGCAACCAGATAATTAGCCAAGCAGAAATTACGCATTTGCTAGCTGGCTACCAAATGCTGCCGCAATTGTGCCGTTTGGTGATTATTGAAAGAGCGATCTCTCCTTTTGAACTCACTCCATCAGAAAAACTCGGTGTTATTGAGCAATTCTACCAAAACAATCAACTGACAACACCAGAAGCACAGGCAAAAGTCTTAAAGCATTACAGCATGAGTCTTGAGCAACTAGAAGCTGTTGCCACGCGAGAACTGAGGATTGAGAAGTTCAAGCAAGCCACTTGGGGGACAAAGCTAGAATCTTATTTTTTGCAATGTAAATCTCAGCTAGACAAAGTAATTTATTCCCTAATCCGCACATCTGATGCAGAGGTGGCCCAAGAACTCTATTTCCGCATCAAAGCCCAAGAACAGACATTTGCTGACTGTGCCTCACTGTATTCACAAGGGCAAGAAGCTCAAACAGGAGGAATGTTAGGCCCTGTGACTATAAGTCAACCCCACCCAGCAATAGCACAGAAACTGAGCATTTCACAACCAGGACAGTTATGGCCGCCGATGAAATTGGATGAGTGGTTTGTGATTGTGCGATTAGAAAAACTAATTCCGGCTCAACTAGATGATGCAATGCGCTCTACACTGCTCAATCATCTGTTTGAAACTTGGTTAGCCGAAGAAATCAGCAAAGCGCAATTGACCATACTTGAAGAGGAGGAGTCCGAGAGCGGGAGGTGGGGAGATGGGGAGGTAGGGAGAACAACTTCACCTCATCACCCCATCGCCTCATCACCCCATCCCCCCATCACCCCATTAGATACTGCTCTGTTAACAAGATGATAAAAAGCACTACCACGATTCAAGAATTTCTCGCCAGCATCTACCCATTTAATCAGCTTTCTATAACCAGCGTTGAGAAAATTGCAGAAAAACTTGAACCTTTGCGCTACCGTATGGGGCAAGCAATTTTGGTCAGAGAAACCCTTCCAGCTAGAATAGCAATTCTCTACCAAGGTCAAGCCCGTTTATTGGGATATGCCCCAGGTGCTTCTGCCCCTGATACCCTGCAACTACTAAAACCAGGATCAATCATTGGTTGGGCAAGCTTGCTGCGTGGTGTACCGTGTGAAACTGCGATCGCGTCAGTTGAAACTCTTTGTCTAACCCTAAAAGCCTCGGATTTCTTAAGTTTACTAGAACTTGAACCTACTATAGCGAATGCTTTTTGCAACTATTGCAGCTTAGTTGAAGTTTTTGACCTGTTGGGTACAGAATTAGAACGTCGGGGTAAAATTCCAGATAATCTCAAAGAACTGGCTATTGCTGCAACAAAACAAGCTACTATTCTTAACTTGCCAAATGGGAAAACACCACTCTCTTCATTAGATCCTAACTTGCTGTGGTTAGTTAGCAGTAAAGGGTCTAACTATGTAGTAGGCGATCGCCTAAATCTAACGCAAGCACAAGCCTATATCACAGGGTCAGTTCGCTTAATTGGTTTTACTGATCCTACTCTCTCACTCCCCCACTCCCTCACTCCCTCACTCTCCCCCGACTCATTGTCAGATACTGGAATTTGGGCAAACGCCCCATTCGCTCCAGAGCGCCCAGAAGAAACAGAAGAAGTAGAACCAGGGCAAGGAATTAAATACCCGCATATATCGGGTCGTGGGGCTGTAGATGGAACTCTTGCCTGTTTTCAAATGCTAGCGCAACACTTAAGAATGCCATTTCGCCGCGATGTCTTACGCCGTGCGTTAGTTAGTAATTTTCAGCGTACAGGGAGTACTTCTATTCAATTATGTGGTGCTTTGGCAGAACTAATGGGGCTGACATCTCAACTGGTAAATGTTCCTGCCGTTGCCATATCTAAACTACCGACACCAGTTTTGATTCCCTGGCAAGATAGCTATGTAATTCTTTACAAAGCGACAGAGAAAGAATTAGTTCTCGCTATCCCAGAACAAGGAATTGTCCGTAAAAAGCCAGCCGATTTTGTGGAAACTTGGGGGGAAGAGGGGCAAGTACTTCTACTGCAACCGACCAAAGAAACTCCTCAAAAGCGATTTGGCTTAAGTTGGTTTTTACCTGCCATCAAAAAGCATCGTACTGTTTTTATTGAAGTATTTATTGCTTCATTATTTGTACAACTATTGGGACTAGCAAATCCATTAATCACCCAAGTAATTATTGATAAAGTTATCATTCAAAACGGGATTAATACTCTCAATGTTCTGGGTTTTCTGCTCATAGCAATGGCTATAGTAGAGGGCATTATTACTTGGCTGCGTACCAACTTGTTTGTAGATACCACTAACCGGATCGATTTAAGTTTGGGAAGTGAAGTAATCGACCACCTGTTACGTTTACCACTACGTTATTTTGAGAAGCGCCCTGTTGGGGAAATATCCAGCCGGATCAACGAATTAGAAAATATTCGCTCTTTCCTCACTGGTACTGCCCTGACTGTTGTTCTAGATGCTATTTTCTCTGTTATTTATATTGTAGTAATGATTTTTTATAGCTGGCTGCTAACCATAGT
Source organism: Nostoc sp. DedQUE08 (assembly GCF_034530895.1). Lineage (NCBI taxonomy): Bacteria > Bacillati > Cyanobacteriota > Cyanophyceae > Nostocales > Nostocaceae > Nostoc > Nostoc sp. DedQUE08. The sequence goes on from NZ_JAVRCD010000068.1 coordinate 18,849, forward strand.
AGCACTGGCAACAGTACCGCTATTTGCTTTGTTAACCTTTATATTTGCACCTATTATTCGCAGCCAAACTAGAACGAAAGCCGAACGCAATGCTGAAACTCAATCTTATTTAGTAGAAGTAATATCAGGCATTCAAACGGTCAAAGCCCAAAATATTGAACTGAATTCTCGCTGGCAATGGCAATCTCGTTATGGAAGATATATTAGTGCAAGTTTTGAGAATGTCCTGACAAGCAATACTGCTAGTTCCCTTTCCAACTTCCTCAATAAACTATCAAGCTTACTTTTATTATGGGTAGGTGCATATTTAGTCTTGCAGCAAAAACTAACTTTGGGACAGTTAATTGCTTTTCGTATTATCGCAGGTTATGTCACAAGTCCTCTACTACGGCTAATTCAACTGTGGCAGAACTTTCAAGAAACTGCTTTATCGTTAGAACGCTTGGCTGATATCCTCGATACTCCCCAAGAAACAGAAATTGCTGGACGTAATAACATCCCCATGCCTGCTATTGTCGGTGCTGTCGAGTACGAAAGTGTTACTTTCAGCTTCGCTAAAAGCCCTAATCCGCAACTCAATAATGTTTATCTTGATATCGAAGCTGGTATGTTTGTTGGAGTTGTGGGACAAAGTGGTGCTGGCAAAAGTACATTAACCAAACTCTTACCTCGACTTTATGAATTAGACTCTGGTCGCATTAAAATTGATGGTTATGACATTAATAAGGTAGAACTCTACTCCCTGCGTCAACAAATCGGTATGGTGTTGCAAGACACTTTGTTATTCGATACCACAGTGCAGGAGAACATTGCCCTGACCATGCCTGATGCCACACCATCAGAAATTGTAGAGGCTGCTAAAATTGCTTGCGCTCACGATTTTATTATGAATCTACCATCGGGTTATGAAACCCGTGTTGGAGAGAGAGGTTCAGCTTTATCTGGTGGACAAAGACAACGAATTGCGATCGCTCGGACTGTACTACAAAACCCACCACTGTTGATTCTGGATGAAGCTACCAGCGCACTCGATTATGCTACTGAACGTCAGGTGTGCTTGAATTTAGCCCAGGTATTTAAGGGAAGAACAGTATTTTTCATTACTCATAGGCTAGGAACAATTCAAAATGCCGATGTAATTTTAATGATGAGTCAGGGACAGATTGCTGAAAAAGGTACTCATGCAGAATTAATCGGGATGAATGGATTGTATTACTGTCTCTATCAACAGCAGTCAGCAATTTCTGAATAATTTTTCTATTTCATTTAGCAATCAGCAACCTAATAGAGAATTAACTAAATTTATTCAGCCTCTTACGTACTAAATAATAACTTATTACTAATTATGAATACTAATGGCACAAATGGAAACGGTAAGTCTTCACATAACGGTCAGAATGGAAACGGTAAACAAAGCTCTAATACAAATGGTTCATCTCCACTAAAACAGATAACTTCTTTACAGGATTTAGAAAAGTTATCACCAGAAATATCTAATCTTCAAGCAAAACCCCCCTCAACAGCACCGCGTTATGTTCCGAAATTCGATCAACCTGTAATTCTTAGACAATCTCGCAAGTGGTCACGTGCTATTCTTTGGGGTCTGATGGCTGTTACAACTGGTACAATTGTCTGGGCAAACATCGCCAAAATTGAAGAAGCAGTTTCCGCTACTGGTAAGTTAGAGCCTACAGGCACAGTTAAAGAAATACAGGCCCCTGTTGGTGGCGTAGTTAAAGAAATTTACGTTGAAGATGGACAGCAGGTTAAACTTGGTGAACATCTTCTCAGTCTTGACCCCACTACTGCTAATGCCCAACTTGACTCTTTAAAGAAAATTCGCTCATCTCTAGTTCAAGAAAATCAATTTTATCAATCTCAAATGACAGGTGGGGCTACAGTTACTGCCACCGATGTTAAAGTTTCAAATCAAATGCTTGACCTGACCAAAAGTCGCGCTATTCTAGTTGCAGAAAACCGATTATATCGTGCCCAACTAGATGGTACAGGTTCTACCAGTGGACTTTCTATAGAGCAAAAAGAGCGTCTAGTATCCACCTCTTCGGAATTGGATGCGCGTGTGACTGCTGCAAAGCTGGAAGTTGAACAATTAAGTCGCCAACTCAAACAAACTGAGATTAAGCTGGCTTCTACTAAAGACACTTTGGTAATGAACCAAGGTATTCTCGACAATATTACCCCGTTAATGAATGATGGGGCAATTTCCAAAATTCAATATTTCAAGCAACAAGAAGAAGTGAGAAATGCTCAATCGGAAATTGACCAACTTACCCAAGAAGGATTTCGTTTACAATCTGCTATTAACCAAGCACAAGCTAAGTTGCAATCAACTGTAGCTATTTCTCGTAAAGATTGGCTCACCCAAATTGCAGATAATAACAAAAAAATTTCCGAGATTGATTCTCAGCTTACTAAAGCCATAGTCGAAAATAATAAGAAAATTGCCGAAAATGATTCTCAGTTGAGTCAAACTCAAATGAATCTTCAATATCAGTCAATCAATTCCCCAGTTAATGGTACAGTTTTTGAACTTAAGGCACATACACCAGGATTTGTAGTCACATCCAGCGAACCAATTCTCAAAATTGTTCCTGATGATGCTCTGATTGCTAAAGTTTACATCACCAACAAAGATATTGGTTTTGTTAAAGAGGGGATGACAGTTGATGTCAGAATTGATTCATTTCCTTTTAGTGAGTTTGGCGATGTCAAAGGTAAACTAGTATGGATTGGATCTGATGCCTTACCACCAGACCAAATTTATCCTTTCTATCGTTTCCCTGCTAAAGTACGCCTGGAGCAACAATCGATTTCAATTAATGGGCGTAAAGTACTTCTGCAATCTGGGATGTCAGTCAGTGGTAATATTAAACTGCGAGAACGGACGGTGATGAGCATATTTACAGATATGTTTAGCTCTAGTGTCGAAAGTTTCAAGTTTGTTCGTTAAGCCAGTAAATGTGCTTTGAATCATAATTTTTCATGAAAATAGCAATTCTTCCTCCTGTTGCTGATAATAGTTTTAGAGCTAATTATCTAAGAGGTTGATTGTGGTCTTTGCTCAAAGCAGTCCCCCAGAAGTAATAACAAGTCGCCTTGCTTTAGACGAGTATCGGGCTATGGAAGAAACAAACCCAGAACGCCATGAATACCGCAACGGAGAGATTATTACTATGTCGGGAGGGTCAGAATCTCACAGTGCCATCGCCAGCAACTTCTTAATTTACCTGGGGTTTTTACTGAGAGACACCGATTTTCGTTTGTATAACAGCGACTTGAGAGTTTGGATTCCCGAATATCAGTGTGAGACTTATACCGATTTGATGGTTGTTAATGGTGAACCAGAGTTCAATGGCAATCGCAATGATGAAATTCTCAATCCAATGCTTATTGTCGAAGTTCTATCGCCCTTGACTGAAGCTTATGATCGAGGGGACAAGTTCAGAAAATATCGCTCGATTGCTAGCTTTTGTGAATATCTGCTTGTGAGCCAAACTGAACCATACATTGAACAGTATCACAACTTGGATCGTAACAGTAACGATCGCTGGCTATGGCAAGTTCACTCTCACCAAGAGATGACGATTATGCTACACAGTTTAAACGTAGAAATTCCCCTGACTGAAATCTATCGTCGCATTAATTTTTAAGGCTGCTTAACTCTCTTGGAACTAATTAGTGGGACTCGTTACCAAAAGAAGCACTCCCAAGGAAACTAGAAAAAGCAACTAACATCCAACCGAAACAAATATGTCTTTGAGTTTGCCAATCGTATCTCTCTTCTATTATCGGGATTGTGTTAGCTTCAACAATTTCTAATCCCCAGTAGCCTAACGCACTGATGCCAAACAACATAGCGCTGACGATAGACAATTTAGCGATGACTTGGAAAATGTAATTGCTTAAAGTGGGTAGTACCTGAAAGGATTGTCTGTGACGGTTGTGGATAGTGAGTTCACTTGGAGCTACAACCAAAACACGTCTTGGTTTTTGTTGAGTGAGTTGAGAGACAACTTGTTTATTATCAGTCATGGGTTAAACCAAAGCCTTTGGTTGTAGCTAGATTAGTTTCAGTAATTATATTGTAAACTTTCGTCAGTTGAATGTGGTGGAATTTACATAAAATTTCTATATTTAGAAAAGATATTCTAGTGGTTAAATGAGGCCATACGCAAAAACCCAGAGGACAAACAAGCGATTAAGCTGAAAGTCAGTTAAAAATATCCCCCAGCGCATACCGCACTAAGGGATATACTTAATCAATCCGCATCGTTAAAGTAAATCGGCTCTACATGATCCAATACAGATTCATCAGCGATAATCTGTGTTCGGGTGCTAAGTGATGTAACCTGTATATCCACTTCAGGGAAATTAATGCCTAACTGGTCACATATTTCCCTTGTTTTTCTTTCTTGAGAAGTTATCTCTTGTTGGGTATAAGTAAAATGTCCGTAAGGATTCAGGTCTAATATTGGGGAAGCAAAGAAGGGGGAGATTGAGAATTAATAGAGTCAGCCATTAGTGCTTGTGCAAAAAAATCAATTACAGACCGACCTTGACGGCGACAAGTCTGCACTACCGTCAACAAATTGGCAGTGTGTTGAAACCGCTCCATTGAACGTGAACCACCACTAACCTTACGTTTTGTCACAGCTAAACGCAGCGATCGCTCAGCCTGATTATTATCAGGAGGGACTTCAGGATAGTCAAGGAAATACCACCATTGATGAGCTTTATCTCGCAAGGAACGTAAAAGCTGGCCTGCTGTAGCTCCTGCCTTATCAATCCATTGCTCAATTGAGGATTGCAACTTTGATTTGAATTGATTGACCCAATCGTTGTAATTGGTGGAGTTAAGAGTCTCAAACCATCGCCCATAACTTCTAAAGGCTTCATCAATTAAATCAACAAACGCTTCACCAATAGCTTGGTTGTGAAGACCGGGAAGCTGAATTAACTTTTTGAAGTGGCGGCGTAGATGCGCCAAGCATTTCTGTTGGGCAAAAGCTTGATAGCCATTGTAAACACTATAGTTATCAGAACTGATGACACCTTGATATTGAGTTCCTAAAATGGCTTCTAGTTCGGCTCTAGAACGAGTATCAGCCGCAGTAAACAGGCAGAATTCTGAATTGGCAACTACCCACAACCATTCTTTAACTCCCTTGACTGACCAAGGCGTTTCATCTACATGAACGTTAGGTTGCGTCTGTTTTACCCAACTACTCAATTCATTAATGCTCGGTTCAATTGCTTGAGTAATTCGTTCATTGGTGGTGACTAAAGTTCCCAACCCAATTTCAATCTCCCCAAGTTCCCAGAGCATTTCTTGTTGTTTTTCATAAGGCAGATGTGCATAATTATTTGCCCATCCTAAAAACGCCTGTAATCTTATCCCTAAATCTTGCCCTGGGATAATATCTTCTGGCCAAGCGGCTGTTTGTACATTTTTACAGCACTCACACACGCAGGTGTGACGTTGATATTCAACTATTTCAATTGGACGTTCTACTAGTTGCGCTACAGATTGTTTTTCTACTTTTACTGCCACAGGAGCAAATGCTTTGTGACCACAACACAGACAGTCCGTAGGACGTAAAATTTCATAACGATCTATTCTCCCAAAACCCTTACGGGTCTTACCTTGATGCCCTGGTTGCCCGCCTGGTCTCTTTTTTGGCTGATTTGATTGGTCTTGTGGAGGAGCTTTTTTGTTTTCACTCTTTTTGTGAATATCTCCAGATGGCGGTTTCGACGAATTTGAGCTATCTAAATCTCGGCTAACTTTTAAACGTTCTACTTCTTGCTGTAGTTGTAAGATTGTTTTCTGTAATTCACGTATTACCTTATTCTGTTTAAGAATTATCTCTACCAGTTGTTCTTTTGATAACTGGTTCAAGCTTTCTCGGTCTAATTCTTGAGGCAGGTTTTGGTTCATATTTGTGATACTCCTACTCAAGTATCCCCTTTGTCAATACTCTGCCACCTGAATCCTTACGTACTTTCTTTTGAGAATTGTAACCCACTCGTCCCCATTCAACAGTCAAACTACTGCCTTCAACTTTCGCACCCCAGAATTTATTACTGTTGTTAACAGCGTCAACAAAAACAAGATATGTTTCCATAGTTTTCATGCTGTAATTAGTTATTGAATCGTCAATAATCGGGCATTGCCCCAACGCAATTGATGTTGTAAAGCTTCAAGTATCGTTTCTGCTTCGTCTGCTGTTAGTCCATTTAGCTCAGAACAAAGATTTATTAACACTTCTGGAATACCATCACACAGGAATCTCTCAAAGTCTCCATCTTTCAAAGCTTCTGTTAAAGAATAATCTTCAGGACTACATATTCGCTGCATGAAAATATATTGCGACAAAGTTGTACGTAGCAAGAGTTTGGTTTTTCTATCCAGTTGTTCTAAATATGCACCATGTTTTTCAACTAACTGGTCGATTTTTTCGGTTTGACCGTAATAAGTTACCAAGTCTGTATTTGCCATTTAATTTACCTTGAAATTAGAAATATCATTGTCAATCCAAGCCAATTCACTCTCTTTTTGGTGTAGCAATTGTCTCTTTTGAGGAATGCGATTTCTCTTGAACACAACAGGAGAAATCGCGGACTTTATCAATTCATATTGCGAAACTTGGCAGCCCTGAGAGACTGAGTTTTCGCTGCAACCACAGCACTACTAGCCCGTCGTGCGGTTGATGCCCAGGACTGCATCCGCTCGACTGCCGCAGCGTCCTGAATCGCAAGTGGGGTAATAGTTTGACGGCAGGTTTCCAGATCAGCAAGTGTTACCTGCTGCGGTCTACCCTCATCGAATGCCAACAGTGCGGCTTCAGATGCGAGAGTTTCTAATTCAGCGCCGGAGAATTTCGCACTGTTGGCTGCAACTGCTTCTAAATACTCTGATTCCAGGTGAATGCCAAAGCGTTGTAGATGAATCTGTAGAATCTGTACACGCTCAGGCTCCGTAGGAAGATCAACAAAGAAATTTTCATCGAAGCGGCCTTTCCGTTTTAGCTCGCTTGGCAGTGCAGAGGGGTCATTGCAAGTTGCCACGACAAACACACCACACTGTGATTCCGACATAAACGTGAGGATATTACCCAGAATCCTCTGTGAGACTCCACTCGTGTCACCAGTTCCCGAAAGTGCTTTCTCGATTTCGTCCACCCACAATATGCACGGGGCAATAGCTTCAGCAGTTTTCAAAGCACGTCTAACATTTCCCTCAGACTCACCGACCAGACTGCCCAAGAGGGATGCAATGTCTAGCTGGAGTAGCGGTAAATTGAGTATGTTGGCAATGTTCTTAGCGACACTCGTTTTTCCAGTACCAGGAGGCCCCGCAAGCAACACACCTTTTGGTTGAGGCAAGGAAAGCTCACGCGCTTCTTGTGTGAACAGCCGCCGCCGTCGATTGAGCCACTCACGCAACAAATCTAATCCTCCAAAGGAGATGCTAGCAGGCTTGCCCAATTCGATACCCATTTGAGACAACAGCCGAGTTTTATACTCGACTGCTTGGGGTATGAAATTACTATCAATTAAAATCCCATTTGATGTTAGGTTGTGTTTGACAGTTAACCGCAGGAAGTCGCTAATCTCCTCCAGGGTTAATCCCAAAGCAGCGCGAGAAAGAGATTCAATTTCACTTTTATTAAGGGAAATAGTGAAAGTCAATTCCTGTTCAATAGCAGACTGTTGTAGGTCATGCAAATAAGAATTGATATGAAGTAGTATTTGCTCAACTCCCGGTAGAGGAATTTCACAGTAAGGGATTAAGCGTACAAGTGACTCGTGTAATTGAATGTTTTGACCCAGCAGCACAATGCGTTTATCAGTCGGCTTGAGACGGTGGTAGAGATTCTTAACTTTGCTAACAATCTCCCAAGATAATGTTGGCGAATTCTTACCAATAAACGAGTGAATGTCACTTAATATGAAGACTCCATCACTACTAAAATTGGCAATGTAATCAAATACATATAACAATGGATCAGCATGTTGTGGTCTTTTATACTCTGCAACTGGCTTAAACACCAATCCCCCATCTGCTGCAATTAAACATTGCTCCAAGGTTGATACTCCCAGATTCCAGAAGAACACCGGACATGAGAGCTTATTGTTAGCTTCAGTAGTCAGCCACTGAATAATCGTCGCTTCATCAGGAGACAGCACGTCAAGCGCTGCGATCGGAATTTGTGAATCGAGCGTGGAAAGCAGATTTGAAAGTTTCATTGTTTTTCAATTTGATAAGGAACTGGAGATAATTCGTCGTGTGTGTTTACGACTTTTACGATCACCTCATAGGCTTCGGCATCGCCGTCAAAAACTTCTGCTATACCGTTGTTCTCTTGGTAGGCAATCGCTGTTACTATTGCATTCAAAAGTACGCACAAACCCTCTGTACTAGCTTTGATGATCGTGGGTTGTCTTGGTTTTTGCTGGGCATAAACGTGAACAAATGGGTATTCTTTAGCTAATTCGTTCATGATTGTTTTTGAGGGGGGAAGAAAGTTGATTCCCCCGTGTTGATTACTGACGCAAACGTGTTTGGCTGCTGTTCGTAGTCCGAAGTTGTTGGGTTTGGGCTTCATCCTTGTAAATGCGATCGCCCTCCACAACTCCAAGTGCTTCTTCAAACGGTTGTGTAGCCGATAAACAACTCAAACCCTCAAATCCCTCCGCTTCCACTCGAACTTCACCTGTAGCGCTGTCAAAATGAATCAGTATTGAGCGTTCCATAATTTATCTCCGTGCAAATTGTTTAACTTCTTGATGTCCGGCAAAGGTTAGGCGTAGAGTTTGCACAGTGCCGTTAGTTGATTCAGCGATCGCACATTCACCAAACCTTTCTTGTAACTCGGCAGCTTTGACACGAACCATCCGTTGTCCGTAAGCCAGCATTAGTTTATTGCTGAAAAAGTCTTTGCCCAGCTTCGGAACTGTTTCATAACTGTCGTGTATTACCTCGTACACACCGCTTGACTGATTCCACTTGAATCCGATGTCTGCACGGGCTTTTATGGTACGACCAGATACGATAATTTCAGCGCTTTGTCCTTGAGAACCACCGTAGTAGCCTTTTAGTGGCTGTGCTGTTTCATGAACTTGTGGTGATAGGTTTAGATCCGTGAGAGCTTGCACCAAACACTTGTGATTGCTTAATTTGGTTTTGACTGTTGAGAAATGCGACACAAGTTATCTCCTTAGTTGTAAAACTGGTTTGAGAAATAGTAGAAGTGAGATATCCTTTTTGAGGTGAACACCACATTTCCAATTCATTAGTTAGTCTTGAGCGAATTCACCCTCGCCCAAGACTGTTTTTTACCTAAACTTGAAGGACATCACGGTAGCTTTCGATAAGCCCACGTCGTCAGTTGCAAGTGATTGTAGATTGCGTTGTTCATCTAACAACTTGATGCGGATTTCTTGCATCTTTTGCTGCAAAAGACTTTGCGTATCAGAACCCAGATTCTTCGACTCAATCGCCGGATCGTTAACTATAGAATCCAAGTGCGCCATCATCGCCTCCAAGCTACTGCCTGCCTCCGGTGAAGCGTTTGCCAGTAGCACTTGAACCTTCATCAGATGACGCTCCATTTTCCTTTTAAACTGTATGGGTTTCCTCCCTGGCTCCCAATCAGCCAACTCTTCAAGCAATTGGGCGGCGAGTTGTTCACCACCTGCCAGGGCTGATTCCCTTAATCGTTGCTCCAGATTTTGGTCATACTGCTGAATGAACTTGGTAATCTGGTCTAGACACTCAGCTTGCTGCTGATTGAGTTGTTCAGAGAGGGCAGGAATAATCACTGGGCGACCAATAATGACCTGCAAATAGTCTTCGAGATCAGTGAGAGTTGGGAATGCTCTTAACAAGTTGGCTTTGACTGACTCTTGCTTATCCTGTGCTAATTCCCAAGTGTTAAGTGAGAGGAACTGGTCAATTCGCTCTTGATAATCTTCGAGTCCTGATTCATAATCAACTTTTAGCTGATTACGCAGTCCTGGGGCGATATTATCTCTGATATTAAGCAGTTGGCTCCAAACAAGTGGAGCTAAATCAATTGGACAAATCCAATCACCAGTATCCGCAGACATCCATTCTTGAACCGAAGCAATCTCTTGACGCAATTGGGCAGCAGCTTCATCAAGCTTTTTAAATACCTTGATACCTCGCAAACCGACTTCAGAATTTGTAACTTTCACGAGGTCTGATTCAATTTCAGAGACTTCAGCTTTTAAGACATCTGCCCATTTAGGAGCAGCAGACTTTGTACTTTTCTTTAGCTGAATGCGAAATCTAATACGGGTTTTATTTAATTGCGAGAAATTGTGGCGCTCGACTACTGCATCAGTTAGGAAATTCACAGCAATAGGGTTGTCAATTGCTCGTACCATTATTATTGACCTCAATCATTATTTTTCACTTTCGATTAAGCGAAGCTTTCTTTGTGGTGATTTCTCAAGAGAGCGAATGTCTGTAGTAGCCCTATAGATTACTTTTGTAGAGCTATTTTGTAGTCGAACAGGTCTTTTAATAACTGGCGGTTTATGTATTGACATGACTCAAAATAGTTGAAGTTGTTGCAAATTATCCTGTACCACAGGCTTTTTATAAACCATGCCTTCGACTTCATAACAACGAGTCATGAGTTTGTTTCGGTTTAGCCAAAAGCTGACTTTTTTCCTTTGATTTGGCAGAGGTACAAATAAATACTGTGGATGCTGTATACTACCTTCATCACCCAAGTATCGAGAAAGCGTACCCTCAATTTGGTAAACTTTTGATGAGCTTAATAGTGTCGCATCATACACTTTAATCAAATTTGTTTCCATCTTATTAGCAGTGAAGTGTGCCATAATTTATCGTGGAATCGATTTTCTCTACAGTCAGGCTAATTAAATCTGACTGTAGAGTTTTTCACGAATAACTCGTTACATTTGCGTTAATTATTGATTGAGAGTGACAGAAGATTACAGATAGAAATGCTCAAAAATCTGATGAAGTTTTTCCTTTAATTCATCAGGCAGAGCCTTAAAATCAAACTCGTCTGATTCCCAAATTTGATCCAGGCTTGTAGACTCATCGATAATATTTGCAATCAGACAAGATTCATTATCGTAGTTCCAACCATTTGCTAAAAGCCACGGCAGAATTCCCTTATATTGCAATAATTTCTCAATGTCGAACGAGTCAGAAAACTGCTGTAAGTTTTCGATACTGGGATGAACGATTGTAATAGTCATTTGTGATTAGCTGTGAATAGTTGAACAGCACGTATTAGCTGTAGACAAAGTTTGAGCAACTTCTAATTACAGTTGCCAAAACTCTGTTTACAACGAGTTAAAACAAAGTCGGAAGTCGTAGGTCGGAAGTCGCAAGTACAGTTTTTCCATGTGAATTTAAACCTCTTTTTCATTACGAGCTTTGGCATTGGGAGTCGGAATTTTAACCCCTTTATTTTGAAATCGTTGTTTTCACTTCCGACTTTCGACTTCCTATTTCCGACTTCGTTAAAACACCATCTCAAGAGCAGCTTTTGTTACAGCAATTGCCTGCTTGCTGACCTCACGCCAGTTCGTCTCCTCGTTGTAGGATGCCATAACTAATTCCGACCCAACCCATACCCGACAGAACAACACGTTTTCATCTGTCGTACCCGGAGTAGGCTGTAGTGTGATGGGAGAATACAATTGTTCTGGGGTCAAAGTTGCGATCGCCGCAAGTATGCACTTTGAGAAATGCGTATCGTAGCCTGATTCTAAAATATATGTCCGGTCTGCTTGCATAGTTATCAGCAACTTGCAGGTTTCTTTTTTACGGCGTTCTGTATTCTCAAACCGCAGTTCTTTAAGATATCCAGTTAAAGCAGTTTGAGGGACATCACTCGGTTCACCATTTAGTGTGTACCATAGCCCTCCGTGCTGGCGATTACAATATATCTTGCAATTGCCAGCTTCACTGTGCAATCCCAATTTCGGCTTATTGATTGCTGCGACTAACTGCTTGAGCAATTCTTCTTGGCGCATCAGGGCAGCAAGTAGTTCAGCATTTTCTTGAGGGTTCATTGTTCAATACCAATACATTTCACGCTTTCATTGGCGAAGCCGTTGGCTTCAGATGTATCTATCAACTACAGAGCCAATAAAACAGCGCTCCTGTTGAGACAAAAGCGCTTTATAAAACAGTTATTAAGTTATTAGATTAAGATTATCCGTGTGAATTAAACCTGAGCAACAACTCATTACGGGATAACTGAAGGCATAGCGGAGTAAATTCTTCTGGTGTTAACTGCAATAAACTATCGACTACTCTTGCTAATTCTTTATCCACAGAACCAAACCGGAATCTTAACAAGTTTTCTACAACTTGACGGCGTTCAAGTTGTACTCCTTCTTGTACCGCTTGCGCTCTTGCTTCTTGATAAGCTTCTGTTAAGTTCATGATTAACTCCTGGTCATCTTCTGTTAAGTCTGTTTGTGTCATTACACTGATACGCCACCTGTAAACCATTTCTAAAACATTACGGCGGACAAGATTCTCTGGTGGAAGGGCAACCAGTTCACTTACTGCAAGCTGTTGTACTGTCCCTCTTCCCAAAAGCCTGAACCATAGAGTTTCTTCTGTAACGGGTAACTCGTTGATCGCTATTATCGCGCCTCTGAAACATTCTTGAAAAAAGTAAACTCCAGTCATCCACTTTTCTAAGTCTAACTTAACCTCTAAATCTGCTAACAGAGAGGCTGAAGCACTAGGTGTCAAAATCCACAAACGAGCTAAATCATCTTCGCTAATGGTAGTTTCTTCTCTTTTGGCTTTGCGCTGAGAATCCGCAATCACAGTGAACAACTTCATGAAACAGTTACGTACTTCCGTCCTGCTGGGCTGATTCCGAAATGGTTCCAGTAGCGTTGTATTGAGTAGAGCAATTCTTCCCAGCAATCCTAGATTTTCTGCTTGGGCTTGTGGGGAAGGTAAAAATAATACATCTACAAATCTGGTTACATCCGTTACTTCCCTGTTAATTTTTACTTCACCCAAAGGAGCTAATAATTCCTCTAGAAATTCTTTGGCAAATTTGTCGTGAGGTTGGTGAGGTTGTTGGGTCATTTTGTAAGAGCGAACTGTGTTTTATTTTACAAGGATTAGTTATGGTTGCATGGTGGGCATTAATACCCACCATTTCACTTACGCCGCTACCAACTCTCGACAAACTTGCGGCAGTTCAATCGGAGCAGTTACCCTGGACAGTGCTTCTACAGCCTCTTTCACACTCCAGTACCGTACTCCATCCCCACACCGCCAATAGTAGGTCTTGGGGTCGTTTTCCCATAACTCATCAGCATTTCTGACCTTGAAGAGTATGCCCAAGAACTCACCATCCAGATATACATTGTGAGCCGTCTGGAGGTCAGTGCATCCTACATAGGTCAGTCGATAGCCGTCCACTGGCGTACACAAGTCTTCTGCACGAGTACCGCGATACCCACAGTTACCGCACCCATGCCCACCACAATCTGGACAGATGGCAGCAGGCATATTCCACTTCGGCAGGGTGAAGTCCCATTCAGCCGATGGCGTTAATATTCGAGCCTTGTGAGAGATATAACAGCCAGCATGACCAATTAACTTGTCAGGATAGTACTGGACGCTCAACGATAGCCAATCACAATCACCTAACAAGCCTATTTTCTCAGAAGCTTGTTTTAATTCCTTTTCTTCCTTGTGATTGCGCTCTACTGGAGCAGAAAGACTCGCTTTTACCTCTGCAACAGCGCGTTTGAAAGATTGTTTGTGGTAACGAGCATAGCCGTGGATCATTTTTACCCACACGATATCATCCGAGTTTATCCAGATAGTCACTACATCTTCGGGCTTACACTCTTTTGAGTAGTCCGACTGATTGACGATGGTTGCGATGATTTGGCGATCGCTGTTCGTTAGCGGATCTTTTGTTGGTGTAGGGGCTGAAATTTGTGTAATCATTAGAAATACCTCTAAATGGGTAAAAGGGCGATCGCATACTTTTCCAGAGCGGCGATCGCCCTATTTTTATTAGTCAGTTTGTTGTGCAAGCACAACACTCTCAATCTAGAATTGGCGAAGCCTTATAAAAGTGTTCAAGGGTAAAGCGTATTAACTGATATCAAAACACCAGACAGCACAAAGCTGTAGAGAAGATATTGGGATGTAACCGTGTCCTCTGTACAGCCGCGTAATAACAATTGAAAAGGCGATTGAGGAGTTCACAATCGCCTTTGTTCTGCAAAAATTGAAGTTTTTTACAACCAGTTTTTAGACTTGGTTGGTCATCGGAATCATCTCCGGTGGCTTGAGCAATACAAGTTTTTGGCTTCCGGCTGCTAGTCCCGGTGGCGGCTGGTTTTAGGTTTCGTGATTAACTCGATTTATAAGGGTTGAATTTTGAGCGCTTCTTTGTTTTTCAAAAGAGGCATCGCGCTCGTCTCCTCTCTTATGATTACTATATTACTACGCTCACCAGTGTTCGTCAAGCAGTTTTAGCTGGTAAGCGTAGTAGATAATTCTCTTAGCTGTTGTAATCTATGTTCCAAATAAGTGAAGTGATATCCCCATCTAAAGCAGCACAAAGTTTCTCTAGAATTTCTGTACTAACAGTCATCTGAGTTGGTTTTTTTGGTTTGTTAATAAAGACGTGAGGAGTCTCTAGCTGCTGAATATAAGCCACAGAAACTCCCACAGCATCAGATAGCTTTTGTCTACTATATCCAGCTTTGTCTCTTAGCTCCCTGAGTTTTTGGGCATTTTCTTCATTCCACCTAAACGCAGCGATGGGTGTTACATCTACTGTGATATTCATTTTTACTTTAATTTTATTTTCACTGCGCTCGCCAGTTGACATGATAATATTAGTAATATACTGGTGTCAACCATAAGGCTACACCAAGCAAAGGTGAAAGCGATCGCTTGCCCATTAGCAATGCGATTATTTTAGTCTGCGTCAACTGGAGAAACACAACACCTGTTCAAAGACACTTACGGTTAATTTCCTCAAGGTCAAGTGAAACTTACAAAGAATTCATTGCCGTAGAGATAAGAAACCGAAATCTAAAACTACTTAACGCCGCTTTGAGAATCCAGGCAAGGTTTAAGAATGGCTCTCACCAGCAGTAATCGTGGAAGGGTTTGAAAGTTGATATTGCTACCCTAATCTCTACCGACAGAAAGATTTATACAAACGACAAGAGGTTTAAGGTAGGTACAACCAACAGTAACGCAAGGAAAAAACAAATGAATCTACCTGCAACTGTTAGCACAAAACTCCAGAAAAGTGCGGCATTTATATTGCTTTCTTTAGCTTTAGTCGGTTTAGAAATTCCTTCTTCAAGTGGACAAAGTTTGCCAAATAGCTCAACCAAATCGGCTCCATTTGTTGATGGAACATATTTATACGGCGAAACTCCTAAACCTAATCAAATTGGGAAAGCCTACTTATTATTACAACGTCAACAAGGAAATATTGTCGGAGCTTTGTACTATCCTAATTCTGAGTTTAGTTGCTTTACAGGAAAACAGAATAACAACACAGTTTCTGCTAAATCACTTAGTTCCAATAAAGCAAAAACTGAAAATATGAAAATTAACCTATCTAATTTTCATCAAATCAAACTTATTAGCGCTAACGACCAACGCATCCTCACAGTCTGCAAGCAAACAACAGTTGCCTCTAAGCAATTAACTAATGAGATTACTAATCATATAGGCTTTATTGAATAACAAGACACAGATCACAACCTCAAAAGTCAGAGCAAAAGAGTAGGTAATTCGGCCCTACTCAGTAAACACTATTTTAAAATGCCCAAAATCAACACAGCGATCGCACTTGTGTAACATCTACAATTCCACACTCACGTTGTCCCTACCGTTGCCCCATGCGGCCTGAAAAACAGCGAGTGCTACGGCTTTGCATCGGATTAGATTGCTAGTGGTAAAGCAATGCATCTATGGCGCTACTTTTGGGAGCAACTGCTTACCAGGGGAAAATTCAGGCACTATCTAAATAATTACTAATTGGTAATTCGTAATTAATTCATTAATTGTGTAACTATCAGAATAGTTGTAAAAACTTTAAAGTTAAACAATTTTCTCCATGCGCTCGTTACTCTTTCAAAACTTAAAACTGACTATTCCTACAGCTTTATTATTTACGGTTCTTGGCTATATTCTAAGTCTATTTCTGAGTTTTCTTACCAACCCACAAGCAGCAAGATGGCAATTCCATCTAGAATTCGGGCCTGAACCCCAAAACCTTCATGAGCTTGCAATTTTTCAAGCTCAGGCAGCATTTGCAGGTACAGCACTCGGAATTCTAATAGCTCAAACAACTTTTTTTGTATATGTAAGTAAATTTGGACTCAGCAATCGTAGCACTAAGCAGTAATCGTAAGCGATGTTACTCGGCTTGCCGCTTGCGCGTCTTTGCCATCTGCAACATCCGCAATTTAATACTCACATTTCCCCTAAATTGCCATATCCTCTCTTGAGAACAGCAATTGCTACAGCTTTGCAGTGATTGAATTGCTAGTGATAGAGCAATTCATCTATGGCGCTACTTTTTCTTTAAACGCCTTGCCAGCAGAAAACGCAGGAACTTTAGTAGCTGGAATTGTCATTGGGTCATTAGTTTTGGGATTACGTCCCTCACGCTCTGAGCGTTCGCGTCGCTCGAATGACCCAAACCCTACCAGTGTTATCTTCTTTCCATTCGCTACAGCTTCGATAACTACTGACAAAAAAGCACTGATGATTTCATCAGCTTGCTTTTTTGTGACGTTGGCTTTGGCTGCTACAACATCCACTAGTTCACCTTTATTCATAAATTACCCTGAAGTATTGCAAATATTGGAAATTTAGCATTAATAACTCTTATTAGCAAAGGGAAAAAGGAGTAAAAATCTAGCGACATACGAAAATTGATAATGCGCGGTTACTACTGCATTCTTGCTCTGTCTCCCAGATTTCCTTTCATCAGCGCTCTATCAGCAGCCACCATATCCTTCGGTTAGTAAGGTCTGGTCAAAGTTACAATTTCTCAAGTGTTTGGTTGGCTAAAAATAGGCAGTTAGAGAAATAGATTAGAGAAGAAAAAATTATGTATTGCGATTGCACGCAAGTCAATTAATTAGTAATCAGAGGGCAGTGTAACCACCATCCATCAGGTGGAAGCTGCCAGTGACGAAAGAGGCTTGCTCGGACAATAGGAAGCTAACCATGTTTGCGACTTCCTCAGTTCGTGCAAGGCGACCTAAAGGATGCAAGTCAGCCATCTGCTTTCGCGCTGACTCTGGCAACTCTTGCATCTGAGGTGTATCAACATAACCTGGCCCGATTGCAGTCACCCGGATGCCCTGATTTGCGTATTCCAATGCTGCCGCCTTTGTCAGACCGATAATGCCGTGCTTGGCAGTGACATAGGGAGCAATACCCGCCACTCCGACCGCACCCGCGGCAGATGACATATTCACAATTGCCCCACCACCACTTTGGATGATTGCTGGAATTTCGTATTTTAGTCCAAAGAAAATGCCGTTAAGATTAGTCGCAATCACACGATGCCACCATTCAATCTCATAATCGGCCGTACTAATCCCATGCGGCCCGGTAAAGCCAGCATTATTGACTGCTAGGTTCAACCCGCCAAATCGCTCCACCGTTTCGGCTACCATTGCCTCCACAGCCCGATGGTCAGACACATCAGTTTCAATAACGTATGTCCGCCTGCCAGATGAATCCAACCGCCTAGCTACTTCCTGCGCTCCTTCGGCATTGATGTCTGCCAGAACGACCCGCGCACCGTTTTCGTACAGCTTGACAGCAATGGCTTCACCAAGACCTCTGGCTGCACCAGTGACAATAGCTATCTTGTTTGCAAACTCGGTCACTGGCTTATCCTCCAGGACAAACGCATCTAAATTGCTCTTGCTCACGACTAACCATAAAAACCAAGGAAAAAATTAGCGTTTTTCATTTGATTTCTTTTTCAAGCCTTAAAGCAACACCTGTGAAGGGCTAGACTAACGCCTAAACTGCTATCAATAAGTATAGCTTAATGCGATTGTATTTGAGCTTATTAGCAATAAAGCACCCCTATTGATTCTGATGTGACCGCCCTGCTTCAGGTGCTGCAAACCAACACTATCTTATTATGGACACTCAACTTCGACAGCAAAAGAAATTATTGGTACAAATGTATTGTAGGCTATGGTAAGTTAAACAATGCACCTTCTATGGTTCCGTCGAGATTTGCGTTTAACTGACAATGAAATTGTCACCTCTTCATCTGGTAATGACGCAAGAGTTCTGCCATTCTTCATTATTGACCCTTGGTTTTATACCTGGGCTGATGTCGGAGCTGCTAGAGTCCGCTTCTTGTTTGAGTCATTGGAAAATCTCAACTCAAATCTGCAAAAGTTAGGTAGTCAGCTGTACTTATTTGAAGGTAATTCTACAAACATCGTGCAAGAGTTGACTAGGCAGTTAATCATTGCAGGATATAAACCCAAACTTTTCTTTAACCGTGATGTGCAGGTAGAGTACGGTGTCAGCCGGGATAAAACCGTAGTTGATTTCTACAAACAGTTAAACCTTGATTACCATATTGGACTAAACAACTTTCTGCAATCAGCAGAGCAACGTGACGAGTGGTTTAAGGAATACTACACCTATCAAAGACAATCTCAATACAAAACACCAGCAACTATTAATACGCCTCAAATTACGCTCAATCTACCACAGTTAACATTTGAAGAACTTAAACAAAAATACCATCGTTTTTGGGCAGTAGAGAAAGTTTACTTTCCAGGGGGCGAAACACAAGCACAAGCTAAACTAGACTCATTTCTCAAAAAAAGATATTACGGATACCATTGGAAACTTTCTCGTCCAATGCTCTCGCAGCTTGGGGCAACATCTCATTTATCACCACACCTGACTTTTGGAACTATTTCAACTCGCACTGTTTACCAAAACACTAAAGCTTTAGCAGGAGAATTAAAAGCTCAACCCAAAGCAGAATTTTCCCTCAAAACATTTCGAGACCGTTTGCGTTGGCATGATAGTTTTACCGGGCGGCTCTATTTCCATCCAGAAATTGCTTACACTAACCGTTACCCAGAATTTGATCAACTATATACCCCATCAGCGTTATCAGGAGCAAAACAAGAATTATTCCAGGCGTGGCAACAAGGAATGACAGGCTTTCCATTGGTTGATGCCAGTATGCGACAACTCAAAACAATGGGTTGGATGAATTTTCGGATGCGGGCAATGTGTGCCACATTCCTAACTATTAACTGTGGGATTTCCTGGCATCACGGCGCTAGACATTATATGAACTATTTAGTAGATGGAGATTTAGCAATTAATAATTGGCAGTGGCAGATGCAGGCTGGTGCAACGAATCCACTGAGCGATACTTTCCGCATCTATAATCCGTCAAAGAATGTTGCCGAAAAAGACCCTCAAGGAGACTTTATTTACCACTGGATACCGGAACTACAGGGCTACAGTTTACTAGAAATTGAACAGGGAAAATACGTTGACAATAGTAACTATCCTAAAGCGATTCTAGATTGGTCAAAGACGCGTAAAGTTAATGGCAAAGTTGTTTCTGACTTACGAAAGCAAACCAAACAACGATTGTTAAGCCAAGGTGGAGATGAATACAACAACGCGAACGCTGCTAAAGTAACAGTTGAGAAATACTGGCAGCATCAAGACAGAGAGTACAAAGAATATCAAAAAAAGCTTACTGAGTTGCAGGAGTAAAGCTGACAAGCAAGAAGAAATTAATGTGTAATTTTTTATTACAGTTAAATAATCTATCGCTTTCAAAACGCCTTATTGTATTGCTTCAATGTTGACTAATTTTCTGCCATTACAAGTTAATCAACCCAAAGACCCAGAGACGATCGCTTTCATCCAAAGTATCGAGAGAATTAACCTTGTTACCTCCTTGAGCGACCAACCAGTGTCCACAACCTATATTCACAAAGGTTGTGGAGTCACACCAATTCTGCTGCTTCACGGCTTCGACAGTTCCATCCTTGAGTTCCGCCTTCTTTTACCATTACTTGCTGCTCAAAATGAAACATGGGCAGTAGATTTGTTAGGTTTTGGCTTTACACAAAGACAAAAAGAAATAAGTTACAGCCCAACTACAATCAAAATTCACCTTTACAATTTTTGGAAAACTTTAATCAATAGACCAATCGTACTAGTAGGCGCATCAATGGGAGGTGCAACTGCAATCGATTTTACTCTCACTTCTCCTCAAATTGTCAAATCGCTAGTATTGATTAATAGTTTAGGTTACACTAGTTCTCCTGCTTTTAGCAAATATTTATTTCCTCCTTTTGACTTTTTGGCTGTTGAATACCTGCGTCAGCGCCATATACTGGCATTAAACTTATGTAGTGTTTTACCTAATTTTGATCCCCAAATAGTTTTGGCAATTCAGTGCGCCATGCTACATCAACAAATGCCACTTTGGCATGATGCTATGATTGATTATGTCAAAACTGGAGGTTATACCAACTTGGCAGATAGAATTGCCCAAGTTGAAAAACCAACATTGATTTTATGGGGAGAAGCTGATGACATGCTCCCACTTGGGGATGCAGAAAAATTTCAGCGCTCCATTGCCAATTCTCAATTAATAAAACTTAAAAACTGTGGTCATGCCCCTCAAATTGAATAGCCGCAAATTACATCTCAACATATTTTGCAATTTTTGAATAAGTGTAGTTTTTAAGTGATTTCAGGGAATTTTGAAAGTATTAGTTAAAATTCCATCTGTCAGGTTTATTTGTTGCTCAACTGGTCAAATATAGCGAAAAAACCTTTTCTTAAACCCAACGGGCAACTTGGTATAAGAAATAAAATCATGCAATTCGGCGATTGAATTGTGCAATTATTCCATTCAACAGTGCCATAAATTAATCCCCCTAGCGATCGTAACTCCCGAAACCCGCCTCACAAAAATGTCAAAGCCCACTTGTGACACCAATAGCACAGAGAAGTAGAAAAATACCAACTGCGTAAGCAGCTAGTTCCAATTCTGGGGGAAGGGGCGATCGCCAGGGCTACAGGCACAACCAAGCTGTTATTTGATGTACCTTATACAAAGTTTAAGAACATAAGGAACGCTGATTGTCAAAAGATGTGAATAAAACAAAAACAGAATAAAGAACTGACAAAATTCCCGCAAGTGAAAATGACACAGCAAACCCAAATATTAGAGAACCTGCTTTCTCCCGAGTTATTGAGAGTGAAAAACTTGGCACAATAACTATAGACTACGCACTAATAACTATGAACCAAAAAGATGTAGTTGTAATTGGTAGTGGTATAGGGGGGTTAAGTTGTGCTGCTGTTTTAGCGCGACATGGCTTTGATGTGACTGTTTGCGAGAGTCATACAATTGCTGGTGGAGCGGCGCACAGTTTTGAGCGTCAAGGATTTAAGTTTGATAGTGGCCCTTCTCTTTACTCTGGGTTGTCTTACACTCCTTCGGTTAACCCTTTACGACAAGTGCTAGATGTAATTGGCGTGGATTTGCCATGTGTGACTTATGATACTTGGGGTTGTCGGCTACCAGAAGGTGATTTTGATACATCTGTGGGTGCAGAACAGTTTTGTGAAGTGCTGGCAAGGCTACGAGGTGAAGATGCAGTGTCCCAATGGCGACGCTTGCAAGCGGTGATGACACCACTAGCCGCAGCTGCAAGCGCTCTCCCTGCATCTGCATTACGTTTAGATATAGGTGCAGCTTTGACTATGAGTAAATTTGCTCCATCGTTAGCTAAACATACTACCAATATTCTCAAGTTAACGGGGTCTTTTGACCGGATCGTGAATGGTGTTGTCCATGACCCCTTTATTATTAACTGGTTGAACTTGTTGTGTTTTCTCCTCTCTGGACTACCAGCATCAGGAACGGGAGCCGCCGAAGTCGCATTTATGTTTGCGGAGTGGTACAAACCAGGAGTAGCGTTAGATTACCCTGTTGGTGGTAGTGGTGCTTTAGTCAATGCACTGGTGCAAGGGTTAGAAAAACATGGCGGGAAATTAATGTTAGGCTCTCATGTTGAGCAAGTTTTGGTACAAGGTAAACGCGCGGTAGGTGTCAAACTGCGAAATGGGGAAGAAATTCGGGCGCGGCGAGCAGTTGTTTCTAATGCTTCGGTATGGGATACGTTAAAACTATTACCAGAAGGAGCAGTACCAAACAAATTCCGCAGCCAACGCCAAGCCATACCAGAGTGTGATAGTTTTATGCACTTACATCTTGGTATTGATGCTCAAGGTTTACCAGCAGATTTAGCTTGTCATTATATTGTGGTTAATGATTGGCAATTGGGCATTACTGCACCGCAAAATGTTGTGGTGGTATCAATACCCTCAATTCTTGACCCATCCCTTGCACCCCCAAGTAAACACGTAATTCACGTTTACACTCCCGGTAATGAACCTTACGCACTTTGGCAAGGACTAGATAGGAGAAGCCAGGAATATGAGCAACAAAAGCGATCGCGCGCTGAGGTGATGTGGCAAGCTTTAGAACGAATCATCAGCGATATCCGCACCCGTTGCGAAATCACCCTGGTTGGTACACCCCTCACCCACGAACGTTTTTTACGCCGCCATCATGGTTCCTATGGCCCGGCAATTTCTGCTGCTAAAGGTTTATTTCCTGGTCACGGTACACCTTTAGCGGGGTTGATGTGCTGCGGTGACTCCACATTCCCCGGCATCGGTTTACCCGCCGTCGTCGCTAGTGGGATGATTGTTGCTAATACCCTGGCTCCTTTGAGTAAGCATTTAGCTATGTTGGAGGAGATAAGTTAAGATTATGCTTTCTTAATATTGCAGCAACAGACATAGCAACATGAAGCCATTATGGAGAACTCCCATAATCTTAACTGCGTAGTTTACCGCCGCAGGCATCGCTGGAGCTACCATAATCGCTATCTTGATTTTCCAAAGAACTAACCAGCCATCTATCGCACTTACCGAAGAATGGACAGCTACACAAGTGATAGATGCAGACAGCATCACAGTCCGCCAAACTGATGGCAGCCAAATCGAAGTTGAGCTTTGTGGAATTGATGCCCCAGAAATGAAACAAGGTGAAGTGTCAGCACAACCATTGAGCAATGAAGCAAAACAGAAACGAACTCTTGCTAATTGCTGCCGATAAGCAACTGTTGATTATTCCAGTGGCAAAAGACAGCGATGGGCGCACTGTTGCTGAAGTCATGGTTCGCGGACAGGGTGAGGCTGAGATTAGTTTTCAGGAAGAATTACTCAAGAGTGGTTTGGCTAAAACGCGGCTTGGTGGGGTAGAATGCCCGAATCAAATAGCTTTCGAGAATGCTCAGGGATTAGCGAAAGCTTCTAAAACTGGAGTGTGGAGTCAGGTCAAATAAAATCAGCTTTCAAATTTCAAATTGAGTGCTAAGAGCTGATTCGTAAAGTAAATCTTAAGTAGCTAATCGCCTGACCATGAGACGAAGCAAAGAACCATAAATCATCGCTTCACTCACCTCTGAATACACCTCATAATCTTTGCTTAACCGCCGAAATCGGTTCAGCTTTTCCATTGGTACGCTCAACAATCCACCGCTTGGGCAACTGCTCAAAGGTCTCAGAGGTTCGTTTAATCACTTCCACCCGCACTCGCTCACCACAGACCTGCTGAACAGCATTGGCAAAGTTTTTGCCAGAATACCCCTGGTCTACCCAGATCACTTCTAATTTGGACAACTTCTCTTTTGCTTCATCCAACACAACCACCGCCCCTAATCGTTCTGAGGCATTTGCTTCGGTTACGAGAACCCCAATCAACAATCCTTGAGAGTCTACGACGATATGCCGCTTACGTCCTTTAACCTTCTTGCCACCATCGAAACCGTAGACCTCCCCTTTTTTTCCGTTGTCTTGACGGATTGAGAATCCGCGATGTCTACGACGGGCTACGCCTACGCAACGGTGGACTCCTCATCCCTGCCTAATTCCGTTCGTAGTCGTTCCCGAACTTGGTCGTGCATTTGTTGCCAGATGCCAAAGCGATTGCCATTTTTGAAAGTAGCCATACACAGTGGTGTAGGGTGGGAGGTCATGGGGCAGCATTTCCCATTGGCATCCAGTACGTTGTACATAAAATATGGCATTGAGAATCTCGCGGAATTCGATTTCGACCGGATGACCAAACCCTTTAGGTGCAGGTACAAGCGGTTTCAATACTTCCCACTCAACATCACTGAGATCGCTGGGGTAAGGTTTCCTTTTAGGATTCGCTATTTCAGGGAGACGAGTCATGTTTAGTGCAACTATTCACTTGATCTAGCATAAAATCTACTCAAGCTAACCCAGAAGCTCTTTAGATTTTCTTTACGAATCAGCTCTAAGAAGATTTTTTCACATCAGCTAATATAAGAGCGAGCGCAACTTCTAAAAAA
>NZ_JAVRCD010000069.1:0-39856 GCF_034530895.1 Nostoc sp. DedQUE08
AGTCCCCAGTCCCTAGTCCCTACGATTAATTCAGAAATCAAATCGGATTGCTATATGTGCTGTTTCACTCTCAAGTTATACCTCTATATGTCTACTCTCTTGACTTGATACATAGAAAATATGTATGATTGCGATCGCATAGAAGGGGAGTAGCTGCTGGTATAAAAACATAAAAGCCAGTACATCTGAATCAACATACTGGCGATGAGCCTGGTTCAGATGGCAAATAATCAATATTTGAAAGCGAGACCTTCACTAAGTTCACACCGAAAAGTGTAAACTTGGTGAGGTCTTTTGGTTCTCATCAAGCTTCACATCGGTAAACGATTCTTCAGGAGCTTGAGAGAGTGTTAACAGCTTTTACCGCAGGTTTATTACTAATTACAGTTTCAGAACTAGGCGATAAAACATTTTTTATTGCTGTAATTTTAGCAATGCACCACCCACGGCGGCTGGTATTTATCGGTGTGACAGCTGCTTTAGCCGCGATGACAATCCTTTCGGTGATATTTGGACAAGCGGTATCTTTGTTACCAAAAGTTTATATTCATTACGCCGAAATAGCTTTATTTATTGCTTTCGGTATCAAGCTGTTATATGACTCTAGTAAGATGTCTCCTGCTACTTGTGATACAGAAGTTGTGGAAGAAGCTGAAGCTGCGGTGAAACAAGCCGATTTGCAGTTACCAAAGCAAAAGACTGGTTTGGCAATTATCATAGAAGCCTTTATGTTGACATTTATGGCAGAGTGGGGCGATCGCACCCAAATTGCCACCATTGCTTTAGCAGCAGGTAATAATCCCATTGGAGTGACAATAGGTGCAATTTTAGGACATGCCATTTGTGCTGCGATCGCAGTTATCGGCGGCAAAATGATTGCCGGACGCATTTCTGAGCGTCAACTCACCCTGATTGGCGGATGCCTGTTTTTAGTCTTTGGTATAGTTGCAGCCATTGAGGGAGCGTGAGGGGAAGAAGTAGGGGAGCAGGGGAGCAGGGGAGAAGTTGCAGTAAATTTTTCCCCTCTGCCTCTCTGCCCCTCCGCACCTCTGCCTCTTGTGCCCAATGCCCAATGCCCAATTCCCAATTCCCATTACTTGGGAGTATTTCCCAATGAAGATGCGGGAGGGGTAGCAGATTTAGGAATGGGAGAAACTGTTCCTGCCTTCTTAATTTCGTCTCTGTACTTAGCAGGTGCTAAAGCTGCGGCACTATCAAATAAAGCTTTTGCATCTGCATCTTTGCCCTGTTGTTTCAGGAGCATCGCTTTTGCCACGACGGGGCGAAAATCCTTGGGATCTTTCTTAATTGCCTGGTCATATACAGAGCTAGCTTGAGCGTAGCGTTTCTGGGAAGCATGAACAGAACCTAACAGCACCTGCACCGCTACTATATCTACACTTCCAGGCTGAATTGTATTTGCTTGGGCTGCATTAGAGAGGGTTTCTTGCAACAAACCAATGGCTGCTTCCGGGCGTTGCTGACTGATCAATAAAGCCACCATTCCTTGCAAAGCCTTCAAATCACCTGGTTTCGTGGACAAAATCGAGCGATAAGCTTGAGCCGCTCCTTCGCGATCGCCAATTTGCTGTTTGGCTTGAGCTAGTAACACTGAATATTCTGACTGTTCGGGATTCAGTTTTGCTAGCTTTTCTAAGGGTTCAATGACAACTTGGATATCCGCTGGTTTAACCTCACTTTTATCTTTTTGACTCAGTAATTGCAGCCGCGCCTGTAACAGACCCTTAAGCGCAGTCTGATTTTCTGGTTCCCGTTGCAAAACCTGTTCATAACCCCGTGCTTCGTCTTCCAGTTTTGATTTTTGGTCAGCAGAGGGCGAACTACCTCTGGTGCTAGCGGTATTCTGACTTGAGGGTGGCGTATTATTAAATGCTCCAATTATGGGAATCACCGAAACACCCACAAAAGCAAGAATTGCCACCGCTAAGACGACTTGAACTATCCAACGATTGCGCGGTTGAGACACGGTTTTGTCTTTCTCCTAAATTTTAATGACATTATCATTTACACAAATCGTAAAGTTAAAAATTTCCAAAACTTTGCGGAATACCGCCAATTGCCTGTGAATTTTATAACAATTAACTATCCACACTGCTAAAGTAAGTGATGACTTTAGGAGGAGCCGTCAGAATTGTAGCTATGATATGCTTCCGAAACTAGTGTAAAGCCGCTAAATTAGACATTTAGTGTTTATACATTAAATTTAGCGCCTTTAGGATTGTATAGAGTACCCTAGTGTGATTTTGTGAAAAGCCAATATACTTTCAGCAGTCGCACAAATGCTCTTTCCAGCTGCCTTTGTAAAATCCCACAATGGGATGTGTCTGTGCCGCAAGGAGTTTTTATGAATTCCGACCTGATGCCGTTGCCTGAATCTTCCAATTCTTCTGCCTCTAACCAGGGCCCAACTAACGTAGAGGCAGGCGCTAATGTTCGCATAGCAGCCCAGTCCTCTAAACAAGTTGACAATTTGCCTGTCAACACCAGCGAGACTGACTCAAATGGAAACTTGATTAATCGCCAGCAACCGATTCCACCTCCCAGCGAACCGATGCAGTATCGAGCGATCGGCTTAGTCCGGGGTCGCTATCATGCTAGCAGCGAACAATTTACTCAAGGTACGCTGCTGACCGCAGATGGTGTAGAACTCAATGCCGTCCTCCTAGGCCGGATTATGAGCTTAGTCAAGAATCATCTAGACTTAGAAAAAGAACACTTGTGGGTAGTATATCCACGTACCAGACAAGAAAATGATACCTTGCACATCCAAATCGTCGGAGTTTGGGAGCCAGAAAATCTGGCTAAAAACTCAACAGATGAGGACGAATCGGATTTGGAGTTGCAATTACAGACACTCGATGATGGCTTATCCGAGAACTCTGAACTAAATACAACTGCCCCCAGACCTTCATCAGAAGTTACTGATGGTGGTTTTTCTGTTCGTGGTGAAGTAGTATACCAATCTTTTGATGCTAAAAGCTTGGTAGTCAAAATTAGGCAGGCTCCACGTAAATCAACTGACAAACCCAAATATTTTAAGTTGAAATTGAGGGGTGTGCTGACTACCAAAGCAGTGGGAAAATTCTGGGACTTCCAAGCCAAGCGGGAAGCAGACGTTTTAGTAGTAGAAAAAGCTGAGGCGATCGCTGATTTACCCAAAAAACGCAAACCACCATTTAAAGGTGGGCCTCGTGCTGGCATTGGTGGTGCTGGTGGTAGAAAACCATTCCCCCCCAGACGCACTGGCGAAACCCCTCGTCCCATCAAGAAAACAAGTACAGGTGGCGACCCTTCAGTGGTGTCAAAACCTATACCAAGAACACCCGCTCCTAAACCGATCAAGCGACCGAAACCGACTCAAGAGTAGGGAATGGGGCATTGGGCATTGGGCATGGGGCATGGGACAAGGTAGACAAGGAAGATGGGGGAGATTTGGGAGAGATTTGTTCAATAATTTCCCCTTGTCCCCCTTGTCCCCCTTGTCCCCCTTGTCTCCCTCCTCCCCTGCTCCAATCAAAAATCCGTCCGCCGGTCTTGGGGTAGAAAAGATCGCTCCATCGGAATTGGAGAAACTGGTTCTGTCAGGGTAAACGTACCTGCTTCGATCCACTTTTTCAACTCTAAGGCGACTTGCCTAGAAAAAAACAAACTCGCTAAGGGGGCAGAGCGTACTGCTTTGCCCTCTATGGCGATCCACCCAGATTTGAGTTGGGCGTAACTCACTAAACCAAAGGTGGGACGGACGCGCCGGGGAATGGAAAAATCTACTATTGGGGCTACTAAGTCTCTATCTTGGACAGCGCAGTGTTCAATTACTTGTTCATTTAATACAGGTAGTGGTACCCCAACCCCTAACATTAATGAGGGGCCATAACTTTTGAAGTAACACCCCCGCACCCAATGAGCATCCATTTGTTTGGCATCACCAATTAAAGCTAAAGTGGCGGAAGGCCCGATCGGTGTACGATTAGCTAAACGCTTTTGTAAGGGGAAGTGCTGAGTGCCTTCCCAAGCGACATAGCCAATACCGCCGCCTAAAAAAATTCGAGTACCTATACCAACGAGTTGCAAATCGGGGTCGTTGAGTAAGGGGGAAATCGCACCGGGGTTAGAATAAACAGCATTCCCCAAACGCGGCTGTAAAGGGCCGAGATAGGTGAAAAGGGGGCGATCGCCACCATTTACACCAACAATAAAATTTTGATAAAGATTGCGCGGATTAAATAAATAAAACTGATTAATTGTGTCACTGGTAATTGTAGTTTCAAAATTTGCTCTGGGGTAACAATCTGTTACTTGTCCTTGCGCTTTCACGTGTATAGATTTACCAGCAATCAAATCTTCGATTACATGACCACCACCACGTTCTCGCACTTCTTCCCCATCCGTCGTCTCCACAGCGCAACTCGCACCCAAATATAAATCTACTGCCCCAAAACCAGAGTATGCTGGCACGCCATCTAACCAACAACGGCGAATTTTTATTGGGGGATCGGTATGTCCCAGATTGATAATTGCACCACTTGATTCCATCGGCTCAAAAGTACCAGTGGTAATTACATCAACTTCTTTCGCAGCTTTAATAACACCGATTTCTACAACTCGTGCTTTTAATTCTTCAGTTGTCAACACTACCGCCCGTTGGCGACTAATTTTCTCGTTAATTTCTGCAATTGTTCGCATCTTATCAGTGCTTGCGCTTCCTGGTGAATGGGGATGGTGGGGCCCCCTCTGGGGATAAGGGGTAATGGGGAGTAGCGTAAATTAGACATTTAGTATAATTAAATACATTTATCTAGAACCTTTGTAGAGATGTAGCATGACTACGTTTTGACATTCATTTTTACTCATACCTCTATTCATCTCGAAACATTTGCCAGCAATATCTGCGTGACAGCTTAA
The DNA here is from genome assembly GCF_034530895.1 of Nostoc sp. DedQUE08. Lineage (NCBI taxonomy): Bacteria > Bacillati > Cyanobacteriota > Cyanophyceae > Nostocales > Nostocaceae > Nostoc > Nostoc sp. DedQUE08. The sequence goes on from NZ_JAVRCD010000069.1 coordinate 4,924, forward strand.
CACCCTGGATAAGGTTAAAATTCCAAAAAAACAATTCAAATATTGCAAAGTCCAAATTGTACATTTTTTGGGGGAAGCAAGCTCTATCTGTCTAAAATATTTTTTATCACTACGTAAAATTACTATAAATAAAGCCTTGCATTATCAATCAAAATCAGTTAATTAATTTTGGATTTTAGATTTAGCCGCATTGCAAAATCCCCAATTTTTTAAGAAGCTGAGGATTTTGTTGTTCATGAATAATTTTAACGAACCTCTTCCAATTAAAATCCCCCAGGCAATGTCCATGTCTGGGGGTTGGTACCAAAAGTTTACAGCTTTCAGTATGTTTTCACAATTTCTGCCTAGTTAATTTCCGGTTTCTGCAAATTTAATCTTTAAGTCGTGGTGTTTTACCGCTAAACTACCAGGTCAAGATTTTGGAGACCCGGACGAGATTTGAACCCATGTCCCACTGACATTAATTCGCAGAGGTTGATACAGAACGTGAATTTTTAACCTTAGCTTGGAGCAATAGCCTAAGACTAAATATAAGGTTGATTGTGTCGAGGAGTACCTTTACCCTTTGGCTATCCCTCGGTTTAATTAAGTCGAGGGAGTAGGACTCGAACCTACATATTCTCCTATAGACACTGAAACTAAACTTGCGCTCCAAAACTATTTTACCTAAATGTTGAGGGTGAAAACAAGTAGCCGAAAATTGAGCGGGCAACTTGATTTTGTTGAGTAACTTCTAAACTATTTGCTTGTTCTCTAGCAAAAACCACTTCTTGCATGAGCCTATCTACCCGCCGCAGCAATTCATTTTGTCTTGCTTGAGAAATTGCTCCAGAAAACTTGACTGTTCGCCAAGTTCCTTCTGGCACGTCTTCTGAAGACTCTTTTACCTGCGCGGGATGCTCTTTTGTGGCTTCATACAGCACCACAGGTTTAACTATTTTTTTGGTTTTGGTGGTATGTTTCGGTTCAGTGGCAAAACATTCTTGCTGCTGATCGTAAACCCAAGATTCGCTAGTATCTAGAACAGGCAGTGTTGAGATGAACGTTTTGACATCAACTAACTGCTTTTCCAAAAACAAGAGGTAAGAAACGGGTACTTCTCGTAAAATGGTGGTTCCGTCAACTACTATATCTGCTTTAGCCTGCGCATTAGCCCAATCTTGGGTGGCACATAAGTTAAATAATTCTGCACAAGCTTGCTCAAATTGACTCAGCAAATCTTCTGCTTTCATTTGCAGTGTCTGATTTTCTGGAGGATATACGAAGCCATCTTCAGCCACTGGCTGAAATGTCCGCGAAATCCCTTGAAACATTGCACTTTTTTGAATCAGATGATATATGCCTGTTTTTGCTTTTGTGGTGTTAGCTTTAACGGTTTGTAAAATCGCAATAACTTGATTTAGTTTCAAAGCTTACCCTCCAATATATGAATTGATTATTTTCCCCCTATTGTCTGCTTGATTTTTAGTAGCGTCCACCTAGCAGGTGAGTTTTCCAAAGATGATAGGCGATTGTGATGTCTATCGGAGATTGGATATCCACCATATACTTGTTTGCGATCGCTTATTATCAAACCCCAAAGCGATCGCCTTTTTCTGTAATCAAAAAGTGAGTGACTAATCTTCTGGTTTCAAGATGTCATCATCAATCGATGGCTTCTTCTTAATGTCTGTATTTTCTGCTTTCCAATTATCATCTGCTTCTGGAGATTGAGAAACTATCACAAACTCAGTCTCTTGTGTATGATTATTTCCCCATTCATCCAAAACATCTTTAATTAATACTTCTTGCAACCAAATCTTAGCGACAACAGTCAGGGGTAGGGCTAGAAATAATCCTAAAAAGCCAAAGAAAGTGACGAAAAATAGCTGGGCAATTAAGGTTATGGCTGGCAGCAATGAGACTTGATGCGCCATGACAACAGGCGTGATGAAATTACTCTCAATCTGTTGAATAATAAAGTAGAGAATTAAGACAGCGATCGCTTTCCAAGGTTCATCTAAGAAGGCGATCGCCATTGCTGGGATTACACTCATCGTTGGCCCCAGATTGGGAATCAAGTTAAAAAATCCCGCTAAAACCGCTAAAGCAAGTGCTGCCTTGACATGCAAAATTGATAAGCCAATCAGACTCATCACGCCCACTACAAAGATGGCAATGAAAGCGCCTGTAATCCATCCCTCTAAAGAGACTTCACACTTATCTAAAATTCCATCTACCCGCCGCCGATAAAATGAGGGAAAAAGCCGTACAAACACTTTGCGATAAGCCACGGGGTCGGCTAACATCATTCCTGTTAAAACCAACACTAGCAAAATCTTGAGGACGACTTCTAAAGAACCAGATACAAAAGCAAAGGAGTTTCCCAGTAGGCGATTGGCGAAGGGCTGTACTTGTTGGATGAGACTATTAATATCTGGGATGTAAGGAACTAACTGGTCAGGAATACGAGTTCTCAGGGCATCAAGCCAACTATTAAAGCGTCCAAACCCTCTAGGAACTTGATAGGTTAGTTCTTGAAACTGCTGGGCAAATGGCGGCACAATTAGCCAGAAAAAACCCACGACACCTGCGAAAAAGATAGCTACTGCTAGGAGGACGGCGAATCCGCGCCTCATTCCAAAGCTTTGGAAGCGTTTCGCTAGGCGATTTAAGGTGGTGGCTAACACAACTGCGGCAAACATCAGCAAAAGCACTTCCCGAATTTGCCACAAGATGTATAAAGAAAGAACTATGGCGATTAAGCCGATCCATTGACCGAGGTTCACAGGCTAACTCCCAACCGTTGGCAAGATGCAATTTTCTTGTAATTAAGCTAGGTTAGCTGATTTTAGGAACTTGTGCGTAAATGATTTGAGTTAATTTTGTTTTTCTGCTTGAAATCGCCACAGTAGAGCGATCGCTACGATCGCAATCGGCAAGAATACTATAATCAGCGCGTTGGTTGCTGTCGCCGGAATTGGTAGACTTGGCCCTGCATACTTAATCAATACTGATAACAAAGCCGAGAGTAAAAGCAGTTTTAGAATTAATCCTAGTTGATTTTCCATAAAAGTACGGCAATACAGATTTTTGTGGTACATACAAATTTGTGCTGTACCGTGTAGTTTCTAGAATAAACCCACAGATACAATCCTTGTGGTTTTCACAAAAATATAATTTTTAGTACCTATCAGCAACGAAGAATGTGAGACGCGATCGCTATTAGACTTTGTTAGTGCTGCCTGAACCTCAGACAGCACCTTATAGACTCTTAAAGTTTTACAGAAAGTCACCAAAACAGCCTTTGAGTAATTTAAATTAATCACAAAGGAATGCGGGGTTTTAGCAAAATTTATTTGCTCTGAACTGGCTCAATTCTATATTTAGTTTTAACCAACTCAGACAGTTGTATCAAAAGTTTTTTCACTCTAGCTTGAATATATTTAGGATTTTTAGGTACACGTTTAGCTATATATCTTAATAGAGCAATCTGATAGCCAAACTTATATTGAATTGCGGAAAATATATTAAACTTGACCTGGTGGGCTGCACCTTTATCTAGGTTTTTTAACTTTCTTACTTCACGATGATATACGGGATGCTCTCCCCAAACGCAGGCAAAGTGTACAAGAGCCGGAGACACCACCTGATTGTATTTTTGAAAAGTAGATTTACCTTTAATAGCATCTATATTAAAAGAACCACGAAGACCAATAGGTGTTCGCATCATCAGACCATTATCTTCAAACATACTTTGATTGTGTAGCATCATAGCTAGACCAAAAATACGTTCATCATTAGGGCCATCACCACGAAATTCACTAATACCTAGCTTTTGCCAATCCCTTGCCAATTCTAGTGCTGTTTCAAAAAATGCCTTAGCAGTATCGTTTTTTTCAAAATAATAGAGACCTCCATTAAATCTAGGTAATTTTGTCAGATTAAATCGTTTGAGTGTGTCATCTACATTAATGAATGTATCTTTATCGCCTGCTTGAAGATATACATCACCTGCCACACTAAAACTTTTGCCTTTAAAATCATCAAAAATAAAATTAATATCCCTTACTGCTATGCAATCACTATCAATGCAAAGTGTATATTTAAATGGAGAATAATCATAAAGGTGAAATTTTTGCTTTACGTTAGAACCGTATTCTTTTCTAAGATTGATAACGCAATCATAAAGCTCTAGCAAATCTTTATCATCTTCACGATCGGTAACAATAGCACGCGGAATATTTGGTGAATGAAGACGTAGAGAACGTGCTAATGACTTGGCCATTTCTATATAATAAGATGCTCCGTAAGCATAGGTGATAATGCCACGTTGTGAAATAAACATATTTTGATTAATTAATAGTATGTAAGCTTTAACTTTCTAATGGCATTCTAACTTACACTCTAAAAGATAGATATCCACTAATATCAATCCAGTTTAAAATCTCTATAAATTTTCCGTAAAGTATAGTCTACAGGACTTACGCAACTGGCATATTATTTTCAGTTCGTAGTGAAGACTTTAGTCCTCTCTGCGAGACGCTCCGCGAACAAAATAAGGGCTAAAGCCCTTACTACAAACTAAAAATCCGATTTTTTGGTGACACTTGCGTAAGTCCTAGTCTAAATAAAATTTAGACCTGTTTAAGTATATCTGATTGCCTTTAAAAGAAAATTTTAAAGGTACAAATCGGTTAAAAATAGAAATATATGCAGCAAAAAACAACACAGTAAGAGATACTAAAAGCAGGTACATAGGCAAGAAAATATGGAATCCCTAACCTCTCGTATGCAGGCGGTACAATCGCCAATTATTCCTGTGGTTGGGGAACTGATTAAAAACTCTCCTGGAACCATTTCTCTAGGACAAGGTGTTGTTTCTTACAACCCACCACATGAAGCCATAGAATTTTTAGCCAAATTCTTAGCCGAACCAACTAATAATTTATACAAAGCAGTTGAGGGAATTTCCCCTCTACTGACAGCACTTGCAGGGAAATTGCAAGCCTTCAACAGGATTGAAATCAACGGGGAAAACTGCATTGTTGTGACAGCAGGGAGCAATATGGGATTTATGAATGCCATTCTTGCTATCACTAACCCAGGCGACGAAATTATTCTCAATACCCCCTACTATTTCAACCACGAAATGGCGATCGCAATGGCTGGTTGTCGTGCGGTATTAGTGGCGACGGATGAAAATTACCAATTGCGCCCAGATGCGATCGCTCAAGCAATTACTCCTAAAACACGGGCTGTGGTGACGATTTCACCAAATAATCCCACTGGAGTTGTCTATTCTGAAGCTGCATTGCGCCAAGTAAATCAAATTTGTGCTACTCACAGTATTTACCACATCAGCGATGAAGCTTATGAATACTTTACCTATAACGGTGTAAAACACGTTTCACCTGGCTCATTTAGTAATAGCAGCGAGTACACCATTTCTCTGTATAGCTTTTCTAAAGCATACGGTTTTGCGAGTTGGCGCATTGGCTACATGGTGATTCCCAAACACTTACTTGTCGCTGTTAAAAAAGTCCAAGATACAATTTTGATTTGTCCGCCAGTCATTTCTCAATATGCAGCTTTAGGGGCATTGCAGACAAAAGAGGATTATTTGAAGAGTCATATAGGAGCTATAGCTCAGGTACGCCAACTAGTATTAGACTCCCTTAATCGTCTACAAGGCTTATGTAGCATTATCCCTGCCAATGGCGCTTTCTATTTTTTCCTCAAAGTTCATACCCAGATGGATGCTTTTGAGTTAGTCAAACAACTGATCCAGGAACATAAAGTTGCAGTTATTCCAGGTACAACTTTTGGCATAGATGACGGATGCTATCTACGCGTTGCCTATGGGGCATTACAAAAAGAGACAGCAAAAGAAGGTATAGAAAGATTAGTGCAGGGTTTGGAAACTATAGTTAGGAGTTAAAAGTCATCCATTCCTGCCCCCTGCCCCCTGCCCCCTGCCCCCTGCCTTCTGCCTCCTGCCTCCTGCCTCCTGCCTCCAATCCCAAATATAAAATTCAACAGATGCCAATTATTCATAAGTTAATTGAAATTGAAACTGAACCAAAAATTAATATTCATAATATCACCCCACAAATTCAAGATTTTATTGCCTCAACATCAATTAAAAATGGACAAGTTTTAGTATTTTCTCGACACACTACAACAGCCTTAGCTATCAATGAAAATGAAGTCAGATTATTAGAAGATATAAAAGTATTTTTGCAAAAAATAGCACCGGAATCAGACCGCTATTTGCATAATGATTTGCATTTAAGAGATGTCCCAGAAGATGAGCCGATTAATGCTCACTCTCATTTGATGGCAATGATGCTGACCACAAATGAGATAATTCCCATTGTGGATGGTAAATTAGCTTTGGGAACCTGGCAATCTGTGTTGTTTTTTGAGTTAGATGGCCCGCGTAAAAGAACGGTATTTGTACAAATTTCTGGTGAATAATGCAACTTCACACCTGCAATGCTCTGAGAACAACCTAAATCTGAGAGAATTACGAACACAATCAAGAAGTACATCAGTTGAATTTATCTACAGCAATTAAAAACCTGAAAGAATGTTTTCCAGCATCACCTTCCTTTCCACAAACCAGGACTTTTGTTGTGTCAAAGGCAGACGCAATTAACTATGAAAAATAACGATAATTTTGTATTACGTAATACTTGGTACTATGCTCTGCCTAGCAATCAAATCAAGTCAGGCATGATGATTAGCCGCATTTTCTTAGGAGAACCGGTGCTGTTAGTTCGCAGCCAAGATGGTAAAGTGTCTGCAATGACGGACATTTGTCCCCATCGTGGTGTGCCCTTGAGTTGTGGGAGATTCAATGGGCAAGAAGTTGAATGCTGTTACCACGGTTGGCGCTTTAACTCTGCTGGGCGCTGTACTGCGATACCTTCTCTTGTGGAGGAGCAGCAAATGGATTTGAGTCGCTTCGACGTGCAGTCATATAGTGTTCGCGAAGCCCAAGGAAATATCTGGATATATATGCCCGATCCCGATAACCCTCAACCTGCATCTGAGATGGAAATTCCGGTAATTCCAGGGTTTGATGGGCGATCGCACCAGTTTGTAGAGGTGGTAAAATTTCCTTGTTTTATAGATCATGCAGTGGTAGGTCTGATGGACCCGGCTCATTCACCTTATGTTCATCGCGCTTGGTGGTGGCGAAATGAGCAATTGCACGAAGAAGTAAAGCAATTTGATGCTTCGCCCTACGGCTTTACGATGCGACGACACCGATTACCTGCGAATGGGGGTCGATTATACTGGCTGATTGGCGGTGGTGTCCCGGAAACGGAGATTTCTTTTCGTTTACCTGGAGTCAGAATTGAAGAAACCACCATTGGTAATAATCGAGTCGTTAATTTGACGGCAGTTACACCAATTTCAGACACAGAAACGGAGGTAACTTTTGCTCTTTACTGGACACTTCCTTGGGTAGGCTTTTTCAAGCCACTGTTACATGTTCTGGCGCGGACTTTCATTGACCAAGACCGAACGGTGGTAGAAAAACAGCAAATTGGACTGAAATATAATCCTGTGCTGCGGCTGATTAAAGACTCAGATATGCAGGCACAGTGGTACTACCAGTTAAAGCGGGAGTATGCTCGATCAGTCGCTGAAAGACGAGAATTTGTCAATCCTGTCAAGGGTCAAATACTCCGTTGGCGTGCTTAAAATTGAGATTTACAGCCTTGCTCCCTTTGCGGGATGATTTAGCAACTAAGGCTGATCTCTCCCCCTGCCTCCCCTGCTTGCCCAAATTACAGCAGAATTCAAGTATTTGAACCACATCTGTTGTAAGGGCGCAAGGCCTTGCGCCCCTACCGGGTGGTCTATTTACCTGAAAATAGCTGTAATCCCACTGTTCTGCAATGCCAGATTTACTTCTCTTGCCACGTCGTAGACATCGCCTAAAAACCAAAACTGAGAATTTAGCCTCAAATAGACATTGAGCATTTTTATCTCTTCTCTCTGTTTCGCGCCAGTTGCTTCTCCCAAGGGGAGACGCTGCGCGAACAAGTCGGGGAACCCGCAAGGGCGCACTGGCTTCTCTGCGCCTCTGCGGTAGCCTGCGGCAAGCCGTTCGCGTAGCGTCTCCCCTTGGGAGAAGCGTCTACGTTAAAAAAGTTGACTTTGATAAAGAGTTTTAGCCTTAACCCAAGCGTATTGCATTTTAACCCAATACAAAATATTTCGTTTTGTTAAGAAATACTCAGTGAACGATCGCTCTAGTCAATAGAGGTGGGACAAACAGCAATATTATGCTAAATCCACGGCTGAGAAGACGATCCAGCTATTTTGAGAAGCGTACTTTGTCTGATTTTTTCCTTATTTTCCCAGACTCTTACCTGCACTCAACCTTAATTATGTACACAATACTAAATAGCTATGCATATCCCTAAGTTTTCAGAATTACTGCATTATTCAATCTAGAAGTACGAATTATGGAAGACAAAAAAAGGGCAGAAATAACATCCCAACCCGGTTTTTTGGGACAGGCACTGACTGCTGCCGGAACGGCTATAGCCGCTCCCTCATTACTCAATCAGACAACTATAGCAAAGGAAGCTAGCCAAAGTAACCCAGGTGAGATGAATGTAAAACTTACTGTTAACGGCGAGCAGCAAACCCTCGACCTTGAGCCACGTGTCACACTCTTAGATGCGCTACGCGATCGCTTGGGGCTAGTGGGCAGCAAAAAAGGATGCGATCACGGACAGTGTGGGGCTTGTACTGTTCTGATCGATGGTGAGCGAGTTTATTCCTGCCTGAGTTTGGCAGTGATGCAGGAAGACAAGGCGATCGTCACCATTGAAGGGCTGGCCAAGGGCGATACTCTCCATCCAGTGCAGGCAGCATTCATTGATAACGATGGCTTCCAGTGCGGCTATTGTACCCCAGGACAGATTTGTGCTTCTGTTGCCTTACTTGATGAAATCAAACGGGGCTGTGCTAGCGTTGTCACCCCAGATTTGACTTGTCCCCCACAGTTGGCTGAACTCTCTGAAGCTGAAATCAAGGAGCGACTGAGTGGTAATCTCTGTCGATGTAGCGCTTACAACGGCATTGTGGCAGCAGTCCAGCAGGTAACGGGACAAAAACCGCCCTCTCCTGCCGCAGATGTGATGGTCAATGAACCCCAGGAGATGCTCAGATGAACAACTTCACTTACACCCGTGCTACCTCTGTGAAAGATGCGGTTGAACGGGCAACAAATGACCAAAATGCGATATTGATTGCGGGCGGTACGAATTTGGTTGACCGTCTCAAAGTCTTTCTAGATGAGCCATCGCAACTTATCGACATCTCTCGATTAGAGATGAAGCGCATTGAACGCACAAATGAGGGTGGTCTGAGCCTTGGAGCGCTAGTAAGTAACACAGCAGTGGCAGACCATCCTGATGTTCGCCGCGATTATCCAATCCTGTCGCGGGCGATTCTTTCTGGTGCGTCTCAGCAAATCCGCAATATGGCAACCGTAGGGGGCAACCTACTGCAACGCACTCGCTGTCCCTACTACTACGATACCGCCTTCCCTTGCAACAAACGGCAACCGGGAAGCGGCTGTCCAGCAGCAACGGGCATCAACCGGATGCACGCCATCCTAGGGGCCAGTGACCAATGCGTGGCAGTTCAACCCTCAGATATGTGTGTCCCTCTTGCGGCTCTGGATGCTGTTGTTGTTGTGGAAGGCCCCAAGGGTAAGCGGCAGATACCATTGACAGACTTTCACCGACTACCAGGGGACACACCCCAGCGAGATACAAACTTAGAGCCAGGTGAGTTGATTACCTCTGTGGTTTTGCCCCCAGTGCCGTTCGCCAAATCAGGGGTTTACCTAAAGTTACGCGATCGCACTTCCTATGCCTTTGCGTTAGTCTCTGTGGCAGCTGCGGTTGACTTAGCAAGCGAGCAGATTCAGAATGTGCGCTTGGCAATGGGTGGCGTAGCCCATAAACCTTGGCGCTCAAAGGAAGCAGAAAAGTTTTTGATCGGCAAGAGTGCCAATACTGCAACGTTTCAACAGGCGGCAGAAATTGCACTTCAAGAAGCTAAACCATTAACTCATAACAGTTTCAAAGTTGACTTGGCAAAGCGGGCAATTCGTCGCGCACTCACAGTGTCAGCTAAAGGAGGAGGCGTAGTATGAACAAAGTAATTGGGACTGCCGTCAACCGCAAAGATGGACGGGCAAAGGTTACGGGCACGGCAACCTACGCCGCAGAACATCAAATTCCAGGTCTGGTTCACGGTTATCTTGTCACCGCCAGCATTGCCAATGGGCAAATTAAAAACATCGACACCAGTGGGGCAGAAAAGGCAATAGGTGTGATAGATGTTTTTACGCATAAAAACTCGCCTAAAGTGTTTATGCCAGCCAATGACTTTATGACCTCGAAAATCTACGAGGCTCGTCTGCCGTTGTCGGATGACAAAATTCACTATGCAGGACAAATTATCGGTTTGGTAGTAGCAGACACCTTCGAGCGGGCGCGTGATGCAGCGCATTTGGTCAAGGTGGAATACACAAGCCAAAAGCCAGTCGTGGAAGCTGCACTCGCCACCTTCAAGGAGGCACCACCGCACTTGGGTGAAGAGTTAAAGTTTGAAAAAGGGAATTTTGCGGCAGGGGTGGCAAGTGCAACAACGAAACTTACAGCCACCTACAAGACAGCCATCGAACTGCACGCGGCGATGGAACCTCATGCGACCATTGCCCACTGGCAAGATGCAAACTCACTCACTGTTTACGAGCCGTCTCAGTGGGTGTTGGCAACTGGGCGCACCTATGCAGAACTCTTTGGACTCCCAACTGAACAGGTTCATGTCGTCACACCTTTTTTGGGTGGAGCTTTCGGCTCTAAAGCCTTTCCCTGGCCCCACGGTATTCTCTGTGCTGCGGCAGCCCGTGAACTTCAGCGTCCTCTCAGAGTCGTCCTCAGCCGACGGCAAATGACAGCGAACGCCGGACATCGCTCCGAAACCGAGCAAACTATGCGTTTGGGAGCAACTGCTGATGGTAGTTTAACTGCGATCGCCCATGAGGTCAAATCCTGTACCTCACCAGTAGATGTCTTTATAGAAGCCTGTACCTCGGTCACGCCAGTTATGTACACAGCGCCGAATTTGCAACTGAAGCAGGAACTAGCGGTGCTGAACATGGGTACACCAACATTCATGCGCGCACCAGGAGAGAATCCTGGGATGTGGGCGTTGGAGTCGGCGATGGACGAACTGGCCTGGATGCTAAAGATTGACCCGGTAGAACTGCGCCTAAAAAACCAAACTAAAGAACACCAACGCCAAGGTCAGCCATTCTCAGCCAAACATTTTGCTGACTGTTTGCTCTTGGGTGCAGAGCAATTTGGCTGGAAAGACAGACCAAAACAGCCGCGTTCTTTGACACGCGATAGTAAACTCGTTGGTTGGGGGATGGCGGCAGCAACCTACCCTGGCAGGCGAGGTGCAGCATCAGTCAAGGTACGGCTGCTACCAGATGGTACTGCCCATGTTCTCAGCGCTGGGAATGACATGGGCACTGGCGCATATACCGTTGTTGCGGCCACAGCAGCAGACGCATTGGGGCTACCCGTCGAACAGATACAAGTAGAGTTGGGCGACTCCTTACTACCAGATGGAGGCATGGCGGGTGGTTCCATGATGACAGCATCTCTTTTGCCGGCGGTCATGTCAGCTTGTGAGCAAGTTCTGAAAACTGCTAATGCTAAGACCGCACAAGAGGCGTTTGCAACTCTGAGTCAGTCTGGCCAAGCGGCAATTGAGGCCACAGCATCCTCCGCTCCTGGCGATGAAACCAAGGAATGGGCGTTCCAATCTTGGGGCGCACATTTTTGCGAAGTCAGCGTGGATGAAGAAATCGGACGTTTGCGGGTGACGCGCTGGGTGTCAGTCATGGATATCGGGCGAATTATCAACTCTAAGACAGTAGCCAGTCAAGTCCGTGGTGGCGTGATTATGGGTATTGGGCAAGCCTTAATGGAGGAGTGCCAAGTCGATCCAAACATCGGCTATCCCGTGGTTTATGACCTTGCTACCTATCACTTCCCAGCCCATGCAGATATTCCTCGCATTCAGGTGGCCTTCGTCGGCGAACCTGACTTCAACTTCAACCCAGCAGGTGTACGAGGTGTAGGCGAAATTGGGATCACAGGTGTTTCAGCTGCGATCGCCAATGCAGTTTACCATGCCACAGGTAAGCGCATCCGTGATTTACCCATTACACCTGACAAGTTGATCTAAAAGGGCATTGGGCATTGGGCATGGGGCATTGGGCATTGAGAAGAAGCTTTTGGGGCACTAACCCAAACTAAATTCTGCAAATTCTCTTTGCCCAAACAGCATATTTCGGTCTACGGCTGACAATATTTTATTATTGGTACGTTGGCTATTTAAGGAGCGACCAACTAACTGCGCGACATCTGCACGATTGATGCTACCAATAATGTGCGGATCTTCGGTTAAAACGCCATTACCCGTTGCTGGTTCTGACTTTAGTCCACCAGGACGGATGATTGTATAGGTGAGTCCACTGGCAATTAAGTGTTGTTCGGCTTTGTCTTTTTCAGCTAAAACTTTTCCCAGTACCTCTAAAACTTGGGGTGAGGCAGCAACAACACTATTGCCAGCACCTATGGAAGATACAAGAATAAACTTTTGTACTCCAGCTTTAACTGCTGCATCGATCAGATTTCTGTTACCAGGATAATCCGGCCTTTCTACATCTGATGGTACACCGCCAATTGTACTGATAACAGTGTGAATAGGTGCATCTGTCAGCATTGCGCGTTCGACATCGCCAAGATTCAAGGCATCTCCCTGAACTATTTCAATACCCATTGCTTCTAGTTCACTAGCAACTGTTGCTGTTCTCAGGAGTGCTTTAACCTTTAGCTGTTGTGCTGTGAGATATTGAGCAATTTCTCGACCAACCCCGCGACTTGCTCCAGCTAGAAAAATATAAGATGCACTTGTCATAATAAATTTAATTATTTACGCTCAAAGGATTTTATCAGAGGATTGGCAGTATTTAATAATTGCTCAAGCGACCGAGATGCTTCTGGTTGATGGCGAACATGAGTGTCAATAAACAAACTAATGATTTCACTTATCAGCAAACGGAAGCTTTCTTGGGGTTGGGTGGCGGGAAAGTCCAACAAGGGTGTCTTTAAGGTGGAGTCTAGCCGATCAACTATCGAAAAGTGATTTGCCCCTTCCAAAAGTAGTAGATAGCTATCATTTCGTCCGCCAGTAATTGCTTCTTGGAATGTACGGATGACTGGGGTGGTAGCATTTCCAGGACTTATACCATAGCGATCGCTGCCGTTCGCAATTATTCCATCGCGGGTTCCTCCCATCAGTAGAAGTGGTAGGGAATCTGGTAAAGGTAAGATAGTATCTGCCTCGTACCCCTGTAATAACGTTCCCGCAGTGTGTAAACCATAGCCAAAAGATCCTGCAATTTGAGGGAAAAAATCAGGATCGGCATTTTCGATTGCTACTCTACCACCTGCGGAGTGTCCACCTAAAATTATTCGTTGTAGATTGAGCATTCCAGCTAAAATCCCCTCGGACTGTAACTGTTCTACTTTCGCTAGCAGTGCAGGCAAAGCCGAAGCAGTCGGAACAGTACGATAAATTGTTGGTTTCCTCTTTTCAAAATCAATCCCTGGAGTCAGACTAATTATTCCTGGCATAACTTCTGCAATCCAGTTAAAGAGAATCACCACTAATCCACGTTCAGCGAGTTTAACCGCCAACCATTGATATTGTTGAGCATCACAGTTAAAGCCGTTGAAGAAAATCACTACTGGAAAAGGTGCCTTTTCTAAATCAACTGGCAAAATTTCCCTATTTATTTCTACCTGACTCGACATCTGTGCTGGATAGAAAATTTTCAGGTGAATGGTATCGTAAGGAGACTGGAAACCCTCAATTTTAGCAGCTTGGAAAAAATTATCAACTGTCATCTGGTTCTTCCTAATATCATTTTCCGAAAATTATTCTATTGCCCAGGTACAACTACTCCCAGCAATCCTAATCTAGCGATCGCAAATAACTGAGTAACCATAATTACAAAAATAATATTAGGATAGCAATTATACTTAACCCCATTGTAGGAAGTAATTTAGTAAACATTTGTGCAAATGTAGCAAATAACTTTTCTGTGGATAAACTTATGGCTAAAAAATCTCAACCCAATCTCGAACAATACCAAGATGTCAGATTATCTGCTACCACAAGAATTTGGGTAATTACAGTTGCCATTCTGGGAGTTTGCGTCCCACTGTCAGCCGTTACTAGAAGCGGTGCTATTCTTCCTTTAGTTGCAATTGGTGGCGCAGCTGTTGGTACAGTTGCAGTTTGGCGTTCTGATGAGCAAAAATCCAAAACTAACTATTTGCAACAGCAACAAATAGAACTGTTAGAACGGAGATTAGCGAATTTAGAAACAATTGTTAGCAGTGATGACTTGAACTTACAAATGAAAATTAAACAAATCGAAGCAAGGGATACTTTTGGCGACTCATCTAATGTAAGTACTACACCCAAACAACCAAAACGCAAAGGTTAAAATTAGCCAATCTTCACCATTTATTTCGATTTCAGAGGATATTTCCGAGAATTATCGTTACTAGGTGATTTTTATGTAGCTATTTGCTGACTTAACGTGACTGCAATCTTTAAATCCGTCTCAAATTTAACTTTCCTTTGCAGCTAGAAGTGTTTCTCTAGAAACAGTATCTCGATCTCTATCTCCGTTAGAATTGACTGATATCATTTAATTCTATATACTTCAACTGCATCAGTTCATGAAATGTCTAAGTGCTATCCATCTATCTCTTTCCCGGAAACATTTGTCAATGGCTGTGTTTTTTTAGACTGTTAATATTACTGAATTTTTAATTAACTAAGGTTATAAACTTGAGTAATTGCGTTTGTATAGCTTACCGTAGGTATGCAATAGTTTGCCGCAGGAATGTAGATGGATTGGATTAGCTTACTCAAAGCTCAACAAATTGACTTCCTTCAACGTGTGAAAAAACCTAAAACTTATGACTTATCTTTGCTGGAAAGTCAAGTTAAAGGTTGTCACACTGAAGTTATAGCCTTTTGGGGCGAGCCATTGGCTAGACTCCAAGAACTTTCTCGTCAACAAGCAGAAGTTCTCGCCAAAAATCCGCCGCCGACGCCGCCGGAATATCCTGAGCCTCCTGACTGGACGATACCTTTTCCTAAATACTTCCAACAACAAGCCCAAGATTATCTTTTCCGGGAGCATATTGTTGACAGGGTAATAAGCGAACGCTTGGGCAAGTTAGTAAAAAAGGTGTCACAAGATACTTTGCAAAACATGATTTTAGATGATGAGGGAAATTTGGGTGGCGAAAGTAAATTTCCTTATATACTCAAAGATCATCCTCAGCTAAGTGTTCAAGTTTACGTTGCTGATGGAGAAAGTTTTAATGGTATTAAGAAAGACAAAATTAGGTGGTCGGTTACTCAAGAAGATTTAAAAAACCACCAAGTATTAATTTTTCTCTGTTTATTTTATCCATCTACAGGTAATTTAGGTTACGAGAAGCAAAGTATAATAACGGGATTTTTACCTACAAATCAACTTGAAGTTAGCGAACCAAAACTGTATGTCACTCCGAGTAATTTGTTATATGCAGGGGGGTTAAGTTGGTATTTAGAATCACTGATGGGTAAAAAAGACACGTCGCCAGTAATTAATGAGAGAGCGATCGCAGATACAATACAGACTCTACCATCAGAACATTGTCTCAAAGCTATAATCGGTGACTGGGAATGCTGGCAGACTTTGCAAGGACACACCAGAGGGATTAATTGCCTAGCTTTCAGTTCCGGGTGTAATAATGGCAAAGCCTTACCCATTTTGGCAAGTGGTAGTCGTGGCGAGACGAAACTCTGGGATTTAAGCAAGGGTGAATTAATAGAGACATTATCAGAGTATCCTTGGGTAATATCTGGGCTGGTGGATGAAGTGAATTCCCTAGCTTTTAGTTCAGATGGACAGACTTTAGTCAGTTGCGGTGCAGATTCGACAATTAAGCTTTGGCACGTAGGCGCTTTAGACTTGATAGATATTTTGCACAAACACAATGGGGTAGTGCGGTGTGCTGCTTTCACCCCAGATGGCAGAATGTTAGCGACAGGCGGAGATGACAGAAAAATTCTCTTTTGGGATTTGATGCATCGTCAGGTTGCGATCGCACTTTCCTTAGATGATACAGCTGCTCATTCCCTAGTTTTAAGTCGAGACGGCGAAACTCTCGTTACAGGTAGCTACCGCAAAATCAAAGTTTGGCGCACCTCACCGCAAACGGGAATCAAAAGTTTAAAAGATGCACAACCACTGCATACCCTCATGGGTCATTCTCACATCGTTTGTTCCTTAGCAATCAGTGCAGATGCTAAACTGCTCGTGAGTGGTAGTTGGGATCAAACGATTAAAGTTTGGCAATTGGAGACTGGGGAATTACTTCATACGCTTAAAGGACATAGAGATCGGGTATATGCGATCGCTTTAAGTCCCGATGGACAAATTATCGCTAGCGGTAGTGCTGATAAAACCATCAAATTGTGGCATTTACAAACCGGGGAATTGCTGGCTACGTTTACAGGTCATGGGAATATAGTCACAGCATTAGCCTTCACAGCTTCCGGCGAAATGTTAGTCAGTGGCAGTTTGGATAAGACAATTAAAATTTGGCAACGCAGTTAATCTTAGTTGGTAATTCATCATCACATCTTTGTAGCTTGCTTCTTTGCAGGAGTACAATTGACACCTTGCAAAAGTAACAAATGCCAAGATGTTGATTGTAAAAAGTAGGAGTCAGCGCTACCATCGGCAGCACTGACTCCTTATTTTGTAGTAAATTAAACTATGTCAGGTTGGAGTTTTTAGTCAATCGAAATCTGCTGAGGACCACTGGCTTTGCCGTTATGTGCATCCGTTGTGATGCTGGTGTAACTATTTGAGCGGATCTGTTTATCTAACCAGCTTTTAACTGGATCGTCTGCAAGATTGAGTCGAAGCACACCAGAGAAAAACCCACCTACAAATGAGACTGGATGCTGAGTAAATTCTCTGAATATAGGTGACAATTCATTAATGAACATAAAAAGACTCCTGGCACTGCCGTAAAAAATTATTACTTCTTAATTGATCGTAACGTGTTAAAGGATTGGGCATTGGGCATGGGGCATTGGGCAAAACAGTGTTGAGTAATGAGTAATGAGTAATGAGTGCTGAGTTAGGAGTTAGGAGTTAGGAGTTAAGAGTTAGAAGTTTTGTTTATCTCCTTGTCCCCCTTGTCCTCCTTGTCCTCCTTGTCCTCCTTGTCCCCCACTCCCTACTCCCCGATCATTTCGCGTTACGAGCTTGGTTCCCGATCGGGAAACATACACTTATCAGAATCACAACCACTAGGGCCAGCCTCTGTCATTTCGCCTAAATCGTAGCGGCTTAGTACTGCACAGAAATCATCTGTTTTGCGTCGCGCTTTCACCTCTTGAGTTAAGCGATCGTAGGTTGATTTATTTATTGGTTCAAATGGCAAACGTGGGAATGATTGCAAATCGTCAAAACGCGCTAAAAGAGCCGCTGAAATATATCCCTCATCATTCTGAATGGTTTCGTAAATGCGCTGTCCCAAAGGCTCAATTTCATCAGAGCGAAGTTCCAAAGTAGCTGATGTGTTGTGAGTCACGTACCAACGTTGAACCTGGAGGACAAAATCAAATTGGGCTGAGACTGAAAACTTAGAAACATCAATTTTATCAGCCCCTGGTAAATCAGCCCAAGTTACAGAAACAGGGATTTCCACTAGCCATTCACTCACCCGCGGATCGAAGGGATCGTTGAGCAAATTGCCTTGTTCATCTTTATCAGATTGAGAGGGAATGACGTTGTAACCATAATCAATACAAGCTAAAGCTACTGGGTCATTTTTACCGAAGGTGATCCGACGAATGAATCTTTGCGCTTTAGGAGGATGCCACCCCGAACTAGCATTAGTTAATAAAGCCTTAGTACCACTCGGTTGCACTGTGGTACAACGATTTGGGCGCTTGAGATTGTGGCGATCGCAATAATCCCAAACTACGCGATGTACAATATCTCTCCAAGAACTGAGATATTTCTCTTCCTCGCGCTTGAAAGCTAATCCTTGTGGAGTTGCAGGTCTTCCGGCTTCCCACCAGCGCAGCCAATCAACACCAAAAGCATGGACAAAGAAATCAAATAAACCTGTAAAAGAAACTCCCACAATCGGGTCTAATTCACGGCTGTATTGATAGCGTGGTTCCAGGAATTTGTGATTTAAAAGTGCTGCTACAGATAGCGCTCCAGCAGTGAAAGCTTCTTCTTGTTCTTTATAGTTACGTGGGTCGATTTGATTAAGGTGAACCTCAGACAAATTGCAGTGAAAATTACTGCCGATGATTTCCTTTCTTTGTTACCCTAAAGGCTTTTTATCCCCTAGTTCTACTGCTTGATTATTTGCAGTAGCTCCGCGTACATTTTGCAAATGTGACTTGAGATTATAAAAGTGTTTCGGCTCCGCTCAACACAAGTGTTTTTCACATCCACCCCCGCACTCTTGGAGAGATTATATTCTAGACACCAATTTCTCATACAATCTAGTTTCACTCTCTACGCTGTACGGTGTCAAAGGCTTTTTAGTTCCTTTGATTACCACGGGATTAGCATCTCAGCTTTCCCCGTTTTTGCGAGGTTTTTAACGTGAGGCAAAATCACTTACCACACGGATTTAGCCCATAGCGAGCTAAACGATGTTCTAACTCATTAGCATCCAGATTTGAATGACGTTCCTGTAACCATTGTTTTGCTGTTCCTTGTTCATAAGCTTGTAAAAACTCAACTTTGTCAGATTGTGTTGGCAGCAAATCAATGTTCGATCGCGCTACGGCTTCACCAGCCCATTGAATCGCTCCCTCACCACTGTAATATTGTTTGCGGACAGCACCAACACATTCTTCTAAGGTCGGCTTGCGGTGAAAAACTCTGGTATGGTTTGCCATCCTGAGCGCATCACGCTCAGGATCGATTCGCCAGTTGCCATTTTCATCTTGCTGCCATAAGTTATCTTTGGCGGTGGCTCCTTGTTCATCGTCAGCAATAAACTGACGCATCCCCGCACTTCTTCGTATGTTACCGGCAACAATTGTGACAGCAGCTTGATCGATTAATAGACAGCATTCAACTGAATTTAATTGTCGTCCTAAAGCTTTATTGAGAATAGATGCACACCCTTGATACAGTACAGGTAATTTTACAGGATTAGCAACTCCTCCAAAGCCGTTGAGAGTTTCTCCTGCTTTTCGGACATCACTGATATCAACTAATACTTCAACTTCTTTTGAGAATTGTTCGTTACTGGAAAGTTCTAATAGGGTTTGATATGATTCAACCCAACCTTCACGGCTATCTCCAACGTGAATAGTGACGTTATTTCCTTGTATATGAGTTTGAGTATATTCACGTCGCTGTTGCACAGGAGTGCTGCCAATTTCACCTTGTACAGTGACATTCAGTTGATTACGGATGGGGGGCAACTGGTTAATAAATTGTGGTTCTAAGACGGCTCCAGTACCACAGCCCATCATTGCCAGATCCATCATTAACCCGAAGGCACTCCAGTCTTCGAGATTGGTAGAGGTGCAATTATAAGCGCCGGAAAAGTTCTTGGGCTTGGTTATCCAGTCTGTACCACCAACCCATAGCCAGCGCCCACTGGGCATAGCTTTCAAGTTACGCTGCATCTTATCCAGTGTGGCAGCTTCTTCTTGAGTTAGCTTTCCCAACTCGACTAAGCCGAGTATAGTGCGATCGCATACCTCATCCCATGTTTCCCTAAGTCCCGCCTTTGTACGGCGGCTATAGGTTCTAAAAAATACGGGATTAGCAGCCGGTGCAGTTTCTGGAAACCTTGCACTCTGGCGTGTTCTTTCGAGATTCTGAACCATATATTAAGTGTCTTACGTTCTTCTTGCGTGCGGACAGATTATGACTATACGCCAAGTGGTTTGAGTATTAAAGATTGTCAAATTGTCCACTTTACGCTAGCTCTACCCAGCACTAATTACAACAGAAATTTATGATGTATAATGTCCCTCACCCTTGGATGGGAAAAATATACTCGGTTATAGTTAACACCATTATTTGTAAGTAAATTATCTCTATCGCCTCATCTTCAGTCCGATTATCATTACTCAGCATGGGCTAAACGCTCCGCTACCGCTAACTGTACTCAGGATCTCTTCATTACTTTCCCACAACTAAGTAAGTTGGCACAATAAAACCAAACTATGTGAAGAAAGATAAACTAAACTAAAACCCTTTTTCCTCCTGCTTCTTGCCTTATCCCAACAATAAATTTTTACACCGACCTACTTAGCAGTGATAGTTAAATAAGTTGCAGTTATAAGTCAAATCCAAACAATTAATTCCGAACTCTTGGGAACTATAAATTTAGTTACAGGAAATTGATTATGAATGATGAATGGGAACCTCTAAATTCTGATGATGACGTTGTGCATTTTCATCAAGAAGCATTTGAAAATTTACCCCGCACTCAAATAGTGTTTCAGTTATTCAAGGAAATCAAAAAAATTTGGGCAGAACACTTTACATCGTCAGGATCGAGAGTATTTGGAGAAGGGTTTGAATGTTGTATTTTAATACCCGGTCAACAATGGCGAACAGGTAAAATTAGAGTGTGCTTAGAATTTTGCCCTGATGAAACTGAAATCGAAGATAATCGATTAGACATCAAACACGAAAACTCTCCCCTTGACGACCTTCGATAGCAATTGAATGAAGGTAAAAACTAATACCCAAGTTGATATATACAGATATAATAGAAAATTATCTGTGTCTGTGTGCGCTGAAAACATAAAATGGTATGGACTCCCTTACATGCAAAAATCCATCGCACAATCCGATCGCGCCATTTGTTTGAGCGAAACCAGCGGCTATTAATCGCTGTCTCCGGCGGACAAGATTCTCTGTGTTTAATAAAATTACTTTTAGATTTACAACTCAAATGGGGATGGTATTTAGGTATTGCTCACTGCGATCATCGCTGGCGTTCTGACTCCGAAGCTAATGCTAACCACGTCGAAAATTTAGCTAAAACTTGGGGTATATCTTTTTATTTAGAAACAGCAAACAAACCGATAAATAGTGAAGCTGCTGCACGCGATTGGCGCTATCAAGCTTTAAGTGCGATCGCCAAAGCAAATAATTATCAATATATAGTTACAGGACACACGAAGAGCGATCGCGCCGAAACTCTCCTCTACAACTTAATTCGCGGTACTGGTGCTGATGGTTTGCAAGCCCTAACTTGGCAACGCCCTCTAAGTACAGGCATTGTGTTAGTACGTCCACTTTTAGAAATTACTCGGATACAAACAGAGCAATTTTGTCAAGAATTTAAATTACCAATTTGGGAAGATTCCACCAATCAAGATTTGCAATATGCCCGTAACCGCATTCGCCAAGAATTAACACCATATTTACGGGAAAATTTCAATCCCCAAGTAGAATCAGCCCTAGCCCAAACAGCAGAACTTCTCCAAGCGGAAGTGGAATATTTGGAAAAAGCTGCCCAGCAGTTGCGTGAAAAGGCTATGGAAACGGGCATTGGGGATGAAGAAGATTCCCTTACTCTTCTTCCCTTGAGGTTAAATCGTCGGGTATTGCAGAAAGCACCATTGGCACTGCAACGCCGGGTGATGCGTCAGGTGTTGCAGCAAATACTGACTGATGCTCCTAGTTTTGAACACATTGAAAAATTAACGGCTTTAATTATAGCGCCCAACCGATCGCAAACCGATCCATTTCCTGGTGGTGCGATCGCTCAAGTACAAGGCGATTGGATTTGTTTGAAATAGTTTTGAGTATTGCTATTGCAAAGCAGGGAGAGATTTGTTGAATTCACGTTAAATTACACTCTAGCGTTCTTCTAAATTGCTATCAAAATTTATTAATAAAATAAAGATGTACTAAGCTGTTGCGCCTTTAATTTGCACTAATATTTTTTCAATATGATTGTGGGGTGAGCCGAAAAGCCCGCCCTGATAATGCAAGTTGTATGCGTAACAGCTTAATCACCGAAAAACAGTCAGCCCATCATGCTAAATTACGATCCATTAGCTTGTTTGCCCTCATCAGAGGAACTACCAGACTCTGACGACACCCCAGTGGATAACGAATTACAAGATTTGATTCCCGGTTTACTGAAAGTACTTTTGGCAATGGCTTGGCCTGAACGCATGGATTGGTTTTTTGGCGTTGACATGGGAATTTATTACGATCCAGACTTACCGCCAATAGTACCAGATGGGTTTTTGAGTCTGGGCGTAGAGCGATTTTATGATGAAAACCTCCGTCCCAGTTACGTGCTTTGGGAAGAGAAGAAACTACCGATATTAGTTTTGGAGGTAGTATCTAAAACATACCGTGGTGAGTACTCGACCAAAAAAGCAGAGTATGCAAGATTGGGAATTTTGTATTATGTAGTTTACAACCCATTTCGTCGCCGTAAGCCACGTTTAGAAGTTTACAAATTAGTTAACAATACTTATGAATTACATGATGGAAATCCAGTTTGGTTGCCAGAAATAGGTTTAGGAATTGGCATCGAACGAGGAATTTATCTAGGCATACCACGGGAGTGGATGTATTGGTATAACCAACAAGGACAAAGGTTTTTAACACCAGAAGAAGACAAAAAACTTGCTCAACTAGAAGTTCAGCAGGCAAAACAAAAAGCTCAACAAGCAGAACAAAAAGCTCAACAAGCACAGCGAGAAACCCAATTATTACGAGAACGGTTGCGATCGCTCGGCATAGATCCTGATTCTCTCACCTAAATTACTGTAAAGACTCGTCCGCGAGTATCAAAGACTCATCCACGAGTATAAAAGGCTCGTCCGCGAGTATCAAAGACTCATCCACGAGTATAAAAGGCTCGTCCGCGAGTATAAAAGACTCATTCACGAGTATCAAAGACTCATTCACAAGTATCAAAGACTCGTCCACGAGTATCAAAGACTCATTCACGAGTATAAAAGACTCCTCCACGAGTATAAAAGACTCGTCCGCGAGTATTAAACACTCGTTAACGAGTATCAAAGACTCATTACAGCAATTTTCATTTATTTATAAAACACTCTCGCGTTCTTCTCTACGCCTCTGCGTGAGACAAAAAATCTTTCCGTACTGTAATTACGAATTACGAATTATCCTATCAAGACTTGCACTCACACTTTCAGCGTGTGGTGACTGCAATCGCTGCAAAATCTCTGAAGCTGGTTGCAAATAGGATATCGCTTTAGTGTATTCACCCTGCTGTTGTGCCAAATCTCCTAACCTCCGCAGAGTCATTGTTTGAGTTCGGACAGCACCAATGCGTTGACTTATTTCTAAAGACAGGTTGTAGAGTGCGATCGCTTGATCCACTTCCCCTTTGTTAGCGTAGAGAATTCTCAGTTCGTGCAACGTCCCCGCTATGCCTTGGACATTTCCAATGCGTTCATCTATTTCCAAAGACTGATTGAAAAGTGCGATCGCTTGATCCACTTCCCCTTTGTTGGCGTAGATACTCCAGACAGTCCAACGTCGTCGCTTTGCCTTGGACATTACCAATGCGTTCATTTATTTCTAAAGACTGATTGAAAAGTGCGATCGCTTGATCCACTTCCCCTTTGTTGGTGTAGATAATTGCCAATTGGTGCAACGTCGCCGCTTTGCCTTGGACATCTCCAATGCATTCATAACTTACCTGCGAATTTATACAAGATTCTGTATATTATCCGTAAATAGTGAAGGTGCTGCACGCAATTGGCGCTATCAAGCTTTAGAGGTTGTTTGAAAAGTGGTTGGCTGTGATTTTAGGCACTAACCGATCCCCCCTAGCCCACGCCAGTCGCTCATGGGGGAAACCCCCAAGACCGCGCTGGCTCCCCTTAAAAAGGGGGGAACCGGAATCAAAGTCCCCCAATTTATCGGGGGATTTAGGGGGATCTAGAACGTTTTGTTACCGAGAAGAAAACTTTTCAAACATCCTCTAAGCTCGCTACTAAAGCAAAATGGTCTACAGAC
Source organism: Nostoc sp. DedQUE08 (assembly GCF_034530895.1). Classification (NCBI taxonomy): domain Bacteria; kingdom Bacillati; phylum Cyanobacteriota; class Cyanophyceae; order Nostocales; family Nostocaceae; genus Nostoc; species Nostoc sp. DedQUE08. Next base: position 29,123 of record NZ_JAVRCD010000069.1, read on the forward strand.
TTTTGTAAAAACACACCTGCCTTGGCGAATAGAATTCGCGGCTATACAGACAAAACCCACCTCCGTGGGTTTCAAATTCTTTGAGTTTGCGTAGCTGCGATTTCTAATCGCCTAGTATATTTGCTTTTTAAGAAGCTAGTAATTCCGGCTGAGGCATTAAACTCTGGAGAGTATGACGCAACTGAGCGATCGCTTGGACTTGATAATCACCAGTTTCCTGGAATTGATCCAAAGATTCTGCAATTCCTTGCAGCTTTTGCCGTAATCCATCTAGAGAATCCTGAATTGGTTGCAGTGCTTCTTGATAAAGATTCACTCGACCAGATAATTCAGCGGTTGTTCTTCGTAGGGATAGCAAATTTTCCTCGATCGCTTTCAGTTCTTGGCGCTTTTCATCTAGATCGTGAGTTTGATTGTCAATCATTCCCTGATTTAGCTCAACACCAGAACGAATCTGCTCAATTTCACGTTCCAGCTTTTGGATTTCTTGTGAATATTGTTGTCGCTGATTTTCAATTTGTAACAGAATCGGTTCTAAATTAATTTTGTTGTTACTTTCTTCCTCAGTAACAGTATGTCCTTGCCGCCGTAGCAGTACAGTTTGATGTTGCTTGAGAAACTTCTGATGCTGTAGCATATTGCGGCGTTGTCCCACCAAACTGGAATTTAGCATCTGATAAAGGTCTTTTTCATCAGTTAGTTCTAGTTCCAAATTGATGTGGTCATGGTCAGATGCGTGATTTAATTTAGTTTGAAGTTCTTCTATAGCTTCTTGTTTATATTTCAGTTCTTGTTCTTGATCGTGAACAAAGCTAGCGTCGATTTCTAACTTATGCTGCAAGTCTTGAACTATCTTTTGTAGTTCTTCTAAAGGCATTTTTTCCAAAGCCTCCACATCAGCTTCCTTGCCAAGAACTACATCACCAGATGTTGCAGCTAAAGAGTGCATCTGTTGATATAACTCTTCGGCGTTTCGTAACTGCTCTTTGACGAGCTGAGCATACTCTTGCTTACTGGTAAGGTCTGCTGTATTTATTTGCAATTGCGCTCTTTGCTGAACTAGAGAATTTTGCGCTTCTTGCAACGCATTTTGGCGATCGCTAAAGGTTTGTGACAAGCGCTCAACTTCTTCTTGCTGTTGTGCGATCGCACTTTTATGCTCCTCCAGTTTTTGCCAGTGTGGGGTAAGAGTCGCTTGCTGCTTTTCGACTAATTCAAAGGCTAGATGCAGGTGTTCTCTAACTGTTTCCGTAGGAGTAATACGACTAGACAAGCGATCGAGTAACTCACTCATTACTCGACTTTGCTCCTCATCCAAAACCGTCCCTTGTTGAAAATCCGCTTGGCGTTCCTCCAGGCGACGCTGCTCACCCCGTAAATGCTCCCAAGCGCCTTCCAACTCTTGGCGGTTGCGCTCAATTTCTCCTTGTAATCGTTCAATTTCCTGGCGCGAGGTGTCAACTTCCTGTTTTTGCTCCTCTAGATGTTGTACCTCATCCTCCAATTGCTGCAACTGTTCTGCTCTTACCTCCATGTCCATTTCACGGCGATTCAACTCTTGCGCCTGAAATGTTAGTGACTGTTTCCACTGATCGATCTCATCTTCCTTGAGCTTAAATTTCTCCAACTGGCGGGAAAAATTCTGCAAAATGTTGACGAGTGGACGCCCTGCTTCTTGAATCCGCTGCACTTGACGATTCGGATTCAATTCAGCCAATACCAAAGCACCATCATTTAATTTGCTTGCGTCCTCAGCGGCAATCACCTCTTCCGACACAGTACTCCAATTCTGGTCAGTTCGCTGACAAGCTAGCAGTTTCAGTTCGGTTTTGCCACCGCCACTGAGTAAACCACCTTTCTGTTTTTGTACTTCTGCTAAATACAGCACACCGTTAGTCCTTTATTGATGCACTTAAAGTTCGTGTTTTGAGATATACCTTAAATAATTCTGTTAACTTGTCTCACTGAACCAGGGTTTAGAAGAACAAGACAGACAAAACTATAGACGCAAGATGTTACGTCTTGATACTTATAGAAGCGATCTGGTCGCGCCTTTATATTTTGTACTGATGACAGTGATGATGACTTCCGTGTTAACACTAGCTTTGTCAAAGTGTATTACGAAAGATAAAGGTTTATAGTTTAATGTATTCCCTAATGACAATCAGACATAGAGTAAAAATCTTTTCAATACTCCATAATCAATACTTAAAGAATAAGTCATAATTCACGATTCAGAATTCAGCAATACTTAAGGAGTACTTTTTAGCTAAATGCAGGGAAATTTAAATGAAATTGATATTTGCAGTATCCTGCAATTGATTGAATTGGGACAGCGAACTGGGCAACTATGGGTGGAAGCTTATAGCTCTCACCATAACAACAAACTGGGTGGAGATGGAGCAAACATTTATCGCCCTAAACAACAGTCTTGGTTCGTTTTTTTCCTGAATGGTCAAATTATCTATTGCCAAGAAGGCGAGAGTAGTTTATCCAGAATTAGTGATTATTTACGTCATTATCGAGTTGAAATGCGACTCACCGACAAACAAATTGCCACCCTACCACCAACCGATGCGCCAGAGTATGCCTATCTTTGGGCACTCTTGGAGCGGAATATCATCAACCCTAAGATAGCTGGTAGTATCATTTACGGTTTGGTGCATGAAACTCTCTTTGATTTGCTGAGTTTACGCCAAGGTAACTTCATTTTCCATCAGGGTGCAGCACTTGCCCCGCAATTAAACACTTATGAGATTGCTCCATTGGTGACAAAAATCACTAAGCAGCTGCAACAGTGGAAACAACTCTATCCACACATTCAGTCTCCAGAGCAATTGCCAGTGCTATCTGACAAAGTTCAGCTACAATCTTCTTTACCAGAAGCAACCGTGAATAAGCTACAACATTGGGCTGATGGTAAAACATCCTTGCGACAACTAGCTCGCCATCTCAACCGAGACATTTTGACAGTCGCTAAGGCAATATATCCTTATGTGCAACAAAGTTGGCTACAACTAGTATACTCAGAGACTAATCACCCAGATACACACACGGATAACAGGGAATTGAAAGAAAAACCGATGGGGCGGATAGTATGTATTGACGATGCGATCGCCATCGGTGAGACTATAAATTCCATCTTACAACCACAAGGTTATGAAGCGATCGCTCTCACCAATCCTTTAGAGGCACTGAGTCTGGTTTTTCAACTCAAACCAGATTTAATTTTATGCGACATTGCTATGTCGGAATTGGAAGGATACGAGGTTTGCGCGATGCTGCGACATTCAACAGCATTTAGGCTCACGCCGATTATCATGCTTACTGGGAAAGATGGGTTTATGGATAGAGTCAAAGCTAGGATGGTCGGGGCAACAGATTATTTGACAAAACCGTTTACAGACACTGAGTTACTGATGCTCGTAGAGAAATATATTAACAACCAATGAAAATAGGGCACTGGGTATTGGGCATGGGGGAGCCACTGCGGTCTTGGGGTCTCCCCAAGTGGAGCAAGTGGCGTCATGGGGCATTGGGCAAATAAACAGATCCAAGATTTGTTGATCTATTAAAAGATGAGTAAAAAGATGTTATCACAGAGTCAGTTAACTGAGTGAAACGTCAATATCCAGGAAAATAGTGAGAACCTAAAATTAATTTATACAGTTAATACTTGCGGAGGAATCAGGGAATGTTCCAATTAGGAACGTCTAAATCAGGAGGTAAATAGACAATTATGAGCACAGTTCTGATTGTGGAAGACAGTATAGCGCAAAGGGAGATGATTACAGACCTCCTGAAAGCAACTGGCCTAACAGTTACCCATGCTAGTGATGGATTAGAAGCATTAGAGGCAATTCAAATAGCACCTCCAGATTTAGTGGTATTAGATATTGTCATGCCCCGAATGAACGGCTACGAAGTTTGTCGGCGGTTAAAATCCGATCCAAAAACCCAAAATGTCCCAGTGGTTATGTGTTCTTCCAAAGGCGAAGAATTCGATCGCTATTGGGGCATGAAACAGGGTGCAGACGCTTACATAGCCAAACCGTTTCAACCAACCGAGTTGGTAGGAACAGTCAAACAACTGCTGCGAGGATAAGGATAAAAACAACATGGTCAGCAAACCGGACTTTTTAAGTGGCAGCGGTCAAGACCACTTTCGACCAGAATTACAAGTAGAAAGTCCTGAAGGTGAGTTACATTTGAGGTTTTACATTCCCTCGCATCAGGAGTTTGCACTACAAGCAACTGGCATCCGGGAGGTAATTGAACTAAGTCCTGACAGAATCACCCCGATTCCTAATGCTTCTCCTTTACTTTTGGGTACTCTAAATTTACGAGGTCGAGTTATTTGGGTGGCCGATTTGGGTCAATTTCTGGGGGAAGCAGGTGCATTAAACACGGATAGAGCTGAAATTTCGGTGATTGCCATTGAAGAGCAAGACACAATAGTGGGTTTAGCAGTAGAGGAAATCGGTGGTATGGACTGGTTGGATGTCCAGAATCTCATGCCACCAACTAGTGTTCCAGATACGATGGCTCCCTTTTTACGTGGAGAGTGGTCATTAGGTGCTAAAAATAATCAGTGTCTCCGATTGCTCGATCAAATGGCAATTGTACGAAGTGCTAGGTGGGCAGGATGAAATTGGAGGAGGAAATGGCAGCAAGTATTGATAATTACGAGCCAACATATCAACAGGCGATGACCGCCTATGTTCAAAGAAATTATGAGGTTGCGGCCACTTTAATTGACCAAGTGGTGCAAAATTTACCAGATGACCCCAATACCCATTTGTTGAGGGGTCACATCTACTATGTTTTACAACACTATGATGTAGCAAAAGAAGAATATCAGCAGGTGTTAGGCTTGACTAACGATCGAGAAATTATTGGTTTTGCCAAGAATGGAATTGACAATATCAATCAATATTTAGAATCATTTAGTGGACAGCTCGATCCATCAGAAAGTCAAGAAGAAATAAACTCTTCAGAGATATCCGATCCACTGGCATATAGCGAATCAGAATTAGAAGATTTAAGCGCTAATCAAGAGTTTGACAGCGACAATCTTGATTTGAACTTTTTTGGAGAGCATCAAGAAAGTCTGAATGGCGTTGAAGATACATCTTCAAAAAGTCCATTCGAACTGCCCACAGAAGATAGTATTGGAACAGAAAAAATATCAGATTCTTCTATAGCTTTTGGTGATGACCCTTTTGCCATGAATGAAGAATCACAGGAACAAGAGCCAAATAAAAACTGGGAGGAAAACACAGAATTAGAGTTGCCTGCTTTTTGGCAGGAAAGTATCTCAGAAGATATTTCTGAAGAATCATTAGCAAATAGTCAATTCTCAGATAATGGGATAAATTCTCCTTACGGAAATTCAACTATTGATAATAATAACTCTTCATCTTCTAATTCACAAACTGATAATAACGAGAATCATTTCCCTGATTTGTTGAGTGAGCCAAAGTCTCCAGATCAGAGTATGGGAAATTTAGAATATAAAAAATCTAATTTTGGAGACGAAACTTTACTGATTGTTGCAGAAGAACCGAGAAATGATTCGCCAACAACAAATAACTTGGAATACGGCAGTCAAAATAACTTATCTGAAACCGAATCCCATAGCTGGTTAACACCAAAAAAAATTGAAGCAAAATCAGATTCTCAGTCGAATTTACCCGATAACGAATCAGCTTTTAATAGTAATTTACCTCGAGAAGAAAAGCATTTTAAATCAGGTGAATTCAGTGGTAAAAATAGCTTCGATGATGATGAAAATTTTGATATGGAAGCATTTGAGTCTGCCTTTGGCTCAGATGGTTTAAACTCTTATGAAGACTCAAGCAATATACTGAATGGAGAAAATTCTAAGAGCAATATCGAGTTTTTAGATGACTTTGAGGAATTTGACGATTTAGGCAATATTCCAGGGTTTGACCTAATCGAAGGAGATTCTAACTTCGGTAATGTCACAATGCATTCTGCTCCAGCAGAAACTAGTGACACTGGACGCCCTCAAGTAGCAGAGGCTTTTGCAAGTAATTCAGCCGATCGCGAAGAAGAACTTTTCTCAATGACTGGTTCCCATGAAGCCGTTCCAGTCTTTAGCCAAACAGATATCTCCAAACTAGAACCCAACGTCAGCATCGAGCAGGGATGGTTAGCACCATTAGAAAATGCCTCCATTGAACGAAAACAATGGCTAATTGCTGGAAGTGTGGGCATAGTCTCGGCGCTGGTTGTAGCCACAGTTAGTTTTGTCGCTACCACATTTTCGCCACCCCAACAACGAGAATCAGTACGAAACACAGGTTGGGCAATGTCACTAGCCGCTGGGATTGCAGGTTTTGCTACCGCAGGCTTCATGGGGAATCTGGCGCTTAAACAAATTCGGCGCACAACTGATGACCTCCAAGCTCAGTTTGAGGCTGTACGTCAAGGAAATCTGAATGCTCAAGCCACAGTGTTTTCCGAAGATGAATTGGGGCATTTAGCCACTGGCTTTAATGAAATGGCGCGGGTAATTTTCACAACCACAAGTGAAGCCCAACGCAAAGCCGATGAACAAGAAGAAGCCAAAGAAAACCTTCAACGTCAGGTGATTCGGCTCTTGGATGATGTGGAAGGAGCTGCTAGAGGCGATTTAACAGTCCAAGCGGAAGTGACAGCCGACGTACTAGGAGCCGTAGCTGATGCCTTTAACCTGACAATTCAAAACTTGCGGGATATTGTGCAACAGGTAAAAGTGGCGGCGAAGGATGTGACAAAAGGTGCAACCAACTCTGAAACCTTTGCGAGAGCTTTATCTAGTGATGCTTTGCGGCAAGCAGAAGAGTTGGCAGTAACGCTGAATTCTGTACAGGTGATGACCGACTCGATTCAACGGGTAGCAGAGGCAGCGCGGGAAGCCGAAACCGTTGCTCGTGATGCTAGTACGATCGCCTTGAAAGGTGGCGAAGCAGTAGAAAATACCGTAGCAGGGATTTTAGAAATTCGAGAAACCGTTGCCGAAACCACTCGCAAAGTGAAGCGGTTGGCGGAATCTTCCCAAGAAATTTCTAAAATTGTGGCGTTGATTTCTCAAATTGCTTCCAGAACAAACTTGTTAGCACTCAATGCTAGTATTGAGGCGGCAAGAGCCGGAGAAGCGGGACGCGGGTTTGCGATCGTTGCAGATGAAGTGCGCCAGCTAGCAGATAAATCTGCCAAATCCCTGAAAGAAATTGAACAAATTGTGATGCAAATCCAAAGCGAAACAGGCTCTGTAATGACCGCGATGGAAGAAGGCACACAACAAGTAATTAAAGGTACAAAATTGGCAGAAGATGCCAAGCGATCGCTCGAAAACATTATTCAAGTGGCGAATCGCATCGATATTCTTGTGCGATCTATTACTAGCGACACTGTGGAACAAACGGAAACCTCCCGCGCCGTTGCTCATGTAATGCAATCAGTAGAACTGACCGCTCAAGAAACTTCCCAAGAAGCACAGCGAGTTTCAGGTGCCCTACAACACTTAGTAGGTGTATCCCGTGACTTGATCGCCTCCGTTGAACGTTTCCGAGTGGAAACTATGGAAACCAGATAAATTGTCATTTGTCCTTTGTTCTTTGTTATTTGCTAATGACCAATACTTCGGCAACGCTCAGTACAAGTGACTAATGACTAATGCCTAATAACTAATGACTAATGACTCTTGACTAAAAAACTATGCTGCCGGAACAACAACAGCGGATTTTGGGTTACTTTATCGAAGAAGCCAGGGATCACCTGAATACCATTGAGCAGGGCTTGCTGAATTTAGAGGGTACCCTGAACGATCCGGAAATGATCAGTGAGGTCTTCCGGGCGGCTCACTCCATCAAAGGAGGAGCGGCGATGCTTGGATTGACTAGCATCCAGCATACCTCCCACCGTCTGGAAGATTGTTTCAAAATTCTCAAAGATAATCCGGTTCAGATTGACCAAAAGTTAGAGTCTTTATTTCTTGGTGTCTCAGATACCCTAAAATCGCTTTTAGAGCATTTGAGTGGGCCTTATGGTCTTTCTGAAGATGCAGCTAATACTTTGATGTCAGAAACTGAGCCAGTTTTTCAATGGCTGTATCAGCATCTGGAACTACTTGTAGAACAAGCAAAGAGTGGAGTAGCCAGCAGTTCTGACGCAACAGAACTTACAACCTCTATAGAGAATGTCTCCACACTTACAGGAATTTTCATGCGGCCAGATATTCCCGATCTGGCAGAAGAAGACACCCATCAGGAATCTCCAGACTCGGTAGCACCCCACGAGATCCTAGACACTCGCGGACTCGCTAACGCTGCGCTATCGCCAGTCACCGCTAAAGAAAATAATAACTGGAGCGAGTTTCAAGCCCAAGTGCTGCAAACACTACGGGAAATGTTGCAATTATTTAAGCAAACTACAACACCTTCAACTCGGCAAAACCTCCAGCAATGCTGTCACCAGTTAGTCAAACTTGGTGAAACTTGGAATTTGCCCAACTGGTGTGGTTTGTGTCAAGCAGCAGCCAGTGCGATCGGCAATCCCGAAAATACTTATCTGACTTTAGCTAAAATTGTCATTACCGAAATCAAACAAGCTCAAGAATTAGTTCTGCAAGGTAGAGAAGCCGAAATTGCAATTAGTCAGCAACTAGAGGCACTTTTAAGCTTTGCAGAAATTGAGTTATTAGAAATTACCCCTGATTTATTTGATGAACAATCTCCGGTTCTGACAGAATCAGAGCCAATTCTATCTGGTGACACCAAGGTGTTAGCCCAGACAACTGAAGAACTGAATCTAGACAAAGATAGTAGCGATAGCTACGCCAACGTCTCCGACGAACGCCCCTCCCTTCAGTTACAAGGAATACCACTAAACGAAAATAGAAACACTAGTCTTACTTTCACCACACATGACGAAGCACACCCAATCAGTAACAATCTCGATCCCAATGGTCCAGAGGTAGGAATAGCTGAGTTAAATACCCTTGCCGATTTATTTGACGGTGAGACTCCCGAACTAGATGAAAGCTGGCATCAAGAAGAAACCTTAGATATTGTTACTATCGATGACTTTGGAATTGATTTGAGCAGCACTGAGGCTGAAGACGCTCATAACGATTTATCTGACTTACTCTCCTTTAATGAGGATATAAGCAACGCGCTACACCCAACAACCACCGCGAAAACAGAAGATTTATCCTTGTTATTTGGCGACCATTTCCTAGAAAAAGATAATTCAGAACCGCAAAATCAACAAACATCTGCTACGCCTTTAGAGTTGAGCGATATTAACGAATTTGAGATAAATTTAGACTCATCTTCTTACGAAATTTTACAAGAGTTTATTGATATTTCTAGTGATACAAACCAGACTAATAGCGAGATTGTCCAAAATAGTGTAGTCGAAGATTTATTGACACTGGGGTTAGATGATGATGAACTATTGCCAACTAGCAATGTCACTCAACCAGAAACTGAGCCGTTCGCCAGTGTAGAACTATCTACTAACCAAGAAAATAATTTTGATAACTTATTCTTAGAAACTAAAAATGCAAATTGGGTAGAAGAAATTACGCCTAGTGACTACATAGAATTACCCCAGCCAACAGACTTGTCTTTGGACAACTTGTTTGCTGAAATGGAAGAACAGCCACAACTATCGACAAGTGAACCAGAAATCAGTGATTTATTTGATACGCCTCCAGTAACAGAACCTGAGTTTTCTCAATCAGAAAACGATCTGAGCAACTTCTGGAACCAGGAAACCACAGAGGAAAAGAACGAATTCGATTCCTTAATTGAGCAGAATGTAGAAAGGGCGTTAGATGAAAGTTTGTTTACTGCGGCGGCTGATGACATTTTTGCTGATAATCAGCAGTCCATACCTTCTCCTATAGCCAGTTTTGATATAGAAGAAGATTTTGATATTAATTTGCAGGAGCAAGAACAGCTAGATTTAATATTATCATCAGACTCTGGAGATAATTTATTTGATGAATTAACATCAAGTAACTTAACTATTTCTCCTATAATCAACAATACCTCCACGCCTGAAACGCCTTTGTTCGCGCAGCATCCTGGAGAAGAAATTCTCAGGCCACAACAACCAGAATCTTTAGATTTTGTTCCAGAATTTACTAATGGAAGCCCAGATATATCTGCTGTCGATCTGGAAGTTAATTCATTAGACTCTTTTGAGGAGAATCCGCAACTTTTGTTTGAAGATGTCGCAACAAATGAATTGACCTATATTCAAATGGAAACCACAGAGAATACTGTGGACGAACTATCAGAAACCATTAGTTTTGGGGAAACTTCAGAATCAGCATTATCCGAAGCACAGCCAGGTGATTTGTTCGGCTCTCTCGATGAAAATCCGCAACTGCTGTTTGAAGATGTCACGACAAATGAATTGACCTATATTCAGATGGAAACCACAGAGAATACTGTGGATGAACTATCAGAAACTATTAGTTTTGAGGAAAATTCAGAATCAGCATTATCCGAAGCACAGCCAGGTGATTTGTTCGGCTCTCTCGATGAAAATCCGCAACTGCTGTTTGAAGATGTCACGACAAATGAATTGACCTATATTCAGATGGAAACCACAGAGAATACTGTGGATGAACTATCAGAAACTATTAGTTTTGGGGAAACTTCAGAATCAGCATTATCCGAAGCACAGCCAGGTGATTTGTTCGGCTCTCTCGAT
>NZ_JAVRCD010000069.1:39956-42600 GCF_034530895.1 Nostoc sp. DedQUE08
CAGAGAATACTGTGGATGAACTATCAGAAACTATTAGTTTTGAGGAAAATTCAGATTCAGCCCAGACAAGCCCAGAACTTTTAGAGACTGAGGAAAATAATAATTTAGAAACTACCTTTGATACAAGAGAAAACACAGTTGTTGAAAATAATTTATTGTTTACAGAAACCACTGAAATAGTTGCTCAAGAAGATGAATTTGCAGACTTGGCAGCATTATTAGGAGAGGACGTAGCACCCATCCCTAAAGTTAAGAAGATACCAGAAGTAGATTTTGCTGCCTTGGAAGACTTGCTAAGTACAGATAACAACAACGATGTCTACGACGGTCTACGCCAACGCCAGCCCTTCAACACTCAACCAGTCTCAGCTAAAAATGCTACTCCATCACCAGCCATAAAAGATGAATTTGGTGACTTAGAGAAATTGCTGGCAGAAGCGAATCAAACAATATCCCATTCTACTGTAGTAAAATCGAACACCAGCCAAGCTACCCGTCCCTCTAGTCGTCGGGCTGCGAGATTTGAAGAAACGATGAAGGTTCCAGTTAAGCAACTGGACGATATGAGTAATTTAGTTGGGGAGTTGGTGGTAAACCGCAATACTTTAGAGCAGGATCATGAACGACTGCGACAGTCATTAGATAACTTGCTAATTCAGGTACAACAACTCTCAGATGTAGGCGCAAGGATGCAGGAGTTGTACGAGCGATCGCTACTGGAAGCTTCTCTATTAGCTGGACGTAAAAAGAAAGACCCTGGGTTACAAACGTCTGATTCCAATGCCGACAGGGGTTTTAGCGAACTAGAAATGGATCGTTTTACTCCCTTTCACACACTCTCACAGCAGATGATTGAGCGCATTGTACGAGTACGTGAGTCGGCTAGTGACATTGATTTTGTTACCGAAGAAACCGAGCGCGTAGCAAGGCAGTTCCGCCAAGTAACCACCCAGTTACAAGAGGGATTAACGAGAGCGCGAATGGTGCCTTTTGCTCAAACTATCGATCGCTGGCGGCGAGGAGTGCGCGACAACGCCATCAAGTGTGGCAAACAAGTAGAGTTGGTGATCGAAGGTGGCGATACCTTAATTGACAAGATGATTTTGGATCATCTGACCGATCCGTTGACTCACATGCTGAATAATGCGATCGCTCACGGTATTGAAACGCCAGAAGAAAGGCAAACTGCTGGTAAACCACCTGCGGGAATCATTACTATCCGTGCCTTCCACCAAGGGAACCAAACGATCATTTCTGTCGGCGATGATGGTGCAGGCATCGATTCGGCAAAGGTTAAGGCTAAGGCTGTGAAGATTGGTATGATTACAGAAGCGCAGGCAAAAGCGATGTCTCGTTTGGAAGTCTACGATCTGCTGTTCCAGTCTGGTTTTACGATTAAAGACCAAGCCGATGAAATTTCTGGTCGTGGTGTGGGTATGGACGTGGTGCGCTCCGAAATTAGCGAAATTCGGGGAACAGTTAACACCGATTCTGCGATCGGCAAAGGAACCACCTTCACCATTCGTTTACCACTGACTCTAAGTATTTGTAAAGCTCTCTGCTGCGTCTCCGATCGATCTAGAATCGCCTTCCCAATGGATGGTGTAGAAGATACGCTAGATATTCCAGTCAAAAATATTCAGCATGATGCCAATGGGCAATCATTTATTTCCTGGCGCGATACGGTGCTACCATTCCGACCCCTGAAGGAACTTTTAACCTTCAATCGCCAAATCAGTCGCGGTAATGTCTATGGCGGCACCAGAGATGATGATATGGTTTCTGTGGTTGTGGTGCGATCGGCAAATACCCTGATTGCTCTACAGATTGACCTGGTGTTAAGCGAACAAGAAATTGTAATTAAGCAATTTGAAGGCCCAGCACCTAAACCCATTGGTGTAGCTGGTGCTACAGTCCTGGGTGATGGTCGGATTATGCCGATTGCTGACGTACTGGAAATAATTGACATCTTCCAGGGACGGATTTCTACACAAGCTGGTGGCAATTCTTGGCAACAAAAACTGACTCCTCCAGATACCTCTCCTGCGAAGATTGACCCAACAGTGCTGATTGTCGATGACTCAATTACAGTTCGAGAATTGCTATCCCTGACATTTAACAAAGCAGGTTATCGCGTAGAACAGGCACGTGACGGTCAGGAAGCTTGGGATAAACTCCGCTCTGGTCTGCCTTGCGATATCGTATTTTGCGATATCGAAATGCCCCGTTGCGACGGTCTGGAATTACTCTCTCGCATCCAGAAAGACTCTAACCTCAACCACTTACCGATCGCAATGCTCACCTCGCGCGGTGCAGACAAGCACAGACAAATTGCCGCTCAACTCGGTGCTAGTGGCTACTTTACCAAGCCCTATCTCGAAGAAGCTCTACTTGAAGCCGCAGCGCGAATGCTCAAAGGAGAGAAACTCGTTAACTAAATCAACCAAAAGACTTCGATTTTAGGGAAAACTCTACACGCTTCTACCTCGATTAATACTATTTTTTAATAGTACAATTGTTCTATAAGCAAAAATAGCACGTTTTGCCCCGTCAGAAGCCGGGGCTTTCTTTTTGAGAACAATTAAAGTGTATAGGACTTACGCATTGACAAGGTTGCCAAGAAGTGAATTCAGGGAAAACAAGG